>NZ_JALVUC010000022.1 GCF_027023865.1 Thermococcus sp. | reverse complement strand
GTGGATGGACCTTGATGAGCGCCTCGAAGTTCGGTAGTTTCCCAGGTCCACCAGGTCCGATTATGGGCAGTTTTAGAAGCTCAGGGTGGGCGAGTATGTAGGGCCTCCCATAGGGGAAGCGCTTCTCAAACTCCTCGATTCCAACCACCTTATCCGTTGCGTTCAGGTATACCATCATCCTCAGTGCCCCGGGGCCAACTGCAACGACGCGGGTAACGTTGACCGGCACCTTGACAGTTCTCCCTAGGGCGTCGGTTACCTGGACGTACTGAGGAGATGCCGTCACGCTCGGAGATGCCTTGGCTGTGGTGGGAGAGTTGCTGGAAACGTTACTTGAACCTATGCACCCACTGACAGCCACCACCATCGCTATGAGAAAGATTGCAAAGAACCTCCTCAATTCAATCCCCACCTTTAAACTCCACTATCCCCCTACCAATCACACCGAGGTACCTCTCTCCAGCACAGCGGAGGCATAGGGGTTTCCCTTCCACATAAACCGCCCTGGTGCCCATGACCAGTTCACCACACTTAGAACAGCGCACGCTCTCGAATATGGGGGCCTGCTCTATTGGTGGCACGTTAACGTGCTCTACTTTAAACTCATCCTTTGGCATGTGTAGTATCCTGTGGGCAGCTTCTTCCCAAAGCTCCCAGAGCCTTGTCTTCTCCTCAGGTGTTCCTTTCCTCTCCCTGACGACTTTGTTAAAAAGCTCGGTCGCCCCGGGAGGGTAGTACTTCTCCAGTTTTTCTGCGTCTGCATAGACCCTGACGCCCTCCCAGGTCGAGCGCTTCACGAGGGTTAAAGCCGTCTTCCCTAGGTCGAGGTAGATGAGCGAATTGTTGCCCAGGGTGCAACCGGTGGTAACCTGCACGCCGTCGGCGAAGCAACTGTTGTTCTCTACTATCGCGAGAATGCTCTCATCAACGCTGCCTGAGTAGTCGAGCCTGCCGACGCCCAGTTCGTCCATTGCGACCAGTGAAGCCCTTATCCCAAGTGCGAGGTACGGGCAAACGTGCCCATGAAACTCCCTCGCATATTCAAGCACTCCCTCTGCGTCCCTCCCCTCCACAAGCCGGTTGAGGTTGAGCATGGTATCACCAGACAAAGAAAGAGTAACACAATTTTTAACCTTTTCTCTTTTATCGTGTTATGAACCAAGGGTTTCAAACATCAACTTGAAAAAAGGGGACAATCCCCAACAGATCTTCAGATGTTAAACCAGCTCCCTTCCTGTCCCGGTCATGACGAGTTTGCCGTGCTTCACGCCCTTCAGGCTCAGGAGCCTGTCCGCTATCTCCTTTATCCTGCTCGCCTTGCCCTTGACGATAACGACCTCAAGGCAGTTGTGCTTGTCCATGTGAACATGGATACTCGAGATTATCTCCCCTAAGTACTCATGCTGTAAATCTAGGAGTTCTTTGACAACCTCCGCCTCGTCGTGGTTGTAAAGCATAGTTATTGTCCCGGCAATCTCGGAGTCGCCAGTTTCCCACTCGTGCCGCACTATGAAGTCGCGCATCATGTCCCTTATGGCCTCACTTCTATTGACGTAGCCCTTCTCCTCGATGATCTTGTCAAACTTCCCAAGCAGCTCCTCTGGAACCGAAACACCAAACCTGATAATCCCCACTTTGGATCACCCGCAGGTTGACTACCCACTTTTGGGCTTAAGTATTTTTAAAGTGTTATGTTTATGCCACTTTGGTGATACCATGCACGAGTGGGCACTGGCGGATGCCATAGTTAGAACCGTCCTTGACTACGCCAACAGAGAGGGAGCGAAGCGCGTCAAGGCGGTCAAGGTAGTCCTTGGGGAACTGCAGGACGTTGATGAGGAGATAGTGAAGTTCGCGATGGAACAGCTTTTCTCTGGCACGATTGCAGAGGGAGCGAAGATAGAGTTCATTGGGGAGGAAGCTGTCTTCAGGTGCCGGAACTGCGGCTATGAATGGAAGCTCAGGGAAGTTAAGAACAGGTTCGACGAGCGCCTGAGGGAGGACATGCACTTCATTCCAGAGGTTGTTCACGCCTTTTTGGCCTGCCCAAAATGTGGAAGTCATGACTTCGAGATCGTCAAAGGCAGGGGCGTTTACGTCGCCGGAATAATGATTGAGAAGGGGGGAGATGCATGATGGCTGGAATAGACCCGCGCGAGATAGCGATTAACGCGAGGCTTGAGGATGTAAAGAGGATCATCCCTGTCGTCAGCGGGAAGGGTGGCGTTGGAAAGTCGCTCGTTTCAACAACCCTCGCGCTGGCTTTAGCAGGGAAAGGCTACAGGGTCGGCCTCCTTGACCTCGACTTTCACGGGGCGAGCGACCATGTGATTCTAGGTTTTGAGCCGAGGGAGTTCCCTGAGGAGGATAAAGGCGTCGTTCCACATACCATCCATGGGATCAAGTTCATGACGATTGCTTACTACACCGAGGATAGGCCAACACCTCTCCGCGGGAAGGAGATAAGTGATGCCCTCATCGAACTACTCACTATAACCCGCTGGGACGAGCTTGACTACCTCATCATAGACATGCCCCCGGGTTTAGGTGACCAGCTTTTGGACGTCCTCCGCTTCCTTAAGCGCGGTGAGTTCCTCGTTGTCGCGACACCCTCAAAGCTCGCACTCAACGTGGTTAGAAAGCTCGTCCAGCTCCTCATTGAAGAGAAACACAAGGTTCTCGGAATCGTGGAGAACATGAAACTCCTTTCAGAGCAACTCGACGAGGAGAAGAACGTTGAGTCTTTGGCTAGGGAGTTTGGAACCCAGTACCTCGGAGGGATACCATTCTATCCAGACCTTGACTCAAAGATTGGAAACGTAGAGGGGCTCATGAAGACCGAGTTCGCAGGTAGAATAAAGAAGATAGCGGGGAAGCTTTGATTCCCTTTCCTTTTTGAGGTGTCTTCAATGAGCGCCCTCGAGGAAGTTTTTGAAGGGAAAAAGAGAATCGTAATCTGCGGCATCGGCAACGACATCAGGGGAGATGATGCATTCGGCGTTCTTGTTGCCGGGAGACTCAATGAACTCCTGGACAATCCCAACATTCTCGTGATAAACTGCGGCGAGGTTCCTGAGAACTACACCGGAAAGATAAGGGACTTCCTGCCCGATCTGGTGGTCTTCGTTGATGCAGTTGGCTTCAACGGGGAGGTGGGGGAGTATATCATTGCAGACCCGGAGGGAACGATTGGGGAGGCAGTATCAACCCACGGGCTCCCGCTGAAGTTTGTAACCCGGTTCATGAAGACGATGATCAATACAGATTTTATTCTGATAGGCTGCCAGCCAGGTTCAACCGGCCTCTTCGAGGAGCCGAGCGAGCTGATAAAGGAAAAGGCGGAGAGGCTCGCGGGGCTTTTGGCTGGAATTTTGAAAACTACGTAGAAGAGAGGTTTAACTTTCCCGAATCCCTTTAATCCTCCTCAAATCTTCCCGCGTGTTCACATTGAAGAGGCTCTCTTTCCAGCTCTCTGGAAAGTCCTCGATTTCAATGTAGCAGGCGTCGCTATCCCTCACCGCTCGGTTTATGGCGTACTGTTCCGTCTTAATTTTCTCTTCCAGGAGACTCCTGAACCTCCTGGAATATGCCGCATGGAGCGGTTCAAGGTAGCCGTTGCTCCACCGAGGCACGCAGGCGGGCTTCCTGACAAGCCTAAAACGCTCGACTATGAAGTCAATAAACCCGGGCACGAGGAGAGGCATGTCGCCGGCGACAACGAAGGCATCGCCGAGCGATAAAGCGGTGTAGATACCCCCAATCGGGCCAATGAGGAGTTCGTCAACAATGACCTCATAGCCAAGGGGTCTGAGCTTCCCCACGTTCTCTGGGGAGGCGACTATGACGACCTCATCTATTGAACCCGCCCCTTCGAGCCTTTCGATTGTATGGATTATTAAAGGCTTTCCGGAGATTTTAAAGAGGAGTTTATCCCCTCCGAAGCGCTTTCCCTTTCCACCGGCCAGGACGGCACCTATCATTCCCTGTCCTCCCTATCAACTGGAATGTACTCGATAGTGCTGAGATACTGGACGTGCTTCATAACCGTCTTCGGATTGAGCATTTCCTCTTTAAGCCACTCGAAGTAGCCGTCCCTGTCGTAGGCTATCTCGTAGTTCACAAAGACGTCCAGATAGCCAGAGTGGAAGTTCTCGGCTTCTTCCCTCGTATACAGCTCGAAGGAGACGTGGTAGCCGTACTTCTCCTCTATTGGGTCCCTGATGTTCTCAACAAAGTCTGCCATGCGGTTCATCTTGACGGGATCGTAGGGCTTGTCGATTATAACTACCACGTCTATCTCCGGGAAGTTTGGGTCGTGGAGATGCCTTCCGTAGAATACTACAGAGAGCAGGTTGTTACCATAGAAATCCTCTACCCTTTTTATTAGTTCTTCCTTCGCCTTTCTCAGCGTTTCGGCGTCCATTCCTTCCCCCCCAGAAAAGTTTTGGAAAGCAAGAATCAATCGAAGGTTGGCTGGTAGCGGTACTCGATGTGAAGCTTGCTCTCGGAGTCAAGCTTCTCGGCTGCGGTAATCAGGGTTTGCCTGTCCACCCAGGGCAGTTCCTCCAGCGGGAGCTTCATGATATCCTGTGGTTCTATATCGAACTTCCCCTCATTTTCCTCGATCCCAAGGGCCTTCTTGAGGAGCTTTACGGCCTCCTCGCTCAGCTCCCCCTCTTCCTCTATGATGATCATGTCACCTGCGAAGTGACCAGTTATCCTAGCTGAGTACTCAGGGTAGTCCTCAAACCTGAACCTGTAGAGCTTCCAGGGCACTTCAGACACCCGCCGTCACGGGATATTTCTCCTTGAGTGCCTCCCCCCACTCATGGTACTCCTTCACCATACGCCAGAACTCGTTTTCAAGAAAGCGCATGGCAACCTGCACTCTAGAGTCCTTCTCCATGAGGAAGTAGCCGGTAACTAGATCGTGGAGCTTCTCCTCGGGGCTGTCTGGAGCTTCCTCGTAGGCTCTCCCTACAAGCTCGATGAAGTCATTCAACACCGCGTCCCTGTCGTAGTAACCGACCACCCTTCTTAACTCCTCCCTTAGCGTTAGCCAGTAGCGCAGGGGTATCGGCCTGTCGGGTATCTTGAACTTTATCTCGTTCTCTTTACTTGACTCCACTTCGGGTGGAAGGGCTACCCAGTATTCCCCTTTCATCTTTTTCTCCTTGATGCCAAGGAGTTGCGCGATGCCGTAGAGTATTTCCTCCGGGCTGGGTGGGCAGCCGGGAATGTACATGTCTATTGGAACAATCATCTCCGGTCCGCCGCTCCTCAGTCTGTCCCTTCCACGTTGAGGAGAGGTATTGTATAGGGCGTAGCTGTTGTAGAAGATGCCCCCACTTGAGGCACAGGTTCCTATAGCCACTACTATTCTCGGCTTTGGAGGCATGGCCTCGTAGGCTTTCTTTATCATTATTCTCGTCTGCCTCGTGAGAGGCCCTGTGATGAAGAGCACGTCCGCGTGCCTTGGATTGGGCACCACTTTGACACCGAGTCTCTCAACATCATAGTACGGGCTGAGGACGTCTAGGACTTCAATGTCGCAACCGTTGCACGAGCCGGCATCAACGTGGTAGACCCAGACGGACTTAAGTCTTTGCTTTCCCATCACTCCTCACCCCCTTTATCGTCCTCTACCTTCTTTTTCACAAGCATGAACGCTGGATAGACATTGCCCTCTGTTTCCCTGAGCTTGACGACTGTCCTGCGCATTTTCTCCTCCTGTGTCAGGGTTATCCTATCCTCTAGAGAATACATGTCAAAGACGTCTTTAGGCAGGATGTTTCTGACGTACTCAATCTGCCTCTCGGTGAAGTCGAGATACTCGCCGCACTCTTCGCAGTAGGCTAACTTATGCTCGACGACCTCGACCAAGTCCTCCTTATTGTCGGTCGCTACCTCAAAGCGTGTTGTTGGCTCCATCGCTCCGGTCGGGCAGACCTCGATACAGCGGGCACACCTAATGCAGCGGGCCGCGTTATAGGTGAGCCTCTTTACGCCGTGCTCCTTGTCCCACTCCATTATGAGCGCATCAGGTGGGCAGACATTGACGCAGGCGCCGCAGCCTATGCATTTCTCCGGGTTGATGTGGGGGATCCCCCTGTACTCAGGGGGCTTCTCGATGTCAATAAAGGGATAGGGGGTGGTAACAGGGGCCTTCTTACTGAATTTCTCGGCCTCGTAGCGGTTCCACTTCTTGAGCTTCTCGGTGTAGGAAACGCTCTCGGCCATCAGAACACCCCCCTGTATTTGATTGATAACTCGTTGAATTCTGCCTCTGTGAGAACCTTTATCTTGCCGGTGTTCATGTCGACGAACTGTACCCTCTCGGTACAGGAGTAGCATGGATCTATGCTTGCAATGATCAGCGGCGCGTCAGCGACGTGGTAACCCTTGAGCATCTCTGGAACTGCGGGCAGGTTGTTGTAGGTAGGAGCGCGAACCTTCCAACGGTAGACCTTATTCTTCTCTCCGGTCATGACGTAGTGAACGACTTCACCGCGATGGGCTTCGGTGAATCCGAGGGCTTCCTCGTACTCTGGTAGCTTTCCGATCGGAACCATTATATCGCCATCTGGCATCTGATCGATGAGCTGCTCCACGATCCAGAGACTCTCAAAGAGTTCGTCCATCCTGACGAGAACCCTCGCGAGAACGTCGCCCTCTTTGTAGACCGGAACCTTGAAGTCAACTTCGTCATAGGCCGTAGCGGTTCTCGTTGCTTGGTCAAGCCTCGCGTCGATCTTCCTTCCGCTGGCCCTGGCCGTTGGCCCCAAGACGGAGTAAGCCTTGGCGACCTTATAGGGGAGTATTCCAACGCCCTCAGCGCGTTTGATAAAGGTGTTTGTGTTCAGTGCTATATCAAGGAAGGTCTGAGTTCCCTCACGTATCTGTTTCACCGTCTTGAGGACGTCCTCTTTTCTGTAATCAAGTAAGTCCCTCCTGACGCCACCAACTATGTTCATTCCGTACTGCTTTCTGTTTCCTGTGAGTCTCTCAACGAGCCACATAACCGGCTCCCTGATGCGCCATGCGTGCATGAATCCGGTGTCATAACCCACCATATGAGCTGCGATGCCAACCCAGAGGAGGTGGTTGTGAATCCTCTCGAGCTCGAGCATCAGCGTTCTGATATACCTTGCTCTGTCGGGGATTTCCACGTCGGCCAAACGCTCAACGGCCATCGCGTAGCTGACGGAGTGTTGATAACCGCAGATACCGCATATCCTCTCGGCAAGGAAAAGCACCTGGTTGTACGTGAGTCTTCCTTCGCCGGTCTTCTCTATTCCCCTGTGTGAGTAGAAGCCACGGTAGTCTACATCGACGATTTCCTCGCCCCTGACAAACAGCCTGAAGTGAGCCGGCTCCTCTATACCCATATGGGCGGGACCCATTGGAACCAGCGTCGTGTCCTCCGGTGTTTTCCGGTACTCCGTCGTAGGTTCAGTAATCGGGGAATGTCTGTAATCCATGTCCTTTCTAAGCGGGTAGACACCATCCGGAAAGTCTTCTGGCAGTATTAGCCTCTTTGGGTCCGGATGGTTCGTGGGTTTGAATCCAAGCAGGTCCTTGACTTCCCTCTCAATCCACAAGGCGGCTGGAAGGTTTTTGGCTACGCTTGGAAAGCTCGGGTCATCACCAGGTAGATAAGCCCTTAGGAACACCCAATAGTTCTTGTCCATGTTGAGGGGTTCAACTTGGACACTTATGAAGGGCATGTAGACAAAGTGACCGTTAAGGGGCCTCTCGTCAGTTCCAACTGCGGTCGACATGTGCGTCTCCTTGTACTTCGGGTGGTTGTGCCACCAGAGGACTGCATCAGGAAGCACTTCCCTGTCTATTGCGAACATGTACTGCCCGTAGGTCATTCTCTTGCAGCTTGCTATGTGCTCCTTAAAGGCCTCGTAAAAGTCCCTGAGGCCCTCTCTTTCCGAGAGTATAGCATCAACATTAGCCTTTGCACAGCGGCCGTTCTCGCAGGCCCTGCACTCAAACTCAAAGTGCGCCTCTAAATCTTTTGTAGTAGTCACCATATTCACCACCCCATGAACGCCATTGCGAGTATTATCAGTCCCGCGAAGAAGGCGCGGGTGTTCATCTTGACCACGTGGTCTATCCTGAGCCTCGCGTTCGTTGCCTCAAGCGCCGCTATGATCGGATAGAACGCCACAGTCAGGATGAACTGAAGAGCCAGGACAAGTGCTGCCTTCCCTGACGTTTCTATCGGCCCTATCCATGGAAGCGTTAACAGGCTGATGAAGAACCACAGCAGAGCAAAGCGTTTGATGTATATTGCGTAGTAAAAGACTCCTAAAAGCCTTCCGCTGTATTCGCTGAGGGGGCCACCTATGACTTCCTGCTCGGCCTCGGCTATGTCAAAGGGAACGAAACCGCTCTCGACATAAAGAGCATACGCGAGCAACATGTAGGTCAGCACCAGTGAGGGGGTGAGATGAAGTCCCGTTAGTATGGTGTAAAGGTTGAGCGAGCCAGAGTTGTAAGCCAGGACCCCGTAGAGTATTGCTATCAGTGGCTCGACGGTGAGGATTATCTGCATTTCCCTCGCCGAGCCGAGGTGGCTGAAGGCGTTCTGGACGGCCAGTCCGGCGAGCATCAGGAAGACGCTGACTAGGACTACAACGTAGAAGAATACCACTAGATTAAATCCGAAGTCCACTGGAACCACACTGCCGTAGGGAAGGAGTAAAGCGGCGCTGATAGCCGATGCCAGCGCGAGGTAGGGTGCCCAAGTGAAGAGTGCCCTTTTAGTGGGTTTGACTGAGGGCATGCTGAACAGCTTCTTGAGGTCATACCAGGTCTGGCTGAGCGGCGGCCCGCGCCTGTACTGAAGCCTAGCTTTTACCCTTCTCGCTATACCCTCTAAGTAAGGCGGGAGGAGCAGCATTATGATGATGCCAGCAAGGCTGAATCCAAGTTTTACGGCGGTTTCCATCTTCCTCACCTCACAGTACCATTAGTATACCTATCACTGCCCCCACAATTACTAGGGCCAGGATAACGAAGGTTCCAAGCCTAACCCCGGGTAGTACGTCGCAGGCTATTCTGAGGAATCTGACTAGCGGTTTGAAGGCTTCTTCGTCTCCATAGAGCACTTCGTTCTTCCGTAGATCTGAGACACTTTTGATCCCGGTGTAAGGTGTGTCGACTATCTTAACGAAGTAGCTAGCCATCCACATGTAGCCTCTCACCGTGTAGTGGACTATACCACTGCCTATCATGTAGAACCAGTCCATGAACCTGTAGAACGACTCAACTTTCTCCTCGAATTTGACGTAGAAACCCTCTGCGTTTACATGGTACTCATCAGGATCGAAGTCCGTTGTACCGCAGTCCCATGGCCGTGCTTCCTTGCCGTAACTTGGTTTAAATGTCAAGTAGAAGCCGAACACTAGGATGCCGAGGAGTACCACAAAGAGCACCGGGCTGAAGAGCACCGATCCAAAGCCTATCTTGTAGAGGTTGTGGGGAATGTCAGCTACTAGACCATTGTTGACGGTTCCAACTGCCCCGTTGAGGAAGTTGACGAATAATCCCGGGAAGATGCCTATAAAGAGCGTCAATCCGGCCAGTATCCACTCACCAAGTTGCATACTTCCTGGAACCTCTTTGACCTCTTTGACGTCCTTGTACTTCTTCTTTTCACCGCCGAACTGGGCCCCGTAGAACTTTATGAACGAGGCGAGGGTAACGGCACTTATAACCACCGCTAGGACCGCTCCAAAGGCTAGGAAGAGGTTCCTTGACTGATAACCGGCTACGTAGATGAGCCACTTGCTTATGAATCCGTTGAACGGGGGAACACCGGCTATTGCTAGCGATGAAAACAGTGTTGCTAGGGCTGTAACGCGCATCTTAATCCCCAGACCACCCAGCTCGTTGAGGTTTATTGTGCCCGTGGCATACTCAACAGCACCTGCCTCGAGGAAGAGTGAACCTTTGAAGACGGCGTGATTAATGGCGTGGAAGAGGCCAGCGAACATTCCAAGGGCACCGATAGCTGCCAGTGTACCACCTCTTGGAATCAGAGCCATGCCTATACCTATCCCAAGCCAGATGTAACCCATCTGGCCAACGCTGTGGTAGGCAAGTAGCCTCTTGGAGTTGGTCTCCCTGAGGGCATAGAGCGTTCCTATTGTAAGCGTTGCCGCACCGAGGAGAACCACGAGGTAACCGAGGTTTGCATTGTGTCCCACGATCTGCCAGTCAAACCTGAGGAGTCCGTAGACCGCAGTCTTTATCATTATGCCACTGAGTAGGGCCGAGGCGTTGCTAGGTGCCGCTGGGTGGGCATCTGGAAGCCAGAAGTGCAGGGGAACGATGCCCGACTTAGATATGAACACGCTGAGGGTCAGTGCGTAGAACAGGAGCCTGGTGGGAGTTGGTGCACTCATGAGGGCTGTATGTATGGCAGAGTAGCTTAGGTTGTGTATGCTACCAGTCAGGACTGAGGCAATGCCAAGGAGCATGAAGAGAGGTATCGTGTCGGCGAAGTGCATCGTCAGGTAGTATTTGAAGCTGGCGTCCAGGTCCTTCTTATCCTCCTTCCAGAATATCAGGATGAATGAGCTGAGGGTCATAAGCTCCCAGCTTGTAACGAAATACTCGAGGTTGCTGACCGTCACGACAAGGGCCATTGAGGCTATGAACGTATTGTAAGCTATCGCGTAGACCCAGCCCTTGCCCCTTCTCTTATGGTGATCCATATAGGATATTGAGAATATCGCCGAGCCAAGACTGACTATTCCGACTATAAAGAGGAAGACCGCGGATAAGCCGTCTATGTGAACGGGCACTCCGAAGACACTACCAGTTACTGGACCATTAGTGTAAACTTCATAGACCTGTCCAAGCAGGAGGGTTGCACCCACCGCCGCCATTAGGCTTGAGGCCTTTGTGGAAGCCTTGTATTCCACAAGGAATCCGAGGAGACCACCAATGATGAAGGCCCAGATAGCGTATTCGAGGATCAACATCTCATATCACCCCATAAACCCCACGTTTGTCACAATGTTGATAGTAATCCAAGGCGTAACTGTGCCTATCAGTATCAGTGCCACCATTATGGCGGCCGTGAGCTTTGGAGTGTGAACCTCACTAACGGGGGCTGGCTCTCCAAAGAAGATGTCCCTGAACCAGACTATAGTTACTATGAGAAACACTGCGCCGTCAATGAGCACGATGGCTGGGAAGAGCCAAGATGCCACGCCAGTTGCGTGGTGTGTGACCATGACAACGAAGATCTTGCTGAAAAACAGTCCCAAGGGCAAAACACCGGCGAGACCGAAGAAGCTGAGGAACCATCCTATAGCTCCCCATGGGACACTGTGTCTTATGCCCTTCAGCTCGTCGAAGTTTGTGGTCCCTAGCGAGTATGCAAAGGCACCGACGCTCATGAATGCTAAGGCCTTGACGAAGGCATGGTTGACGACCTGGTAGAGGGCTATCTGAAGGCCCGCCTGGTGACCAAGTAGAGCGTACGTGAGGGTAAGGTATGCGGTTCCAACCTGTGCCATGGTCGAGTAGGAGAGTAGCTTTCTACCATCTCTCTGTATTGGGTAGTAAACCATCATTAAGATTATCAGTGCCACCGTGAGCAGTCCAAGGAGCCAGAACTCGTTCTTGCCGGGGTTCATGTACTGTATGACCCTGAAGAGCATGTAGCTACCCAAAGGGACTATTGAGGCTGAATGGACGTAGGCTGAGGTTGGAACTGGTCCCGTCGTTGAGTCCGGGAGCCAGGAGTAGAAGAACAGCTGAGAGCTCATGGCGAGGGCCGCAAAGATAAGCAGAACGAACGTGGTATCCTTAGTGGACTGAGCCACTGACCCCATCTTGGCCAGTTCTTGGCCGTTTCCGAGAACTGCGGTGGCGATCACCATAAGGAAGACCGCTAGGTTAAGGACTAGGAAGCCTTTGAGGGCTTTGCTACTGGCGTTTCCGTAGAAGTTCACCATATAGAGAAGCGCTATGGCCATAAGCTCGAGGGCCACTATAAACTGAACTAGATTGGTTGAGTATATGAAGATCATCGTTGCTCCAGTTAGGAGGCCAAAGAGTGAGTAGAACTTGCCCTTTCCAGTCTCAACTGGATGCGCCCTGTTTCTGGGTCCTATGTAATCTGCCGCATAGAGGACGACCAGGAACGCTATCAGCAGCGATGTGAAGCCCATGAGAACGGAGGCAACGTCCACGTTGAACCCGAAGATCTCTCCAAGGGTTCCCCCACTTGCATAGGTGTAGTGGTAAACCTTCTCTGCTCCATTCCTGAAGAATAGGTATGTTCCATAGCTATTGATGAGTAGAGCTATCCCCATGATGGTCCCGGCAACTGAATCCGCACCCTTGCCTTCCATTTTATAGATTAACAGAAGGAGAAAAGGCAGGAGGGCCGATGACAAGAAGATAATGCTTTCGTCCACGCTCCATCACCCCTTTAGTCAGTTTAGTTTTCTTCGCAAAAATTAAGTCAGAGGATTATGTAAGCCTCCTCTTCGCCCTCCCCTTTCTCGGCCGAACCCTTCAGGTTCGCTACTACCTTTCCTTCCCTGTTCCAGAGTACCTCGTTTATATCGCCGTACTTGAGTGCTTCAGTTGGACACGCTGAAACACACGCGGGAAGAAGGCCCTCCTCCCTCCTATCTGCGCAGAGGTCGCACTTGTCCATGATCTTGTTCTCCTCGTCGAGCTTTGGTATTCCAAACGGACAAGCAACGGCGCACATGAGACAGCCGATACAGCTGAGCGGGTTGAATGCAACCGCGCCATCCTCGTCCCTAAAGAGGGCTCCGGTGGGGCAGACGTTGAGGCAGGGCGCCTTCTCACAGTGGCGACAGTTGAAGGGTACAGTGAAGAGGTCAGGGAACTCAAAGATCTTAATGCGCGCCTCACCATGGGTCATTTCACAGGCCACTTCACAGGCTTTACAACCAATGCAACGGTTGTAGTCCAGGAAAATCTTCTTGTGGGCCATCTCAACCACCTCACTCCTCCACCTTCTCAACCTTGGCGGCGACCGCCTTCAGCTCAGCCATCTTTGTCTTTTCGTGTATCTCATCCAGTGTGAGGAAGTTATTGTCCCAGTGGTTGGGTATTGCTATGACACCCTCCCTGACATGGTTTGTAACCTCAGCTCTCACGAGAATGCTTCCGCGCCTGGTTGAGACCTTCACGAGGTCATCAGTTTTTATCCCAAGGGTTCTGGCGTCCTTTGGATTTACCATAAGGTACTCCTCTGGCCAGCGCTTCTCAAGGCTCGGGCTCTCACCACTCATCGTGAGGGTGTGCCAGTGGCCGACCAGCCTAAAGTTGGTCAACCAGAACGGATACTCACTGTCAGGTATCTCAGGTGGTTCACGCCATTCAACTGGCTGGAGATGAGCCTTTCCATCGGCCGTCTTGAAGCCCTTTTTGAAGAGAATCTTCGTCCCTTCACCCGGTTCACTGCACGGGAAGAAGCACCCCTCGAGATGCTCCGCCAAGTATTCAGGAGTTGCACCCTTGAATACTGGTATGACACTGTTTATCTCCCTGAGGATTTCATCCGGGTGGCTATACTTAAAGAACTCACCGAAGTCGAGCTCCTTGGCGAGCTCAACGATGATGAGCCAGTCGGGTTTTGCCTCTCCCGGCGCTTCAGCGGCTTTGTAGCTTCTCTGTACTCTTCTTTCGGCGCTTATGGCTGTTCCAGTCTTTTCAAACCATGCGGCCGCGGGCAGAACTATGTCGGCGTACATGGCAGTGTCAGTTAGGAATATGTCCTGGACAACGAGGAAGTCGAGCTTCCTGAGCTGCTCACGAACCCAACCGCTGTTCGGAGCGGACTTGGCTATGTTCCCGGCAACCATGTACATCATGCGTATCTTGTTGCCCATCTCCCGTATCATGGTCGTGAGGTCAAAGCCGACCCAGTCAGGAATCGGGAATCCCCAGAGTCTCTCAAGCTCGGCCCTTGAAGCTTCATCGGTAACGAGCTTTCCGGTGGGGAGCTTGTTTGGAGCTATGCCGGTCATGGCAGAGCAGAATCCACACTGCGCTCCGGGGAAGACACCGCTCCAGACACCTTCCTTACCTATGTTGCCGGTTATTGCAATTAGATCAGCTATGGCTAGTGAGAGGTTGAATCCATTTATATGCTGGTTGACACCCTCACTGACAAGAAAAGCCGTCCTCTTACCCGCTATAAGTCCCGCGGCCTTTCGTATATCGTCAGCTGAAACACCACTTATCTTTTCAGCCCACTCTGGTGTGTAATCCTTAACTGATTCTCTGAGCTTATCAAAGCCCGTTGTTTTCTCCTGGACGAACTCCTTATCGTAAATCTCCTCGTTTATTACGACGTTTAACATGGCAAGGGCGACCGCGAGGTCAGTTCCAGGATAGGGCTTGAGGTGGAGTGAGGCGTACTTGTGTCCCCTTGTTGAGCGCGGATCCACGACAATCATCTCGACACCGTTGTCGATGATAGCTTTCTCAATGTACTGACCAAAGAGTACGGGAGCCGTTTCAGCAGGGTTGTGGCCCCAGACGACTATCATCTCAGCCTTGGCAAGGTCTTCAAAGGGATTTGTAGCGGCTGAACTTCCAAAAACAGCTGTCCTAGCGGGGCTGTTTGAATACTGACAATATCTTCCAGGGAAGTCAAGGTGGTTGGTCCCTATCGCCTTGGAAAGCTTGTGGATGAGGTAGTTCTCCTCGAGGGTTATCTTCTCGCTGCTCAGGAAGGCTATTGCCTCCGGACCGTAGGTTTCCTTGATCTCTTTTATCCGTTCGGTAATTATCCCGTAAGCCTCTTCCCAGCTGATCTCTTCAAATTTCCCTTCGCCCTTTTCTCCAACGCGCTTGAGGGGTTTCTTAAGTCTCTGGGGACTGTTTATAAACTGGTATGAGGCAACCCCCTTAGGGCAGAGCTTTCCCCTGTTTGTTATTGTCGGATGGTCGTAGTCGAATTCCACCCTTCTGATGTATCCGTTGACACTCACTGCGTAGAAGCGACAGCCTACGGAGCACCATGGGCAGACCACAGGAATCAGTTTCTCTTCCATCAAATACCACCACCGTTTAGTGACTGGTCAGTCATAAAAGATGTGTGGGAATAGTTTATATAGTTTCCCTGAACAGAGGAGGGCATTGGATAAACAGGATTGGGCAAGAATGGTGTGATTCTCAAACACTTGACGCTATTTTAAGGTTGTTCACCACAGCGAGGACTACCCTCTTTAAGTAATGCTCTTCAGAGAACCCCAAACAGTTCTTGGAGTGTAAGTAGTGCATGAGTGCGGCAATGAACATTTGAAACGCTATCAGTGCGTCCTCAAAGCCAACTTTGACGTAGGCTGTGATTCTCCGGGCGCCTTCCCTGAGAAGCTCGGCACAAGATTGGGTGTAGATCTCGCGTATACTCCTCATTCTCTCTCCGATAGAGAGCATATGAAAGAATATCTCGGCCCGGTACTCGGTTGAGTAAAACTCCATGAATTCCCTACCGAGCTGGAGGAGGTAACCTGCAAGATTAGGGTAGCTGATGGTTATGTAGGGGTCGCTGAGCGAGGGCATTGACATTATTGGCATCACTTCAAAAGCCAGCTCATTTATGAGATCCTTCTTGCTCTTGAAGTAGAGGTAGAATGTCCCTTTAGCAACACCTGCTTTGGCGACAATTTCATCTACCGTGGTCTTATCAAAGCCTTTCTTAGCAAAGAGCTCCATAGCTGCTGAAACCAACTTTTCTCTTATTTTTCCTGGGGACTTAGTGACCATTCAGGCACCTCTGACTACACGGTCATTATACACCTAGGCAATCATGGGCATAGAGGATTTTAAGCTTTTCTGTGATAAGAAAACAGGAAAATTAAACACTCACACAATCAAAGAACTGAGGAGACTATCTTCTCGTCTATCCTCGCAACCTCAGACAGGAGTTCCCCAAGCTCCCTACCAACAGCCCCGGCGAAGAGACCCATGTTCATGCCGAAAACATATATCCCATCGGGCATCTCTATGACTGAGAACTTGCAGGGCATCATCGCTGAGACCCAGCGGTTCTCGGGCTTGCTAACGGCCTTCGTGGCGAATTCCCTGTTGCAGACCTCGAGGACGGCAAACTTAAGCCCAACATTGTCCCTGAAGTCGTGCTCCCCTATAACAGTCCATCCAAGCTCTTCAGTTTTCTCCTTTATCCTCTGCAGGGTCTCCTCAAAACCGTATCTGCTCCTAGCACCCTTCACCACATCCCTCATCATATTTTCCATGCAGATCACCTAACTGACTAGTCAGGAAAAAGCCTATAAATAGTTTTCTTTCACTTTTGGTTGATAACCATGGCCCTGATGCTCGCCGGAAGGGTCGTTGAGGTCAAGGGCGATGAAGCCATAGTGGATGTCGAAGGCCAGTTCAAGGAGGCGAAGCTCGACTTTATCAAGGATGTGAAGCCGGGCGACTACGTGATGATCTACTATGGTATCATCCTCGAGAAGGTCAGCGAGGAGGAAGCGAGGAAAACGCTGGAGCACTGTTCCTACCACCACGAGCAGAGGGTGGAGATGACGTTCTCCTGGTTGAAAACCTGAGGTTTTAGAAAGGCTAAATAACAGCAGTTTGTATTTCTGGACGGTGAGAAAAATGTGTCTCGCGACCATCGCGAAGGTGCTGGAAGTTAACCCCGACAATGGAACCGCGTGGGTTGACTTTGGAGGGGTTAAGAGGGAGGCGAGAATAGACCTGATGCCCGATGTCAAGGTTGGGGAGTACGTCCTCATCCACACGGGCTTCATAATAGAGCGCGTCGATGAGGAAACGGCTAGAGAGATACTCAACGCTTGGGATGAAGTTTTCAAAGTTGAAGACGACGCCATTGGAGGCTATTATTACCCGGGTGATTGAGATGGGTGTTGAGGATGTAGTCAGCCCCTACAGGGACAGGGGTGTAGCCCGAAAACTCGTCGAGAAGATCAGAGAGGAGGCAAAGACTTTAGAAGGTGAGATAAGGATAATGCACGTCTGTGGAACGCATGAAGACACAATAACCCGCTCCGGAATCCGCTCGCTCCTTCCAAAGAACGTCAGGGTTGTCAGCGGGCCCGGCTGTCCAGTCTGCATAACTCCAGTCGAAGACATCGTGGCTATGCAGATGATAATGAAGAAGGCCAGAGAAGAGGGCAATGAGATTATCATGACTACTTTTGGTGACATGTACAAGATACCGACACCGGTGGGGAGCTTTGCCGACCTAAAGAGTGAAGGTTATGACGTCCGTGTCGTCTATTCAATCTTCGACACTTACAGGATAGCAAAGGAGAACCCCGACAAGACGGTCGTCCACTTCAGCCCGGGCTTTGAGACAACAACCGCACCGACAGCAGGGATGATAAACGCCGTAGTCAACGAGGGCCTGGAAAACTTCAAAGTTTACTCAGTTCACAGGCTCACACCCCAAGGGGTAGAGGTGCTGATAAAACAGAAGAGCAGGATTGATGCCCTCATAGATGCAGGCCATGTTTCAACGATAATTGGTGTGAAAGGTTGGGAGTTCCTGAGTGAGAGATACGGAATCCCACAGGTCGTTGCAGGGTTTGAACCAAACGACGTCCTTATGGCGATCCTTCTGCTTGTTAAGATGTACAAGGAAGGCGACGGAAGGGTCGTCAATGAGTACAAGCGTTCTGTGAAATACGAGGGGAATGTCGTTGCCCAGAGGCTCATTGATAAATATTTCAAGGTAGTGGATGCTAAGTGGCGCGCCCTTGGGGTCTTCCCGGGAACCGGCCTTGAGCTGAGGGACGAGTGGAAGGAACTTGACATCAAGAACCTCTACGACGTTGATGTGCCCAAGAACCTGCCGGACCTTGAGAAAGGCTGCCTCTGCGGTGCAGTCCTGAGGGGACTGGCACTCCCAACCGATTGCCCGCACTTCGGCAAGACCTGCACGCCGAGGTACCCAATTGGACCGTGCATGGTATCCTACGAGGGGACCTGCCAGATATTCTACAAGTACGGGGTTTTGTTCTAAACTAGGGGTTCAAAATTCCCCTATCGTTTTCAACTTTTGGTTTTGAAAACCTATAAAGGCTTTGATTGCAAAAAAGGAACCGGTGAGAGGATGAGGGCGTATCATCTTCACGTTCAGGGAATCGTTCAGGCCGTCGGCTTCAGGCCTTTTATATATCGCATAGCCCACGAGCACAACCTCAAGGGCTACGTCAAGAACCTCGGCGATGCTGGCGTTGAGATAGTGGTTGAAGGCAGAGAGGAGGAGGTAGAGGCGTTTCTTCGAGATTTGCACCGTAAGAAGCCGCCACTCGCGAGGATAGACAGAGTTGAGAAGAAAGAAATCCCACCCCAGGGCTTTTCGGAGTTCCATATTGAAAAAAGCTCGAAGGGAGGGAAGGAAGGCGACTCAATAATCCCACCGGATATAGCGATATGCGACGATTGCTTAAGGGAGTTGTTTGACCCAACCAACAAACGCTACATGTACCCCTTCATCGTCTGCACTAACTGTGGTCCAAGGTTCACGATTATCGAGGATTTACCCTACGACCGTGAAAACACGACCATGCGCGAATTTCCGATGTGTGACTTCTGTAGAAGTGAGTACGAAGACCCACTCAACAGGCGCTATCATGCCGAACCGACAGCATGTCCCGTCTGCGGGCCGAGCTATCGCCTTTACACGAACGATGGTAATGAGATAACCGGCGACCCGCTGAGGAAGGCGGCCGAGCTTATAGATAGGGGTTATATCATAGCTATCAAAGGTATCGGGGGGATTCACTTAGCATGTGACGCAACCAATGGGGAGGTCATCTCAGAGCTAAGGAAGAGAACCTTCAGACCCCAGAAGCCCTTTGCCATAATGGCCGATTCCCTCAAAACCGTCAGAAGCTTCGCTTATGTAAACGGGGGAGAAGAGGAAGAACTGACCTCATATAGAAGGCCGATAATAACGCTCCGCAAGAGAGAACCCTTTCCTCTGCCTGAGAATTTGGCCCCGGGCCTGCACACAATTGGCGTGATGCTCCCCTACGCGGGAACACACTACATACTCTTTCACTGGAGCAAGACGAAAGTTTACGTCATGACGTCAGCGAACTATCCCGGGATACCAATGGTTAAGGATAATGAGAAGGCCTTCAAAGAGCTGAAGAATATGGCTGACTACCTTCTCCTCCACAATAGGAAGATACTGAATAGAACAGATGATAGTGTGATTCGCTTCGTTGATGGCAGGAGGACAGTCATAAGAAGGAGTAGAGGGTTCGTGCCCCTGCCGATAGGGATTCCCTTCGATTACCGGGGCCTGGCCGTCGGTGCCGAGCTTATGAACGCCTTCGGCGTTGCCAAGAATGGGAAGGTCTATCCAAGTCAGTACATAGGAAACACCGGAAAGGTTGAAGTCCTTGAGTTCATGCGCGAGGCGATAGAGCACTTCAAGAGGATTCTCCGCGTTAAGAACTTCGACTTGATAATAGCCGACCTCCATCCTGCTTACAACACAACAAAGCTTGCTATGGAGCTTGCGAACGAGTTGGGTGTTGAACTCCTCCAGGTTCAACATCACTACGCCCACATAGCAAGCGTTTTAGCTGAGAAGAATCTTGAATCAGCGGTAGGTATAGCCCTTGACGGAGTCGGCTACGGAACCGATGGAAACGCCTGGGGCGGCGAGGTTATCTATTTAAGCTACGAGGATGTTGAAAGGCTGGCTCATGTAGACTACTACCCGCTCCCCGGTGGTGATCTGGCGAGCTATTATCCACTCAGAGCGTTGATGGGGATCTTGAGTAAAATATACTCCATCGATGAGCTTGAAGGCATCGTAAGAAAATGCTGTCCAAAGTCCATTGAAAACCTTAAGTATGGAGAGGTCGAGTTTAACGTTGTTCTAAATCAGCTCACCAAGGGGATAAACTTGGCGTACGCCTCCTCAACCGGAAGGGTCCTTGATTCCCTCGCAGTCCTGCTTAACGTCGCTTACAGGAGGCACTACGAGGGAGAACCCGCGATGAAGCTGGAGAGTCTGGCTATGGGGGGTAAGAACGATCTGAAATTCGAGGTGCCTATTGAAGGGGAACTAATAAAGGTTGAAGAGCTGTTCCCTCAGGCCCTTGACGTCCTTGATAGGGCTTCGCCATCGGATATTGCCTACTCCGTCCATCTGGCACTCGCAAAGGCCTTTGCAGAGGTCGTGATTGAAAAAGCGAAGGAACTGGGAGTGGAGGACATAGCCATGAGCGGTGGTGTTTCCTACAACGAGCTCATTGTGAAGACGATTAGAAAGGCCGTCGAGAGCAACGGTCTGAGATTCCACGTGACAACCGAAGTCCCGCGTGGAGATAACGGGATAAACGTCGGCCAGGTTTTTCTAGGTGGGCTTTACCTTGAAGGATACATGGATAGAGAGGAGTTGATGCTTTGAGGTGATAAAAGCGAATCTGGAGGGGGTGAAGATGGGAGAAAAGGTAAAGCTTGAACATGGAGCAGGTGGAGAAATAATGGAGGAGCTTTTGAGGGATGTGGTGCTGAAGATCCTGACCCTAAAGAGTGCCGGAGGGATAGGACTTGACGCCCTCGACGATGGAGCAACGATACCCTTCGGGGACAAACACATTGTCCTCACCATAGACGGCCACACGGTTAAGCCCCTCTTTTTCCCCGGAGGGGATATCGGTCGCTTAGCGGTCAGCGGGACGGTGAACGATTTAGCCATGATGGGGGCAAAACCCCTCGCCTTGGCTAACTCCATGATAATTGGGGAAGGCCTCGACATGGAAATCCTCGAGAGGGTTCTCCGCTCCATGAACGAGACTGCCAAGGAAGTCCCAGTCCCCATAGTCACAGGGGACACGAAAGTGGTTGAAGATCAGATAGGTATGTTCGTCATCACAGCGGGAGTCGGAATAGCTGAGAGGCCGATAAGCGACGCAGGGGCGAAGGTCGGGGACGTTGTCCTGGTCAGCGGGACGATAGGGGATCACGGAATAGCGTTGATGAGCCACCGTGAGGGCATAAGCTTTGAGACCGAGCTTAAGAGCGACGTCGCCCCGACATGGGGAGTCGTCAAGGCAGTAGCCGAAGCAATCGGCTGGGAGAACATCCATGCGATGAAGGATCCAACGAGGGCCGGTTTGAGCAACGCCCTCAACGAGATAGCAGGAAAGAGCAACGTCGGAATACTCATCAGGGAAGCTGACATTCCGATAAGACCAGAGGTTAGAGCTGCCAGCGAGATGCTCGGAATAAGCCCCTACGATGTGGCCAATGAGGGTAAAGTTATCATGGTAATTGCTAAAGAATACGCTGGGGAAGCCCTCGAAGCCATGAGGAAGACCGAGAAGGGCAAGAACGCCGCAATAATCGGCGAGGTCATAGGAGAATATCGCGGAAAGGTTCTCCTCGAGACCGGCATCGGCGGAAAGCGCTTCATGGAGCCGCCCGAGGGTGACCCCGTACCGAGGATATGCTGACCTTCCTTTTCTTTTGCAAAATCCGAAATAGAAATAGAGGACAGAATGCCAGTCAGTGCATCTCGAAGCCTTCCAAGGCCTTTTTCACTTCTTCAACGCCCGCCTCGTCCTCAAGCGTCGAGAGGTCGCCGAGGCTCTTTCCGCTCGCGAGGGCCTTCAAAACCCTGCGCATTATCTTTCCGCTCCTCGTCTTCGGCAGTTTGTTGACGAAGAAGACCTCGGCAGGAGCAGCTATCGGTCCAAGGGTCTCCCTGACGTAGTCTATGAGCTCTCCCTTGAGCGTTTCCCTCGGGGTGCAGTTCTGCTTGAGTATCACAAATGACACCGGAACCTCGCCCTTTATCTCGTCGGGCCTGCCTATTACTGCAGCCTCGGCAACGGCCGGATGGAGAACCAGTGCGTGCTCTATTTCAGCGGTTCCAATCCTGTGGCCTGAGACGTTGAGAACCTCGTCTGCCCTGCCAAATATCCAGAGGTAGCTCTCGTCGTCCTTCATCGCGTAGTCCGCTGGGTAGTAAATCCAGACCCCCTCGTCCGGCCTGCTGAAGCGCTTCCAGTATGTTCTTATGTAGCGCTCGTCGTTGCCCCAGATTCCGAGGAGCATCCCGGGCCAGGGCTTCTTGATAACGAGGTAGCCGCGCTCGTTAGGCTTTGCCGGCTTGCCCCTCGAGTCGAAAACATCGGCATCAACTCCAAGGCCGGGGAACGTGGCCGAGCCGGGCTTGAGGGGCGGCAGCTGTATTCCAGCAGAGGGGTAAATCATGTAGCCGCCGGTTTCGGTCTGCCACCAGGTGTCGATGATTGGACAGCGCTTTCCACCAACGATCTCATAGTACCACTTCCAAGCACCGGGGTTTATCGGTTCTCCAACTGAGCCGAGGAGTCTCAAACTTGAGAGGTCATGCTTCCTCACCCACTCGTCGCCGTAGCGCATGAGCATCCTAATCGCTGTCGGCGCGGTGTAGAATATCGTAACGCCGTGCTTCTCGATTATCTCCCAGGGCCTGTCCGGTTTGGGATAGTTTAAGGCCCCTTCATACATCATCACGGTCAGGCCGAGGGTTAACGGCCCGTAGACGAGGTAACTGTGCCCGGTAATCCAGCCGACATCTGCCGTGTTCCAGAAGAGGTCATCTTCCTTTATCCCCCACGCCCACTGCATGGTTTTAGCGACGTAGACGAGGTAGCCACCGGTGGAGTGGACTATACCCTTAGGCGTTCCCGTTGTCCCGCTCGTGTAGAGGATGAAGAGCGGGTGGTTGCTCTCGACCGGGACGGGTTCAACGTACTTTTCAGCGCCTTCCAAGAGGTTGTGCCAGTAGTAGTCCCTTCCCTCGACCATGTTGACCCCATCGGAGCCCCTCTTGAGGACTACAACGCTCTCAACGCTCGGGGTCTCGACGAGGGCTTTGCCCACTATCTCCTTGAGGTTGAGGATCCTTCCACGCCTGTAGAGGTAGTCCGCGGTGATGACCACTTTGGCCTTCGCATCGTTTATCCTCGTCGCCAAGGCCTCGGCTGAAAAGCCGGAGAAGACGACGCTGTGAATAGCCCCAATCCTTGCGCTGGCGAGCATCGCTACAACTACCTCCGGGACGAGGGGCATGTAGATAACTATCCTGTCGCCCTTACCAACGCCGAGGTTTCTGAGAACCGAGGCGAAGCGGTTGACCTCGCGGTAGAGCTCGTAGTAGGTCAGGGTTCTCGTTTCTCCCGCTTCACCCTCCCATATTATCGCGGCCCTGTTCCTCTTTCCCGCTTTTATGTGCCTGTCAAGAGCGTTGTAGCTCGCGTTCAGCTCCCCTCCAACGAACCAGCGGAAAAAAGGTGCCTTCGAGTCGTCCAAGAGTTTGTCCCATGTTTTAAACCAGTCGAGGACTTTCGCCTGTTCCGCCCAGAACTCCCCAAGGTCCTCGATGGACTTCTGGTGTTCCTCCCTAAAGGCCTGCAATGGAATATAGCGCTCCTTTAAAAATCCTTCGCCCACCTGCATGGCAACCACCCGATTTTTCGAAAAATGATGTTAGATTTCCTTAAAATTCTTTCGGCGATTGTCAAGGTGACAACCGACGGATGACGAAAATAGGTTGGGGAAGCTTGATTGGCCAAAAGCTAAAACGAAAATAACCAGTTGCCGAAATTAGGAGATGGAGGCTATAAGATCACAGGGAAAAACGAAGAGAGAGGAGAAGCCCCAAGGGAATTTGCCGAGGACTTGTTAAAAAGATCAAGGGGGCGTGTCAGAACGTCAAGTTTTCAAACTGTTCACCCGGCGATTATCCCCCAGAGCCGCTCTATCTGTTCTACTGGCTCGACTTCCTTTCCGTTCAGACTGTCGAGTATGAAGTCTTGGTTAAAGGATATTATTACATCGGGCTTAACCGGCAACTTCTCCTCAACCCCTGGGAGGGCCTTGTTGAGGACTAGGAAGTGCCTGAGGCTGAGGCTCTCGCTCAGGGAGGCTATCTTCTTCGACAGCTCAATGGACTCCACAGAAGGTTCAGCCACATCGATAACGACATCAACGTATTTATCAACGCCCCTACCGAAGTGCTCTATTCCCGCCTCGGTATCAACTATGATAACCTCATCCTCCTTCAGCCTTATACCCTCGAGGAGCTTTCTGGCCAAGAAGCCGTAGGGACAGGCGCAACCTTCTTCCGCTTCCTCAATCTTTCCAATCGTCAGAACCGCAAGATTGCCTTTCCTCGCAAGTATCTCCCCGGGAACCTCGTCGAGGGTCCATTTGAAAAGCTCCTCGTCGAGTTCTCCCTCTCCTTCAGCCGCCATGAGTATCTTGGCCCTCTTCTTTCCCCCCAGATGCTCAGCGAGCGTTTTGACCCTTGGGAGGCCGAGCATCCTGTAAAGACCGGGGTTTGACTCGTCGGCGTCTATGATTAGGATGCGATAGTCATTCCTAGCGAGATACTTTCCGAGCATCGCGCTTATCGTGCTCTTTCCGCAACCGCCCTTGCCGCTCACGAGAATCTTCATTGGTATCACCATTTAGTAGAAAAGTAGCACGCCTTATAAGATATTCGGTTCATACATTGTTTTTAACCATCGGTTCAGGAAAGGGGTATAAGCGAACGGGGGAAGTAAAAACGGTGGTGGGATGATAATCTCAAAGCCCTGCGTCACGATGAGGGGCGTTGTTATAGGAGCCTACTCCTGGGAGAGACAGGTAAAGGTGAACCTCGTAAAGACCGCCAAGTGCCTCAGGGAAAAAGGCTTCTCCGTGAAAAAGCTCGTCCCGAACATGATGCTCATCCTCGAAATGGAAGGCTACGAGGTCAGCGTTTACCCGAGCGGGAAGATAATCATCAAGCTCCTCGAAGATGCCGAGAGGGGAAGGAAAATCGCCGAGACGGTATACGACTGCGCCGGAATTCTGGAGGTGGTAATATGAAGATCCCGGACGATGTTAGGAAGGACATACCGCTGACGATCGAGGTCATATATTTCGACAACACGGCCACCTCCTTAACGCCAAAGCCCGTAATCGAGGCGATGGATGATTACTATCTGAGGTACCGCGCCAACGTCCACAGGGGCGTTCACAGGCTCTCCCAGATGGCGACCCACAAATACGAGGAGAGCAGGAAGATCGTGGCTGACTTCATCAACGCAGAGTTCGGGGAGATAGTCTTCACCAAAAACACGAGCGAGAGCCTTAACTTGGTCGCCCTCGGACTTGAGAACCTTTTTAGACCGGGCGATAAGATAGTAACAACCCCCTACGAGCACCACTCCGATTTACTCCCCTGGCAGAGGCTGGCCAGAAGGAAAGGCCTCAAATTGGAGTTCATCGAAGGTGACAACGAGGGCAACCTCGATTTAAGCGATGCCGAAAGGAAGATTAAAGATGCGAAGCTAGTGGCGGTTCAACATGTCTCGAACGTCCTCGGCGTTGTCCACGAGGTCGAGGAGCTTGGGAAGATGGCGAAGGAGGAAGGGGCGATATTTGTCGTTGATGCAGCCCAGAGCGCCGGTCACATGGAGGTTGACGTGAGGAAACTGCACGTGGACTTCCTGGCCTTCTCAGGTCACAAAGGGCCGATGGGCCCAACTGGAATAGGCGTCCTCTACCTCAACAGTGGGTTCTTTGATGTCTTCGAGCCACCGCTCATCGGCGGGGGGACGATAGAGGATGTGAGCCCCGATGGATACAGGTTAACGGAGCCTCCAGAAAGGTTTGAGGCGGGAACTCCGAACATAGGCGGCGCAATAGGACTGGCCGCGGGAATACGCTACATCCAGCGGATAGGCCTTAAGGGAATCGAAAGGCAGGAGAGGAAGCTCGTAAAGAGAACCGTTGAAGGCCTCGACGAGCTTGAAATACCGTGGTATGGGCCGGGAAATCTGAAAAAACACGCCGGTGTCGTCAGCTTCAACATCCCCCCGCTCCACCCGCACGACGTAGCGGCGGTACTGGACGACCACGGGATAATGGTTCGCTCAGGCCACCACTGTGCTTTACCAGTGATGAAAAAGCTCGGGATAAACGGAACTGTGAGGGCCTCGTTCCACGTCTACAACAGCCTTGAGGAAGTTGAGGCCTTCCTAGGGGTTCTTGAGGAGCTGGTTAGAAACCTGCGGTGAAAACGAAAAAAAGAGGGATCACTCCTCCGGCTTCGGGAGGGTGACTTCGACGCCCAAAACCTTCCACATGGCCTTGATCTGCTCGCGCATCTCGTCTATTGCCTCTGGCCTCTTGAACAGGTGCTTGAACCTGCCCTGTAACTTAAGGTATTCTTCGATGGGCTTCTTGAACTCGATGGCGACGACGCGACCGCCCTCACGCTTGACCTTGGCGCCTCCGCCCGGACTCTGTATTTTGATGTTGAAGAGGTCTCCGTTCTCGATCTCAAAGAGAGGCCAGACACCGGTCTCAATGGCGAGGCGAGCGATCTCGACACCCTTCTCGAGCGGGCTCTTCCAGCCGGTCGGGCAGGTGCAGTGCATCTGAACGAAGGCCGGGCCGTCGACCTTTGCGGCCTTCTTAACCTTCTTCACGAGGTCAAAGGGGTTTCCTATGCTCGCGGTGGCGACGTAGGGCACCTGGTGGGCAGCCGCTATAAGCGCAACCCACTTCTTGGGCTTGTCCTCACCGATTGAGAGCTTACCCGGCGGGCTGGTGGTGGTCCAAGCACCATAGGGGGTTGAACTTGAGCGCTGGATTCCGGTGTTCATGTAAGCCTCGTTGTCGTACATGACGTAAACGACGTTGTGCCTTCTCTCGAGCATACCGCTAAGGGCCTGCATACCAATATCGGCGGTACCTCCATCCCCACCGAAGGCGAGTATCTTGCCCTTCCTTCCAAGCTTCTTCCAGGCGGCCTCAACACCGCTCGCTGCCGCTGCCGCGTTCTCGAAGGCGACATGAATCCAGGGGGCCTTCCAGGCGGTGTACGGGAATACTGCGCTGACGACTTCCATACAGCCCGTTGCGTGGGCTATGGCGAAGGCATTGGGGTCGCCGAACTTCTCCTCCATGGCCTCGCTGAAGGCTTTAGTGACCAGCTTCATGCCGGTGGCACAGCCACAGCCAGCACAGGCGGCGTGACCGGGCGCCCAGTACTCGCGAGTTGTGATAGGGGGTTTTCTCACGGCCATCTTCCTCACCTCACAGTATCTCCTTCCTCAGTCCAATCCAGTTGACTTCCCCAAACTCCTCTCCGGCGAGGGCCTTCCTGCTTATCTCAAGAACCTCGTCGAGGTTCCCGAAGGTAACGTCCCTGCCACCGAGACCGAGGATGAAGTCAACGAGTATCGGCTTGTCCTCCACGTTCACCAAAGTCCTGCTGAAGTCCTGGAAGAGTGCTCCGCCGACGCTGAAGGTGATGTTCTTCTCAAGGAGCGCTATGACCTTGGCCTTCTTTGCCAGCTCTCTGACCTCCTCGGTCGGGAACGGCCTGTAGACGGTGAGCTTGGCTGCACCGGCCTTTATTCCCTTCTCCCTGAGGTGGTCAACGTAGTCCTTGACGGTTCCGGCGAGGGAACCCATGGTGACGAAGATTATCTCGGCGTCGTCGGTGCGGTACTCCTCGATCTTCTGGTACTTTCTACCAAAGCGCTTCTCGAACTCCGCGAAGACCTCGTCGATGACCTTCTTGGCGTTCTCGTTGGCCTCCCAGACGGTATAGCGGGTCTCCATATAATGGGCCGGGAACGCTAAAGTGCCCTGGGTTATTGGTTTAGTCGGGTCGAGGTAGGCGTACTTCGGCTCGTACTCACCGAGGAACTCGTCAACGAGCTCCTGGTCGGGTATCTCCACCGGCTCAACCGTGTGGGTGAGGATGAACGCGTCGAAGCCGACCATGGCCGGGAGGAGAACCCTCTCGTCCTCGGCAACTTTGAAGGCGGCTATAATGAGGTCAAGGGCTTCCTGGTTGTTCTCGGCGTAGAACTGCATCCAGCCTGTGTCGCGCTCGCTTATGCTGTCCTGCCAGTCGTTCCAGATGTTGATGGGAGCACTGAGCGAGCGGTTTCCAACGGCTATGACTATCGGGAGCCTCATGCCGGCAGCGATGAAGAGAACCTCGTGCATCAGGGCGAGACCCTGGGAAGCGGTCGCGGTGAAGGTTCTGACGCCAGCGGCGGAGGCACCAACGCAGGCAGAAATAGCGGAGTGCTCGCTCTCGACTTTGATGAACTCTGCATCGAGTTCCCCGTTGGCGACAAACTCGCTTATCTTCTCGGGGACGAGAGTCGATGGAGTAATCGGGAACGCGGCTATAACCTTGGGCTTGGCCAGCTTTGCCGCCCAGGCGGCCGCTTCGTTAGCCTTCATAACGGTTCTAATCGGCATTTTCATCACCTCACTTGCTCTCCCTAACCATTATTATGGCATCGGTCGGGCACTCGTTAGCGCAGATGCCACAACCCTTACAGTAATCGTAGTCGAAGACCGGGAAGTTCTCCTCGTCAAGGTAGATGGCCGGCTCGGGGCAGTAGATATAACAGAGGTAGCAGCGGACGCACTTGTCACGGTTGAACTCGGGCATGAAAACACGCCAGGAACCGGTCTTGTTTATCACACTGCTGCCCGGAATGGTGGCTATCGCTCCGGGTGTCATCTTTTCGCTATACTCCTTCCCAACCCTCTCTATGTCGGCCTTAAACGGACTCTCAGCCATGTTTATCACCTCAGGCAAATTATCAAATCGAAACTTAAATTTTGGGGTAAGATAAAAAGCTCAGCCGAAGACCTCGGCAAGCTTCTGGAGCCTCTCCCACTCGTGGTTGACCCACTCCTGGAGGATCTGAATGTCCTCCTTTGTCATGTACTTAAAGCGGCCCTGGTACTTGAGGAACTCCTCTATAGGCTTCGGCTCCTTCTTCGTTGAGGGCATGTTGATCTTGTATTTTCCGTTTTCGTACTCAAAGAGCGGGAAGTAGGCGGTCTGGACGGCAAGCCTCGCTATCTCGATGCTCTTGTCCGTTGGTGAGCGCCAGCCGGTCGGGCAGGGCGCGAAGAGCTGTATGAAGCTCGGGCCCGGAGTATTTTGGGCCTTCTTAAGCTTCCTTATGAAGTCCTCAGGGTAGGCGTCGCTCGCGGTTGCGGCGTAGGGGATCTCATGGGCTATAACGATGTCAATGACCTTCTTCTTGTGCCTCTTCTCAAGGAAGTGCTTCTTTCCACCGGGAGTGTTGGTGGTCCAAGCACCATATGGTGTTGAACCGCTCCTCTGGATTCCGGTGTTCATGTAGGCCTCGTTGTCGTACATTATGTAAACCGCGTCGTGGCCCCTCTCAAGGAAGCCGGAGAGAGCCTGAAGACCTATGTCAGCAGTTCCTCCGTCGCCAGCCCATCCGACGACCATAACGCCGTCCTCACCCTTGACCTTGTAACCTAGGGCCTTGAGTGCGGCCTCGATGCCGCTTATCACCGCTCCTGTGGTCTCAAAGGCCGTGTGGAACAGATTGGCGTCGAGGGTTGAGTAGGGCCAGGCGCCTGCTATGATGGTTGAGCAGCACGCGGGGATGGTAACTATAGTCTTCTTTCCGTAGGCCTTGAGGACGTAGCGGAGTCCGAGCGATGCACCACAACCCTGGCAGGCCGTGTGGCCGGCGTAGAAGTGCTCTTCAGCCGGAAGGGTAAGCCTTTTCTTAACGCTCTCGGGAATCTCCATCTTTCTCACCTCTTAAGGTGGTACCAATCCACCTCTCTATCAAGCTCGCCTTTTTCGATGAGCCTCTTCATGTCTTCCGCTATCGCCTTAACGTCCGGAACCGTGAAGTCCCTGCCTCCAAGGCCGACGATATAGTCCTTAATCAGCGGCTCCGCGCCGGTTCCATAGAGTGCTCCCTTCGCCTCATTGAAGAGTATGCCCTCCTGGCCGAAGGAGAAGTTCCTGTCGAGGACGGCTATGCCCTTGACGCTCTCCGCTATCTCCTTGAGTTCTTCCTTGGGGAACGGGCGGAACCATCTCACCTTCGCGTAGCCGACCTTGTAGCCCTCGCTCCTGAGGATGTCAACCGCCTGCTTGACGGTTCCCATGAGCGAACCCATGCCCATGAAGACGAAATCGGCATCGTCGACATGGTCGGTCTCTATCATGCTGCTGTAGTCCCTTCCAAAGCGCTCACCGAACTCCCTTCCAACCTTCTTGATGACCTCCTTTGCCTCCTCGTGGGCCTTGGCCAGCTTGTAGCGGAACTCATAGTAATCGTTCGGAGTCGCAAGTGCTCCAACCGAAATCGGGTTGTCGAAGTCGGTGAGGGTGTATAGCGGCTTCCTCGGCGGAAGGAACTCATCGACAAGCTCCTGGGGAATCATCTCAACTACATCGTAGGTGTGGCTCAGGATGAAGGCACTCTCAACGACCATTATCGGAACGTTGACCTGTTCGGCTACCTTGTAGGACATGAGAACGCCGTCGTAAACCTCTTGGTTGTTCTCAGCGTAGAACTGCATCCAGCCTGTATCACGCTGAGCAAGTGAATCGGTCTGGTCGTCCCAGACGCTCCACGGGGGAGCCATGGCTCTGTTAACGTCGACCATGACTATCGGTAACCTCGAGCCGCTCGCCCAGTGAAGCATCTCGTGCATCAAAGCTAATCCCTGGGCGGCCGTAGCGGTAAAGGCCCTTGCACCCGTGGCGGAAGCACCGATGGTTGCCGCCATGGCCGAGTGCTCGCTCTCGACCGGGACGTACTGGATATCAGCCTCACCGTTGGCTATGAACTCTGCTATCTTCTCAATGATGCTAGTCTGAGGTGTGATTGGATAAGCGGCGACAACCTGGACACGGGCGTGCTTCACGGCGTAAGCAGCCGCGTAGTTCCCGCTCACAACCTTCCTAATGGGTTTGTAATCCATAACCAACACCTCACTTCTCCTCTTTCTCCATCGTTATCGCCTTGGTCGGGCACTCGTTAGCGCAGATGCCACAACCCTTACAGTAATCGTAGTCGACCGCGACGTAGCCGTCATCCCTTATGTATATTGCCGGCTCCGGGCAGAACTTCCAGCAGATGTAGCACTTGACGCACTTGTCATCGTCTATGACCGGGATGAAGGTTCTCCAGTCGCCAGTGAAGTTGCTGAGCGTGGTACCTATGCTTACCGGGGCCTCTGGGTACTCGTCCGCCTTTGTGAGGACGATTTTGGTGGCCCCTTCTTTTTTTTCACCAAACAACGTGTTCAACTCTATCACCACCCGCTGGGAATTTTAAGGAAGTAAGTGAAAGAAGATTACAGCCCGTAGATAACGGTCTTCTCAAAGGACTCCTCAGCGGCCTTGGCGTTCTTCTCACCAAGCGTCCCAGAGAAGGTCTCCTTAATGGCCTCCTGGATGTAGGGGAGGTCGACGATTCCAGTGGCCTTGGCAACGGCACCGAGGATTGCGGTGTTGGTGATCGGAAGACCGAGGACTTCGAGGGCTATCGTAGTAGCATCAACGAGGGCCAGCTTGGCCGGTTTCTTCTTGAGCTTTTCAAGCACTTCTTCCTTGCTCTTCTCGGTGTTGACAATGACTATGCCGTTCTCCTTGAGACCCGCGGTCACATCGACGGTGTCAAGAAGGCTTGGGTCGAGGACAACGACAATGTCAGGCTCGTATATCTGGGTCTTTATCCTGATCGGCTTCTCGTCAATCCTGGTGAAAGCCGTAACCGGCGCTCCACGCCTTTCAACGCCAAAGAAGGGGAATGCTTGGACGTACTTGCCTCCCTTGAAGGCTGCAGAGGCCAATATGTTGGCAGCCGTAACTGCACCCTGTCCACCTCTACCGTGAAAACGAATCTCAATCATCTTTCATGCCTCCCAAGTTTGTCAAACTTAAATCACCAAAAACATTTATTTAAGTTTCGGTATTGGCTTAAGCTCCCCTCGACAGGTGTTTTTGGGTAAGGATGAACGCTCTCATCCTTTAATGGTGGAAAAAGCTCACAGCTTCCCGAAAAAACTTCGCCCACTAATATGTTAAACGCCTGCTAGGAGACAGCCATGTTGATCGCGACATCCCTAATGACCATCTCCACCCATCTCACCATCCCCACGGGGCAGGCTTAGGCGCCTCACTCCAACCCCCATCCGCGTCAGTTCTTTTATCATGCCCGTCTGAGGGTAGGCCCTTATCCGGGTTTCCTCGCCGTACTGGGCATCAAGGACTTCTCCGATGGAACGGACGAGTGAGAGGACGCGCGGGACATCCTGAGGAGACTTAACGATAACCTCAAAGGCCCCGTACTTTGGGAGGGATAGAACCGCGGATTCAAGGACATTGTAAAGCTCGTCCAGCCGGTTGAGTTTGGCGGAGATTGAAACGACCCGGGGGGTAAGCCCCCGCTCTTCAGCAAGTTCGCGGATTCTCCTCACCTTCTCTTCAGAGTCTTCAGGCAATGTAAGGTCGACCTTGTTAAGCGCAATAACCATCTGCCTGTCAAGGGTTTTAAGCTCACGGAGAACCTCAAGCGACGCCAGAAACTTCCTCCTCACCTCACTCCAAGGTTCGCTGGAGTCCAGAACGAGGATGATTACGTCGGCCTTAACTATCTCCTCTAAGGTGGAGTGGAAGGCGTCGACTATGAACGGGGGAAGGCCGTCGATGAAGCCGACCGTATCTGTGACGAGAACCCTCTTCCCGGAGAGCTTAAAGCGTCTTGTGGTAGTGTCGAGCGTTGTGAACATCTGGTTCCTTGCCTCGACGTTCTCTCCGGCGAGGGCGTTGAGAAGAGTAGACTTGCCGGCGTTCGTGTAGCCAGCGAGGGCAACGAGAACAAACCCAACCTCCTCCCTCCGCTTTCTCCTCACCTCACGCTCCGCCTTTACCCTCTCAAGCTCCTTCCGTATCTTGCCCATCCTGTAGCGGATGTGCTTGAGGTACTGTCTCGTCTGGTACTCACCCATCCCCTTGAAGCCGGCCCTGTCGCCGAGTTTTGCCCGCCTTATCGCTTCCCTGACGAGCGGAACCTCATACTGGAGGGATGCCAGCTCCACCTGGAGCTTGGCCTCCCTAGAGTGGGCGCGCCTCTCGAATATCTCGAGGACAAGCTGCCAGCGGTCAATAACCTCAACCTTAAGTTCCCTCCATAAGTTGTAGGCTTGGCCAGGGTGAGCCTGTTGGCAAAGACGACCCTGTCTGGCTTCAACTCCCCCACAAGGGATTTCAGCTCCTCAAGCTTTCCCCTCCCGATGTTGTATCTAGGGTGCTCCTCACGGTTTTGTTCGAGTATCTCCACTACCTCATAGCCTGCACTTCTCAGGAGTTCCTCAAACTCCTCCCGCGAAGTGCGCTCCCTACGGGACTTCCGTATTACCCCAACGACCCTCATGCGGCGGGAGTTCTCGGCGCGCTTAATAAACTTACGCCCGTGTTCCAGTTCGGCCAGAAAACACATCCGGAGGTTACAGTCCGGAATCCCCTCCCCGGGGAAACCTTAAATCATCCTCCGCCCTAGGTAATGAAACGGTGGGAGCATGATAGACTACCTCTCAATTCTCCTGATAAAGGGAGGCGAACTCATAGTGGACAGGGAGGGCCTGAGGAAGGATATCTTAAAGTGGCACCTCAAGGAGGTAAGAAATCTGGCAGAGGAGCACGAGAGTGCATTCAAAGCCCTGGTTGATCTCCTCTCCGACGAAAACCCTCACGTCCGGGCCAACGTCCTTACTATAATCGGGGACATGATAGCGGATGGCAATCTCCAAGGAGAGCTGCTTTCGCCCGTTCTAGACAGGGTGATCGAGCTACTGAATGACAGGGACGAAAAGGTGACCCTCAAGGCCATCGAGGTGCTGAACCTCCTCCTCGAGAAAGGGAAACTGAGCGACGTCGACTACGATAAGGTTACGGAGGCACTTATGGGAGTTGTGAAGTCCGGGATACCGATCTTGGGAGAGTACGCAGCAGAGGGGCTTGGAAACATCGGCGTGAATGTTGCGAGGCTAGCATACAAGATAGTTAACTGGCTGTTCTCCATTATAGGCTCAAGCGGCAAGAGGGAGGTACATGGGGCGGCGATAACAGCTTTGACAGAGATAGCGAGCAAAACCGACGACCCCAAACTCCTCAATGAGGTCTTCGACAGGGTGGCCGATCTGCTGAGCCACCCAGACCCATACGTTGTTGAGAGGGCGCTTATTTCAATAGATAGGCTCTCAACGAGGGATAAATATATTTCCACCAAGAACAAGCTCAAGGTCATCGCAAAGATAAAGGAGCTCAAGAGCGACGTCAAACTCGGCCTAAAGGCAGGCACTGTGCTTGAGAAACTCGAGAAGTCGGCAAGCATTGGAAGCGTCATCCAGAGCGAGGGGGAACTTAAGAAAACTATGGAGGTAACGAAGTACGGCGCCGAGGACGTTGACAGGCTCTTAGATGCCGGAAAAACGGAGGTCGTTGCAGAACTTGCGAAGCTCGACCCCGAGGTCATGGAGAGGATACTGAACATGCTGGAGGATCCGGACTACACGCGCAGGATGGACGCCCTCTGGGTCATCTCAAGGATAACCGAACACTTGACCCCAACGGACGCCTACAGGATTCTACCAACCTTGGGGGATTTCCTGAAGAGCAAAAACCTCTGGGCAAGGGAAACAGCTGCGAAAACCATGGCGGACATCTACAACCTCTATCCTGGAACCGCGAAGTTTTTCTCCTCGCTGATAGACGTCCTGCTGAAGTCAAACAATCCCACTGATATTGAAGGCGGGCTTGAGATGATTACTAGGCTGTCCGAGAAGGTAGGTGGAGACGAGTTCGAGAGATCGGCGATGGGGATAATCTTTAAGCTTCTCGACCGCGACGACTCGAGATCCGTTGTCCTGAGGTTCCTGGCTAGGAAAGCACAGAGGCTCGTTGACATGGACAAGGAGGTGCTATTCGACCTCGTTGACAAGCTTAAAAGCCTCTATGGGAAGAACAACGGCAGGAATGACGAGATAATAGCGTCTCTGATAGACGTCATAGGGGACGTCATCAGGCTCCGCCAGAGGGGAATTGTGGTCTAAGGGGGTTAAGGGAAGGTTTGAAACCTTATGTTTTGAAAATCCTTTAATTCCCTACCCCTCAACATTCTACGGTGGTGTTATGGGAGAAGAAGACGTGATGGTGAAGCTCGAGGAGATTGAGGCCCTTTTAGATAAGCTCGGCAAGGAGCACCCGAAGGAAATATCGGCTTTCTCACGCTTTCTGAGGGAGACCCTCGACAACAAGGCCCTAACAACGAGAGAGAAGGAGCTTATAGCACTTGCCCTGGGAATCTCGGCGGGCTGTGAGTGGTGCATATACCTCCACACCAGGAAGGCCCTTGAGGCCGGGGCGAAGCCGGAAGAACTTATGGAAGCTGGACTGGTGGCAGTTCTTATGGCCGGTGGACCGGCCCTGATGCACCTCATCCCACTGACGAAGGCGATAGAAGCATTTAAGGAGGGGAGATAATTCACTCCCCAGTGAGCTTCAATATGGCCTCCGCCAGGTCACCCTCAGCCCCGACGAGGGCCTTCCTGGCGGTTTCCTCATCCACCCCCGCCTGTTCCATGACGAGCTTAACGTCCTCCTCTGAGACCTTCACCCTCGGTCTAACCTCTTCACTTCCTGGAACTATCTGGTAGCTCTTCTCTCCCTGGGCTGAGATCACCGTGACGGCAGGCTCTTTCAAAACTATCTCCCTGTTCTCAAGCCTGATCACTACCTCCTCAACGCCATCAAGCTCGTCCATCTTGATGCCCATCTGCCTCATGAGCTTCTTCATCTGCCTCGGGTTCATACCCATCATCTTTATCACCGGGTGAAATTGGGGGAGGATTTTAAAAAGGTTGGGAGACCTCCTTCAGCAGCATTGAGGTGCTCGGGGATACCTCCTATCACCCTAGTAATCGCCACATTGCAGGCTCAACGCCCATCCGGATATCAGTCCAACCCAAAGGAAACTTCATCCTCTCGCAGAGACAAAGTTTAAAACCTTTGAGGATAACCTGAGGGGGTGAGAGAATGTCCGTTCCTCAATCGGGGTCAACTCTTTTCCAGTTGGTGGAACTGATTGGAAGTCTGTTAATAATGGGAATAGTCTTTTACTTCATCCTTGGCTATATCGAGCGCTCCGTCGAGAAAAAGGAGAAGGAGATAAATGAAGAGCTTAAAGAAGAGGAGGAAACTGGAGACGTTTACTGATAGAGTGGATGCAAAGAGGATGCTTTAGGAAGAGCCACTCTCCCCCCTCTCCTCCGGGAACTTCGAGGTTTCTTCGTTGGCCTTCATGATGCTCTGCCTGTACTCTTCATACTTCTTCCTAGCCTCTTCTGCTTTATCAGCCTCGCCGAGGTATTCATATGCCTCGGCCACGTGCTTCCACCACATTGGATCCTCCTCAGCCTCCTTCAGGCAGTACTCGAGGAACTTCCCGTAGGCTTCCCTAGCCAACTCTTCCATGCCGAGCTTTCTCGCTATGTTGCCGACGTCCTCGTAGAAGACGCCCTCCTCTTCTGCTTCTCCCTGGTAGTATTCAAGGGCCTTCCCCCAGGCTTCCCTTGCCTTTCCTTCATTTCCAAGCTCTTCGTAGAGCTTTGCAACGTCCTCCCAGAACCAGGGTTCTTCCTCCGCGTACTTTTCAAGGGCTTGGGCGGCCCTCTCCATATTTCCGGCTTTCTTCCAGTACTCATGGGCCTCCTTAAGGTAGTAAGTGTCCTTCTCCTTTTCATAGAGTTCCTCGTAGATTTCAGCGGCTTTCTCGTACTTTCCGGCCTTTTCGTAGGCCCAGGCGGCGCTCTCCATCCAGCCGAGTTTCTCGTACATCCCCGCGGCCTTTAGATAATCTCCGGCCTTCTCGTACTTTCTCGCGGCCTGCTTGTACTTGCCGGCCTTTTCAAGGCTCTCGGCGCTCTTGAAGCGGTCCGCCAGCCCGAGGTCAGGTTCGCTGATATACCAGACCCCAAAGGCAAAGGCCGCGACGAAAAAGACTATTACCGCCCCGACGATCCAGAGGTCGCGCCATACTATGCTCAGGTAGGTTGCATAGCCGCTTATAGTCGTTAAAATAGCCAGAATCGTCCCATACTTCCAGCTCTCCGCGTAGAGGGTTAACCCCATGAAGAAGAGCAATATCAGAGTGAAGGCAAGGAAGCCGAGGACGAGTACAACCTGTAGTAACAATCTCCAGCCGCCGTACCAGACGATACCAGCCGCTATCGCGAGAACTATAAGCAGGAAACCTATAACGTATGCTTTTAGCCTGTCCATCCTTCCACCCCCTCTATTCTCAGCAGGAAGATTTTCTCGTCGAGCCTTGGTGTGTAGTGACCTACCCCGTCGCGAGCAACGACCCTGTGACAGGGAACAACTATTGGGTAGGGATTGCGCTTCATCGCCCCACCGATGGCCCTCGGTGAAGTGTTCAGCGCCTTTGCGAGGCTACCATAGGTTATAACACTCCCTTTTTTAACGTTTTTCGTGAGCCATTCGTAAACGCGCCTCTCAAAGGATGTGACACCCTCAAAAGACAGCATGGGAAGGAGGTCGACGTTCTCAACCTCTCCGAGGATGACGTCCCTTACAACGGAGGGATAATCCGAGTTTTTCCTATCTAAATCGACCTTTACACCCCTTTTTCCTAGAAATCCTATTAGGCGCTCGATGTTCTTCTCGAATTGCCTCCTGTCGAGTGAGAAGGTTATCCCCTGGATTCTCTCCCCCCATACCACGGCGATCCAGATCTTCTCGCCGGCTATCTCAAAAGCATCAACGCTCAGCATTTCATCATCCCCTAACCGGAAACCTCAGGTTCAACAGGCACGACCCCAAGCATCGGTAGGCATTTAAAAGCCGGACTTTAAACCCTTGTGGTGAGCGCATGTACGAGGTTGCCTATCTGCCCCTTACCCTTGCAGGAATAAAGAGGAAGGCGAGACCGTTCTCAGCCGGGGCACTGCTGGCATTCTCGCTCCCTTATCCGCTCCCGGATATGTGGAGATACGCGCTTCTCCTCACGGCTGGAGCAATCTTCGCCCTTGGTTGGCCCTTTGAGAGGCAGCCCGTCAAGGGATGGGAGCGGTGTCTAAACGCGATTCTCGGCGTGGCTGGACTTGCGATCGCAACCACCGCGGGCGAAGGGGGTTACACCATTTACCTGCTCGGCGTGGCGGGTATCTCCCTCTTCTCGGGCAACCGAGTCGTATCGTCCTTTGGAATGCTCCCGGTATCTGCGGTCTTCCTCCTGTCCGGAACCGGATGGAAGTGGACTTCTCTCTTTGTACTGGTTTACGTCTACGCGCTTCACCACCTTAGAAAGCTCCTGAGGTGAGAGGATGAGGATTTACGTGCTCGGTGCTGGGAGTATAGGGTCTCTATTTGGTGCACTTCTTGCAAGGGCCGGAAACGACGTCACCCTTATAGGGAGAGAAGAGCAGGTTAAAACGGTCAACGAGAACGGCCTTGAGGTCTTTGGAATCGATGAGTTCACCGTCTATCCAAAGGCTACCATTTATGCCCCGGATGAACCGCCTGAGCTCCTACTGCTCTCTACTAAGTCATACTCCACCAAAACTGCCCTCCAATGTGCGGGGGGATGCATAGGGCCAGAAACGTGGGTTCTCAGCATACAGAACGGCCTCGGGAACGAGGAACTTGCCCTGAAGAGGACGGAGAGGGTGATAGGTGGGGTGACGACGAACGGCGCCATGCTCGTTGAGTGGGGCCGCGTGGAGTGGACGGGGAGAGGGGTAACAGTTATCGGAAAGTATCCAAAGGGAAGGGCGGACTTCGTGGAAGAAGTTGCGAATGTCTTTAGCAAAGCCGGAATTGAAACCAGAGTAAGCGAGAACATCATCGGCTGGAAGTGGGCTAAAGCCATAGTCAACTCCGTCATCAACGGCCTCGGAACAGTTCTGGGCGTTAAAAATGGAGTTCTAATGAAGGATCCAAACCTTGAGGGGATATCCGTAGATATCGCCAAGGAGGGCTGTCTCGTTGCCCAACAACTTGGTATAGAGTTCGAGATTCACCCGCTTGAACTGCTGTGGGATACCATAGACAGGACTAAGGACAACTACAATTCAACCCTTCAGGACATAATGCGAGGGAAGAGAACTGAAGTGGACTACATCCATGGAAAGATCGTCGAGTACGCCCAATCGGTCGGTTTAGAGGCACCGAGGAACGAGCTTCTCTGGGTACTGATAAAGGCGAGGGAAAACCTAAATAAGTTAGACAAATAAGGGATAGTGGAGGGGTCAAGATGGCTATCTTCGGCGGCAAGGAGAGCAACGTTTTTGACACCATTGAGGAGCACCTCAAGGCTGTAGATGAAACCCTTGAGGCGTTTAGGGGACTAGTTTCTGCTTATCTAGAAGGAAACCTGGAGGAAGCCAAAGAGCTTGAGGAGAAGGTAAGTGAGCTGGAGAGCGTAGCGGATAAGCTCAGAAGGGGTATAGAGACGATGCTCTACGAGGGGGCTTTCCTCCCTACCAACAGGGGTGATTACGTCCACCTGAGCGAGCAGATAGACCAGGTGGCGGACGCGGCTGAGAGTGCCGCCCACACACTCATACTCGCCAAACCCAAGGTCCCGGCCGAGCTGAAGAACGAGATAATGGAACTCGTCGATTCAGCCGTGGGGACGTACGAGCTGCTCATGGATGCGGTCAGAGCTCTCACCTCGGACGTGGATAAGGCCATAGAAATGTCAAAGGCAGTAGAAGATGCAGAGGAAAGCGCAGATAAGGTTGAATACGAAGTGAAGGGTAAAGTTTATGAGAGTGAGACCATCAGCACGTATGCCAAGATAATCTGGAATCAGGTCTTGACCAAAATCGGAGACATAGCTGACAGAGCTGAAGACGCCTCCGACCAGGTCATGCTGATGGCAATAAAAAGAAGGGGATGAGGTGATAGCATGGTGAAGGTCCTCGTTGCGGCCCCGATCCACGAGAAGGCCATAGGAGTTTTGAAGGAAGCTGGTTTTGAGGTTGTTTACGAAGAGTATCCAGATGAGGAAAGGCTTATTGAGCTTGTGAAGGACGTTGAGGCAATAATTGTAAGAAGCAAGCCAAAGGTCAGCAGGAGGGTAATCGAGGCGGCACCGAAGCTCAGGGTTATCGGTAGGGCCGGCGTTGGCCTTGACACCATAGACCTCGATGCAGCTAGGGAAAGGGGCATAAAAGTCGTCAACAGCCCGGCCGCATCGAGCAGGAGCGTTGCAGAGCTCGCCATAGCCCTGATCTTCAACGTTGCTAGAAAGATGGCCTTCGCCGACAGGAAGATGAGGGAAGGCGTCTGGGCCAAAAAGCAGTGCGAAGGTACAGAGCTTGAAGGGAAAACCCTCGGCGTCGTCGGTTTTGGAAGGATAGGCTACCAGATCGCCAAAATCGCGAAGGCCATCGGCATGAATGTCCTCCTCTATGACCCGTATCCCAACGAGGAGAGGGCGAAAGAAGTCGGTGGAACCTTTGTTTCTCTGGAAGACCTCCTGAAGGAGAGCGACGTCGTTACGCTCCACGTTCCACTAGTAGATGCAACATACCACTTAATAAATGAGGAGAGGCTGAAACTCATGAAGCCAACTGCGATACTAATAAATGCCGCCCGTGGGGCCGTCGTCGACAACGCCGCCCTTGTAAAGGCCCTCCAGGAGGGCTGGATAGCCGGGGCCGGCCTCGACGTCTATGAGGAGGAACCCCTGCCAAAGGACCACCCACTTACCAAGCTCGACAACGTGGTTCTCACCCCGCACATCGGGGCCTCGACCGTTGAGGCCCAGATGAGGGCTGGCGTTCAGGTCGCCGAGCAGATAGTTGAGATTCTGAAGGGATGAGCTTTTTCTTTTCCTCATCTTTCAAGCTTTTACCAGCAGTATTATGGTGTATTTTCTAAGAAAGTTTACTTTTTTCTTTTGAAAGCTTCGCCCTTTAGGGCGGGGATGCAGTAAACCATCCAACAGCCATTAAACGGGAAAGCAAACTATTTTAAAGCCAAAAGACCATACCACACTCTGAAATGAAGCGGGCAGTAACAGTAAAACTCCAGCCAAGCAAAGAACAGAAAAAAGTTCTTTTCGAGTTAGCTGGCATTGGAGCCAAAATCTGGAACCGAGTAAACTACCTCCGCAGGCAAGAATTCTTTGAGGGCAAACCAATAGACCTTAACAAAACCGAGAAAATAATCTATGAAGAATTCAAGAAGGAAATCGGCTCGGCAACAGTCCAGCAAATAGCCAGAAAGAACACTGAAGCTTGGCGGAGCTTCTTCTCTCTCTTAAGGAGTAAGCGGAACGGGGAACTGTCGGAATGGTTCAAACCAAAACTACCAAACTACATCAAGAAAGGAGGTTTAATCATCCTCAGGAACGACCAATACAAAATTGAAGACAACAAACTAATCCTTAAAGGTCTCGGAAAATTCAAACGCCTCGAAATTCAATTCAAGGGTAGAATACACTTCAGAGGCAAACAAGGGCGATTGGAAATCGTTTACGATGATGTTAAACGTAAATGGTATGCCCACATCTCATACACGGTGGAGGAGAAGCTGATTGGAAGCGAGTGGATTAGTATTCCGAGACAACCCCTGGGTAACCTTTCGACTGGAATAGACCTTGGAGTGAACAACTTAATGGCCGTTTACGTGGAAAACGGTGAGAGTTTTCTCGTGAACGGAAGACCCTTGAAAGCCATAGACTTCTACTTTAGGAAGGTTATCGCTGACTATCAGTCAAAACTCAACAAGTCTGGAGCTAAGAGCAGTAGAAAACTCAAAAGAATGCACGAGAAGGCCAAGCTCCAAGCCAAAAATTACATTAACACTACCGTAAGACAAGCCGTTGAAAGGTTTTATCACCTCGGAGTTTCGAGGATTGTCGTTGGTTATCCAAAGGGCATTAGCAGGAACTCCGATAAGGGTAAAAAGCAGAATTTCCTCCTATCCCACGTCTGGCGGTTCAATTACGTTATTAAACGTCTAAAAGAAGTCTCGGAAGAGTATGGTATTAGTGTCGTGGTTGTGGACGAGGCTTTTACTTCGAAAACCTGCCCCGTCTGCGGGAAGCCCCACGAGGAGGCGAGGTTTGTTCGGGGATTGTTTGAGTGTCCCGCAACGGGGCTTATCTTTAACGCGGACTTAGTTGGAGCGTTTAATATCTTAAAGAAGGTGGCAAAAACCATAACCCCGAACTTGGGCGGTCTTTACGCTCAGAGGAGGGGTAACTGGCCTAAGACCGGGCCAGAGGGGTTAAAAACCCGTTTTAGTTTGGGTTTTAATGAAGCCCCTCAAACCTTCCCGAGTTTGGCGAGGGGTTAGGTCGTTGGAACCCTTCGCCTTTCACGGCAGGGAAGAGGTCAGGGTATAGCATAAACTTCTCCAGCTTAGGATCCGGACATGACCTGTTAACAACAGCACTAAGACTCAAAACTCCTCCGCTCTAGAGGTGGCTTTTAAATCCCTACGTCAAACTTTTTAACTTCTCTTCAAATCTTTGACAGGTGTATGCCGATTGCTGGTCGATGTCCTCGTTGATGCCATAAGGCTCGCCGTAACCGCAATCCCTGAGGACACGGTTGAAGCACTCCAAAGGGCCCACGAAGCTGAGGAAAGCGAGATAGCACGCTTTAACCTCCAAAACATCCTCAAGGCCATTGAAATCGGAAGGGAAAGGTCAATACCGGTCTGTCAGGACACGGGGACGCTGACCTTCTTCGTCAGGGCCGGGGTGGATAGCCCCTTCCTTACGGAAATCGAGGGGGCCATCATCGAGGCCGTCAGAAAGGCGACCCCCGAAGTTCCACTCAGGCCTAACTCCGTCGACCCTCTGACCGGCAAAAACTCCGGGGACAACACGGGAAATGGGGTGCCGATAATCCACTGGGAGTTGACGGAAGAGAATAAAATCGAGGTGGCGGTCTTTCCAAAGGGAGGTGGAAGTGAGAACTGCTCCGCACTGGCGATGCTCACCCCTGGGGAAGGCTGGGAAGGGATCAAACGCTTTGTGGTCGAGAAGGTTAAGGCCTGCGGTGGAAAGCCCTGCCCGCCAGTGATACTGGGAGTGGGTGTTGGTGGGGGTGCCGATTATTCCCTGGAACTAGCTAAGAGGGCCCTGCTCAGAAAAGTCGGCGAGAGAAACGCCAATAAGAGGATTGCGAGAATCGAAGAGGAGCTTTTGGAGGTGGTGAACTCCCTCGGGATAGGACCGATGGGCATGGGAGGGGTAACAACTGCCCTCGACGTCAAAATCGAAGTCGCCCACAGGCATCCCGCGAGCTTCCCCGTTGGTTTAATCGTCCAGTGCTGGGCCAACAGAAGGGCCTTTTTGAGGATAAGCCCGGACGGGAGGGTTGACATGTGGCGGTAAGGCTGAGAACTCCCCTGAGCGGGGAAGGGGTGATTAAACTGAAGGCAGGGGATATCGTCCACCTCTCCGGGACGATCTATACTGCTCGCGATTCAGCCCACGGGAAAATTTTAAGCCTTTCGCCGGAAGAGCTGCCCTTCAATCCAAGGGGGACGGTAATCTACCACTGCGGGCCCGTTGTTAGAAAGACCCCTAGAGGATGGGAAGTTGTTTCGGCGGGGCCGACCACCAGCGCGAGAATGAACCGCTACCTCGGCGAGATTCTCCCCCTCGGCATAAGGGGGATAATAGGAAAAGGGGGAATGGATTCGGAGCCCTTCAAAGGCCGGGCAGTTTACTTCGCCTTCACGGGCGGAGCTGGCTCTTTAGCTGCGGAGAGCATAAAAAGGGTTAGAGCCGTTCACTGGCTCGATGAGCTGGGAATCCCTGAGGCAATCTGGGTTCTCGAAGTGGAGGACTTCCCGCTCGTCGTGGCCATAGATGCCCACGGAAGCTCGCTCTACCGGTAACCCTTCCTCCTCTCGTTTATCGGGGCGATGAACCTCAGATAAAACTCCCGCCACTTTCTGACCCTTTCCTCGACTTCGGCACCTTTCACCTTCCTCCGGGCGACACCTTCCCTCATCGCCTCCTCGGCGACCGCTCTGGCAACTGCTAGGTGAACCTCCGGATGGAAGGGTGAGGGGATTATCTCATCCTCGCTCGGCTCTATGACCGAAGCCATTGCCTCCGATGCGACTATTACCATCCCGTCGGTTATCGTCTTTGCCCCAACGTCGAGAGCACCGCGGAATATAGCGGGGAAGCCGAGGAGGTTGTTCACCTGGTTGGGGTAATCACTCCGCCCCGTTGCCACTATCCTCGCCCCTACCTTCTTCGCATCCTCAGGGAGTATCTCGGGGGTGGGGTTTGCCAGCGGGAAGACTATTGCATCGTCGGCCATCCTCTCTATCCAGCCGGGCTTTATGACGCCAGGCCCCGGTTTGGTAAAGGATATAAGGACGTCCGCCCCGTTCAGGGCTTCCTTCGGACCGCCTTCGACCCCTTCCTCGTTCGTTTTTGAGAGCAACTCTCCCCTGTAGGGGAAGAGTTCCCCGAGGGGAAGGTCCGCCGTTAGAACCTTCGGCTCCCCCTTCACGAGCTCTACGACTCTAACGTTTCCGGGCTTCACCCCCGCCTTCGTGAGGAGCCTCAGCGTGGCGAAGCCGGCGGCCCCTGCGCCGAAGAGGACAACTAAAATTTCATCGAGCTGTTTCCCAACGACTTTTAGGGCGTTCATCAGGGCCGCTAAAACCACGCTCGCGGTTCCCTGCTGGTCGTCGTGGAAAACCGGTACCTCAAGCTCCCCCCGGAGCCTTTCAAGGATATAAAAGCACTTGGGTGAGGCTATGTCCTCAAGGTTTATCCCGCCGAAGGAGGGCGAGACGGCTTTTACAACCTCGATGAACCTTTCGGGGTCTTTCTCTGCCAGGACGAGCGGAAAGGCATCAACTCCACCAAAGGCCTTGAAGAGGAGCGCCTTACCCTCCATCACCGGCAGGGCCGCGAGGGGCCCGATGTCTCCGAGACCAAGGACCCTGCTCCCATCGCTTACAACGGCCACGGTGTTGCCCCTGTTCGTGTACTCAAAGACGTCCTCCGGGCTCCCGGTGATCCTCCTGGAAACCTCGGCAACGCCCGGCGTGTAAGCGAGGCTCAGGGTCTCCTTCGTGAGCGGAATTTTAGGGATGACTTCAATCTTCCCGTTGCCGGGGAAGTTGTTCCTGTGAAGGTCAAGCGGGTTCATGTTATCACCGCCATCTATTGCCATTTATAAGTTAAAAATCCACCGTCTATAGCGGAAAATAAACTCAAATTTGTCCATTAATGAACCCGACTGGACCAAAACTTTTTAAAACCCGCCCGCTTTTCTACTACCGGACGGGCCGGTAGCTCAGCCTGGTATGAGCGCCGCCCTCGCAAGGCGGAGGCCGCGGGTTCAAATCCCGCCCGGTCCACCAAAATTTGGCTCTTCTCTAAGAATATAGGAGAAAAGAACATGAGAAGAGAAATAAAAAAGCATCAAAGGGCGTAAAGAAGGTAAACAAGCCCGGCTATTAACGTTAGGAGGATATAGGCGACGTAAACGCTGTCGGAGCCCCTCATGACCCCGTGTCTGAACCACTCGGAAAAGGCCAGGTAACCATCAGCAAGCCTACTATATGCTGTGCTCACCTTCTCACGCCAGTGGAGGCGGCCTTTCTCCTCCATCGTCCCGTAGAGCCAGCCTTCAGTGACGAGCAGTATGGTCGAGTGCGCTATCGGTGGGTATTCTGGATTGGTAAGTCCGCCGCTCCACGCCCTGACGCGCCTTGCCTTCAGCTTTGTGAAAGGTTTTAGAACGATGTACGTGCCCACCGCGAAGATAAAGACCAGGAGGGCCAGGTAGGTCGGGGAGATTCCCCCAAAACCCTTTGCAACGACGAGGAAGCCCTCCTTTATTCCGAGCACACCGCCGAGGAAGTCAGTCGCCTTCTGACCTGTTAAAGCTTCCATTGGGGCGTTTATGAGGCGGAAGAGAAGCCCCGGTACAATACCGACCGTAAAGAGGACCGCCACGGAGAAGGCATAGCCGATATCCTCCACTGAATAACCATTCTTTCCTCCCGCCCTCTGGGCCCCCTGCGTTATTATCTTGCTCATCGCAACCCCGGCTATTCCAGCCGTCAAAGCCACGAGTGAACCCACGAGCATCATGAGAACCTTGAGTCCAGGGTCGGGTATCTTGAAGCTCTGGAGGAGGCTCTCTATACCGAGCCACTCACCGAGGAATCCCGGGAATGGGGGAATCCCAGCGAGGCTTAACGCCGAGGCGTAGCCGGCTATGACGCCAAGGAGTGAGAGTCTGCCGTGGACGACCTCGGGGAACCTCCCGGTGCCGTTCTCCAGCCTCCCTGCCACAAGGAAGAGCAGGCCCTTTGATACGCTGTGGGCGAAGGCAAAGAAGAGCAGAGCTAAGAACGTGAACGAGGCCAAATCAACGTTGCCGTGGTTCAGGGTGATCACCGTCCCGCCAAAGAGGGCCAGTAAAACGCCGTCGTTCTCAACCGTGCTGTATCCGGGCAGTCTCTTGACGTACTCGGTTCCGGCCGCGTAGGCCGCACCGAGGATCGCGGTCAAACCTCCAAAGAGGAGGAAGAAGGCACCGATCCAGTCAGCTGGCCTTGCAATAAGGAGGAGCCTAACCATCCCGTAGAGGCCCATCAGAGTGAGGACGGCGCTAAGCTGGGCGGAGAGGTTGGCTGGGGCTTTACCGTGGGCCTGCGGAAGCCAGATGTGGAAGGGAAAGATTGCCATCTTGACCGAGAAGCCGAGGGCTGCCAAGAAGAAGGCGACGTTCCAGGCCGGTGAGGCTTTCCAGGCTGAAAAGTCCACCGAACCGTTTTGGATGGTTAGCAGGCCGAAACCAGCTAAGATCAAGAGCGCACTAAGCTCACCGAAGGCAAGGAAGCTGTAAGCACCTCTTCCCTCCCTCTCCTTCGCGGTTATGCCGAGGTAGCTCGCTACCGTCATTACCTCCCAGCCGACGAGGAAGGTAACCGCGTCTTTGGCGAGTAGGATAACCATCATGCCCGCTATGGCGAGCGAGAAAGAGCCGGCCAGGAGTTTTGGATAGTGGTCGTAGTCCAGGCTGAAGAGTGAAGCGGTCAGCCAGACTATTCCCGAGATCAGCATGAAGTACCTGTCTGTTCCACCTATGCTCCCGGGCTGGAAGAGGAGGAAGTAGAGCAGGGCCGATGATAGGGCCACGTTGAGCCAGTAGGTGAGCTTCCTCGATGCTGGTGAGACGAGTGATGCCAGGGCGAAACCCAAGGTTATCAGATAGTAGGGGTTCATTCCACATCCCTCCCGGCCATCTTAAGGAGGCCCCGGATTATCTGAACCGGGTTCGGCGGACAGCCCGCCACATAGCCATCCACCGGGACAAAATCCTCGACCTTTCTCCCGCAGAAGGCACCGTTGGAGCAGGCGCCGAGGACGAGGACGCGCTTCGGTTCAGGCATCAGCTCGTAGGCCTCCTTTAGAACTGGTATCATACCGTCGGTCGGACAGCCCGCGACGAGGAGAACATCAGCGTGCTTCGGCGTGGGCGTGAAGAATATTCCGAGCCTGTGGACGTCGTAGTATGGGCTGTGAAGCTGTGCGACTTCGCGGTTGCAGGCGTGGCAGGTTCCAACGTCAAGGAAGAGGACATGGAGCGAGCGCCTGAAGTTGAGGGGATTTTTAACCTCATCAACGTCGAGCTTCCTTCCGAAGGGGGCATTGCAGAGACGGCAGGAGATGCACTTCTTGGGGTCGAAGCTTCCGTTTTCAAGGGCACCGAAGGGACACTCCTCGGGGGCTTTTAGGGGAAAGCTCGGCGAAAGCTCTTCCTCACTCACCTTTCCTGGATAATCGCTCGTTATGACGCCCTTCCGAAGGCCTTTGATCATCCACATCAGTCCTCACCCCCCTGCCAAAGGTCAGCATCGGCAAAGTTCAGGCCAAAGCTCTCTAAGCCAAACGGGAAGTCCGTGAAGATGTTCCCGGTTATTCCCTTTGCGAAGGCGATGTAGTTGATGCGGGAAGCGCCCCTGAGGCCTATCCACCTCAGCCTTTCGTTCTCAAGCTCCGCGAGAACTAGAACGTCCCCGTGAGATGCTTCAGCTAATCCAAGGTTCAGCCCGTCCTTCAGGGACGGGTCGGAGCTGACGCTTCTAACGTCCGAACCTTCAATGATCTCGAAGGACCTCTCCACTTCCTCGATCCTGACCATTAACCTCGCCAGAGCGTCTCCGTCCTCGTAGGTTACCGGTTTGTAGGAGTAAAACCTGTCGAAAGCCCTGACATCCCTAGGAACGGAGGACCCCCTAGCCGCTATGCCCACTGCATCAAGTTCGATGACATCTTCCCTCGTGAGTCTGCAGGTCGTGTGGAGACGGTCTATGAATATCTTGCTCTCCAGCAGTTCATCGGTTAGCGAGCGGAACTCCGCCTTAATCCTCCCAAGTCTCTGAATGACCTCCGGTTCAAGAATCCTGACCTCACCAGGCAGGTTTGAGCCGAAGCCATAGCGATGGCCGGTCAGCCTGCTGAATACCCTGAGGACGTCCTCCTCAAGGGCGTGGAAGTGCATGGTGGCGACCTTCTGGGATGCGGCTCCCGCTAACTTGTGTATCGCGTTGAAGTGGTTGTAGAGCCTCTCAAGTTCGAGGAGAGCCTTTCTAACATCCCAGACGTCCTCGTCAGGGTTGGCCTCGACCGCCTTCAGAAAGGCGTAGGTGTAGGCCATTGCGAAGTTCCCCGCTGCCCTCTCGAGGACAGCTATCGACTCCCCAATAGGACGGTCGAGCATCATCTTCTCCAGCCCGCGTCCCTTGTAGCCGTAGACCGGCCTTATCGCCACTATCCTCTCGCCGTAGGTTAGTATCTCGAAGGCCCCGGCCTGACCAAGGCCACCCGCGGCCGGCCCAAAGGTCAGCGGAACCGCGTTCGTCCCCGGGGGTATCCTCATGTAAGGCTCGGTCTCGCCGATGAGGGCAGGCGCTATCATCCTACCCGGGAGCGAGTCCGTGAACTCAAGCTCGGCCTCACCGCTTTCGTAGTCGAGCCAGACCGTCAGATACTTCCCGCCCTTCCTGAACACAGCGGAAAGAGCCTTCATACTACCAGACCTCCCGTAACGATAAGATACCACGCGTAGAGGCTTATCCCAAGGGCGGTTAAGGTCATAGTGAGCACTATGATCCCCTCTCCCGTGGGAACCTTCCGCTTCTCTCCTTCTCCAAAGGCCATCTTAGCTGAGTGCCAGTTCAAAGCCAGGAACGACAGCAGTAAGCCAGTCCCTATGAAGAGCGCCCACCAGTAGCTCCTCGACAGGGCAACGCCTATTATTCCAAGTTCCGCTATGAACGTCCCGAAAGGAGGGCTTCCAGTAACGGACAGGGCGGAGAGGACCAGTGATAGGCCGCTCATGGGGTTCGAGTTCATTAGGCCCCTTATCCCCCCTATTTCGTGCGTTCTATAGGCCCGCATGACGCCCCCGGCGGTTATGAAGAGGGCACCCTTGGAGAAGGCGTGAACCGCCAGGAGGAGGAAGACGAGCTTTAGCAGGACGGGGTGGTAGTAAGCCAAGCCAAGGCCTATTGTAGCGACACCCATCATATCCATGCTTGAGTAGGCGAGCAATCTCTTGACGAACCTCTGGGACGCCATCAGGAAGGAAGCGACGAGGAGCGTGAGGACTCCAAAGAGGAGCGTTATCTCCGCCGGGGCATTCCAGGGGGATGCGCTGAGGATCCTGTAGTAGACGAGCAGGGCCGTTGGGAGGAGCGTTCCGGAGAGCATTGCACTTACCGGCGATGGCGCGCTCCCGTGGGCGTCTGGAAGCCAGCCGTGCATCGGAAAGAGGCCTACCTTCGTTCCAAAGCCGATTAAAGCCAGGGTGGAAACCAGGAGGGCCTCCTTCGGTGTGAACGTTAAGTGCCTCACGTCAAGGGTTCCGGCAGAGACGTAGGCCAAGATAACCGAGAGGAATGCCACCCCGAGTCCAGCGGAGGCTACTATCATGTACCTCCACGCCCCCTCGACGTTCCGCTTTTCTCCCTCCGTGAGGATGAGGAGTGCGCTCACCACGGTGGTCGCTTCAAGCCCTATCCACATCCAGCCGAGGTTGGAAACCAGGGCGGTGAAGCTCATGGTGAGGGCGAAGAGCGACAGGAAGCTCCAGTAGTAGCGGAGGTCAAAGAAGGGCCTCTCAAGCCCCTCGGTGTAGTAGAGAGAAGCCAGGGAGGCGAAGAAGTAGACCCAGGAGACTATGCCCGCGATTACGAGGGAGTACCAGTCCGCGTAGAGATTCGGCGTTGAGACGGTCTTTCCCTGGTAGAGCATCAGGGCCGAGAGGACCGCTGTTGCAAAGGCGAAGGCTGGTGTCAGAACCTTCCCCCACCTCTCGCCCGCTAACGAGAGGAGCGAGGCTATGAGAGGGAGTATTAAGAGGTAAAGTACCACTTCCATGTTATCACCCCACCAGCTCCTCAACTTCAACCGGCCCGTAGCGCTTCTCGGCTCCGAGGATGACCGCGAGCAGGACGAAGGCTATCATGTCGAGCAGGATTCCGAACTCCAGTATTATGGGCATTGAAGTCATCACTGCCGCGAAGTAAAGCAGGGAGTTCTCCTCGCTGATGTAGCCGATTATCTGGGCCATGGCGTTCCTCCTTCCGACGATGACGAGCATGCTGAGGAAGAGCAGTAGGAAGGGTATGACCCCGTTCCAGTCTCCAGTTGCCCTGTATATCGGGATGTATAGGAAGTAGGCGGTCACAGCTAGGATTAGGCCGACGACTATCGCGTGGTGGGTTGTCTTGACCTCCCTGTTGTGCCAGATGTGTTCCTTCATTATGTCCCTCTGGAGTATCCAGGGTATCAGGAGCGCCCTAAACGCTATGGTAATCCCAGCCAGGACGATGAGTTCGGGACTGGCCTTCTCCCAGCCGATGATGGCCAGTATTCCTCCTATGAGGAGAGACTGGAAGGCTATGAGGTTTATCAGCGAGTGCATATACGATTCGGTGAGCAGGAGGAACGCTATCAGGAGCACTGTAACTCCGAGGATGTTTATGACCTCAGTTGTAACGCTAATCAAGGCACAACACCCCCCAGGAGGAAGCTTATGACACCCATTATAGCCAGCAGAAAGCTGGCCGAGAGGTAGTCTATTATCCTGAAGAGCCTTATCTTTGCGAGGGTTTCTTCAACGACCACGAACGCGCCTATGAGTCCGAGCATCTTGACGAACAGCCAGAGAGTCCCCTTGAGAACCTCGTAGAGCGAAGCGTTTGTTGCCAGGCCCCAAGGAACCGCGAAGACATTGAGAAACACCGCCATGAGGATGAAGGACTTCATGTAGCCCGCCCAGGTGCTGAGAGCGTAGAGGGGGCCAGTGTACTCGAGGCCCTTCCCCTGGTCGAGCATTCCGAGTTCGTTGCTTCCATGCGATTCAATGGGCAGTTTTCCTGTGTCAAAGAGCAGGAGCATGAAGAAGGCCGATGCTATGAGTATGTGCGTCGGGCTAAGGTACCATCCCCCTGCCGTTATCCTGTGGTTCATCAGGAACGGGTTGTTCGTTCCCGTGAGGATGGCCACTCCAAAGAAGACCATTATGAGAACCGGCTCCGCGAAGGCGCCGAAGTTAACGGCTCTGGTCGCCCCTATGCCGGTGTAGTAACTTCCAGTTCTCTCAGTCGCGAGTATCGAGACCATCGCGGCCAGGCCGAAGAGGAACGTCCCGCCGAAGAAGTCCACCGTTGGGGCGAACCAGCTGGGGAAGTTGCCGACGATGGGTAACACCCAGGGCAGTGTGAGCATCGCTCCGAACGCTATGAATGGAGCGAGCACGAAGAAGGAAGCCGCTTTCTCGGGGATTAGGGTTTCCTTCCTGAAGAACTTTGCGAGGTCGTAGTAGGGCTGGAAGATGCTTATTCCCTTCCGCGACTCTATCCTAGCTTCAGCCTTCTTGAGTATCCCCACCATCAGGGGGGAGAGCAGGAGCACGACTATAACCTGGACTAAACCTATAACTATCCTTCCTTCCGGGTTCAAGGGCGTCACCTCCTAGAGTGGAGAACAGGCGTCATTATCCCCACAGGGGGCATTTGGGGCGGACGCCTTCGCCCGGAAATACCCGGCGGGGGTAGCCTCATGGGTTTTTAAAGATTACGCCACCGTTCCGGATAAGGAATGTATACAAAGAGCCACTGGCGAACACTGAAATCTCCAATCTTAGAACAAAAATACCAACCCTTGAGAAATCTACTAACTTTTGGTTTTGAGTGAAGATATCGAATGTCACATCGGAAAACTACTTAAGCGCTTTAACATATTAACAAGTTTGGTGATATCCATGGAGGTTGAACTTCTTAAAGAGTTCGTCTCGATCGAGTCCCCAACGGGGAGGGAGCAGGAGATCTCCGCCTTCATAAGGGACTTTCTTGAGGAGAAGGACTTTGAAGTGGAGACCCTTCCAGTTGAAGGCTTCGGAGACGACATCATAGCCTACCTTCCGGGAAAGGGGCCGACGGTGGTTCTGAACGGCCACATGGACACGGTTCACCCATCCAAAGGCTGGACAAAGAACCCACTTGGAGAACTTGAGGGGGATAGGTTTTACGGAATCGGAAGCGCGGACATGAAGGGGGGATTGGCTGCCATTCTAAGCGCCTTCGTGGAGCTGGCGGAGCTTCCCAGGAAGAAGAGACCAAACGTGATTTTTACAGCGGTGAGCAATGAGGAGGGGTATTCTAGGGGAGCGTGGGAGCTTATAAAAAGCGGGAAGCTGGAGGGGGCTGACCTCATCCTAGTTGCGGAGCCAACCAACGAGAGCCTGATGCTGGGGGCGAGGGGGAGGTTCGTCGTGAGGGTCAGGGTCGCTGGAAAGAAGGCGCACGCCGCCCGGCCGCACCTCGGGATAAACGCGATAGAGGAACTCTGCAGGTTCGTAGGAAGCCTCGGGAGAATACACTTCAGGAACCACCGGAAGCTGGGCATAGGCTCATACTGCACGCTCCACATTGAAGGTTCCGCCGATGGCTTGAGCGTTCCCGATGAAGCGATGGCGATAATCGACCGTCACATCATTCCAGGGGAGGACTGGGAGAAGGTGAGGGGTGAGCTGTTAGCCCTCTGGGAGAAGCTTGGACTCAGGGGAAGTGTCAAGATAAGCAGGTTCGAGAGACCGACCCCGGACATGCTCCCCTACACAGTTAGGGAGAACAACCGCTTCGTCAACGTCTTCCGCTCCATCCACAGGACGTTCTTAGGAAGGGAACCTGAGATAACCTACGGCAGGAGTGTCGGGGACTTCAACTACTTTGGGGCATACCTCGGCAAGCCAACCCTCGTCTACGGCCCCGTGGGGGAGAACTGGCACTCCATCAATGAATGGGTGAGTGTTTCTTCCGTCAGAAGGGTGAAGAAGGTATATACAGCATTCCTAAGGTCGCTCGTTTAAATTGCTCCGTTGGAATAAGGAAGAAAAATAAGACCCTGCAATCAGAGCTTCTTCCCTGTCAGTGCACCGACGAGGAATGCCCCAACGGCGACGGCGGCTAAGATACCCCATTCGGTTCCGCTGGAGCTTCCTGAGCTTGCTGGAACCGTTGTGCTGGTTGATGAGCCGTTTGAGCCTCCCGGAACTGCTATCTGGGGGACACCGCTACCGCTCGGAACACCTGTAGATGGCGACATAGAGTTGCCCAGGAACAGGCCCGCCGTTTCCCTAGCGTACTGGTAGAATATCATGGCCGTCTGGAGGTCGTTGATGTCGTTTTTCTCCCTGGCGCTCTTCTCGTAGCTCTCCGCGAACTCGTAGTAAGCCATCGCCAGTATCGGTTTGATGCCTTTCTCTTCGGCTATCCCTATCGCCGTCCTCGCATTGGACTTCATCTCTGTCAGCTTGTCAAAGAGAACCGTCATGTTGCTGATTCCAAGTGTGTCGAGGAAGACCTGCCCCTGAACGCGTGCCTCCATGGCTGTGAAGAGCGCCGCGGAGTACTTGCCGTCCTCGTAGTACTGCTCTGCCTTCTGGATGCTGCTCTGAAGGTCACCGGCAACGTTGCCGTACATCGATTCTATGTAGGCCACTATAAGGCTGGATTCGTCTATGTACTCCCTCGCCGTTGTTTTGATGACTGCCTCGCTTATCACCTTGCCCTTTGCGAACTTCTCTCCAAGCTTTGCCCAGAAGACGGCGGTTTTGGCCCTCTCGTAGGCATAGGCGGCGTCACCGATGGCATCCCAGTAGTCACCAGAGTAATAGTATTTCCAGGCGCTGTCGAGTAGGCTCTTCGCTTCCTCAACCCTCTGCTGGGCCGCGGCAACGGCCTGAAGCATGGTTATACCCCTTATCTGTAACCCTGAGACAAATTCCTCCGATTGGTTTATTTCATTTTGCGTGTACTTTAAAAGCCTCTGAACGTCCTCCTGGGTGCTCGTGTTCATGTACCAGTCGACGTGCCTTATGATGATCCTAGCCTGGAAGTCCTTGCTCAGGGCCGTGTAGTACATCCCGCTGTCAAGGGCTTCCTTTGACTCGTTGAGTATCGCTTGGGCCTGGTTCATGGCGGCCATGAGGGTTGTATAGGTCTCGTAACCAACGTTGCTGTTCTTGAGGTTCGTAACAACGGTCTCGTAGTACCTGGTGGTATTCTGGTAGTCCACTATGGCATCCCCCTTCAGGAAGGACGTGTCTATCTTGGTGTAAGCGGGCGCCTCCGGCCTGGGTATCTCGTGCCCCGTGAAGTAATAGACCGCCTGGTAAATGTCCTTAACCTCGATAACCTTCAGACCCCAGCGCTCCTTAGCGTACTTGACGACGTCAACCTTCTTTGTCTGGCTGTTTATTTCGATTATCCCGCCTATCTCCTTCTTTTGGGTCTGCTGGACGTACTGTATCCTCTGGCCCTCCGGTATGAGGAAGAGCTTCACCCCCGCGCTGTGTGCAGCCGAGGCTTTCTCAAGTATCCCCCCAACCGGGCCGATGGTTCCGTCCGGGTTTATCATGCCCGTCATCATGACGTCCGGGTTGAGTTTCCATCCCTTGAGTGCGGCTATTATCCCAACGGTCATCGTTCCTCCCGCTGAGGGACCGCCAATAATGGGTGCGTTGGCCTTCACCTGTATGAACACGTCGTACTTGCTCATGTTGACACCCAGGATCTGCCCCGCAACCTGTGCCGCGAGCCTAGCGCTGGCCTCCATGTCAACCTGCGCCAGCGGCCACGTCTCGATGTAGATATGACCGCTTCCTGGAGCCACCGTTATGACGAACTCCGTTACGACTCCAACCAGCTGGCCATTGGCGGTTTTTGAGACTGCTGGGGCCTTAAGGATAACGGTATGTCCCTCCGCCGGGCACTGTGCCGCTGCGGATCCTGCAAACGGTAGAACAAGCATTAGAACGAGTGCTATCACTGCCAGTTTTTTCATTATCTCACCCCAGGTTAAGGAAAAGCGGCGTTTAATAAAGCGTTTTTGGTTCATTTTTCTTAGAACTTAGCGCTTCCAGAAGGAGACCAACAGGAGCAGAAGCACCACCACCTCAAGGGACGCGGTAATTAGGCCCACATCCCTGTCAATCCATCTCCCAAGGCTCAGCGCGTCTATGGTCTTCTTAAAAGCAAAGAGGAGGAATGCTATCAGGAGGTAAAGCGCGGGACGGAGGTGGCTCTTCCTGTAGGCAATGTAAGAAATCCCAGCGAGCAGGAGGGACAGTACGATTGCAACAACCGCGAGTATCAGCTCAATCATCTCCACCACCAACCCCGGCCAGCAGGTCTATGAGACCATCCGCAAGCCTCTCGAGCAGGCCGGGCCGGTAATCCCTTATCATCCTCACAACCAGCCCGGGATCGTACGAAAGTCGGTAAACCACGCTTTTTCCCCTCCTCTCAGCCTCGATGATGCCGAGCTTCACAAGCTCACCCATATGATAGCTGACAGTGGGCTGGCTCACCCCCAGGTATTCGGAGAGAGTCTTCTGGTCAGCGGGCCCCTCAATGAGCCGGAGCAGGATCCTCCTTCTGGTATCCGTCGAAATCGCGATGAGGAGCCTTTGAGCCTCATCCTCCAACCCCTTGGGAAAGAGATATCTCCTCCTCCCCACCCTCCGGGAGAAGACCTCCCCATCCCTCTCGAGCTTCCGGAGATGATACTGGAGGTCCCCGATTCCAAGTCCAAGCCGCCTAGCCAAGCCCCGGAAGGTTATCCCCGGTTCGTGTTGTATGGTTCCTAGTATCTCATCCCGCCTCTCCATAAGCAACACTTAAACCCTTATGGTTCATTCCTCTATGGGAAGCCCTAAAAAGTTCCCCTTTTTATATCCATCGGTGAGGAGAATGGAAAAACTCATGAGAAAGGCAGAGGAGCTAGCGGGACGTTACGGGATATCCTATTATGAAATAAGGATAGTCGAGGTCACCGCCTCAAGCATGAGGATGGAGAACGACCAGCTGGAAGAGCTGTCCCTCAACACGGAGGTTGGAATCGGCGTCAGGGCATTCAACGGTGCTTGGGGCTTTTCCAGCGCCAACGATATGGGTAGGGCAGAGAGGGCCATCGAAACGGCGATGAAGATAGCGAGGCTCTCAAAGGGAAGCTCAAAACTCCACGTTGGCGATCCCGTTGTGGACAGTGTGGAAATGCAGATTAAGAAACCTTTCAACGAAATTGACGTCGAGGAGAAATTGGCCCTTGCAAGAGAGATCAGCTCACTCCTCATTGGAGACGGAATCGTCAGCAGGTCCGTTCACTACGGCGACGGTATCAAAAGACAGCTCTACTTCAACTCGATTGGAAGCGAGATAGAAACGGTGGTTCCAAGGATAAGCCTCGTCTTCTCGGTTACGGCGAAGGAAAATGGTGAGATGCAGACCTACTGGAAGAGCTTCGGCGGAACAACGGGCTGGGAACTGGTTGAGGGGATAGATCTCCCCAGCTGGACGGGGTTCGTGAAAGAGAAAGCAACCTCACTCCTTCACGCACGGGCGCCTCCCTCTGGAACGTTCGACGTGATGATGGATCCCGAGCTCACCGGTGTCTTCATCCACGAGGCCCTGGGTCACGCGGTTGAAGCTGATTCCGTTAAGAACGGTGACAGCATACTCGGGGGGAGGCTCGGCGAGATGATAGGGGTTGAAGGTTTAAACGTCGTGGACGACCCCACCCTGCCCGGCAAGTTCGGCTCCTACGTCTACGACGATGAAGGGGTCAGAGCAAAGCGCATTGAGCTGATAACGGACGGGATCCTGATGAACTACCTCAACGACCGCGAGACGAGCGCTTTACTTGACCTGGAGTCTAACGGCCACGGGAGGGCGCAGGGCTACGCCTACCAGCCGCTCGTGAGGATGGGCAATACCTATGTCGAACCTGGCGATTGGAGCTTCGAGGAGATGCTCGCTGAAGTTAGGAGTGGCCTCTACATGATAGGTGACAAGGGCGGCCAGGTCGATACCGCAGGGGGGACTTTCACGTTCGGGGCCAAAGAGGGCTACGTAATAGAGAACGGGAAGATTAAGACCCACGTCAGGGACGTCGCGCTCTCCGGAAAGATCTTGGATGTGCTCAAGAACATTAAGGCGGTTGGAAACGATACTAGAATAGAGTTCCCGGGCTACTGCGGAAAGGGACAGGTTGTCCCGGTTGATGACGGCGGGCCGCACGTGCTAACGAGCGCTTTGGTCGGCGGGATGCGTTAGCCGTTTCCCCTGCTTTATCTTGACCTTCAGCTTCCGGAAATCGGACTCAATCTCGGCTCCAGGACGCTCCGAGTGTGTGGAACAAGGATATTGGCTAGGTATGCTTTGAGCCTCACTTCTTCATTGTACTGACCTCCTCCCCGCCCTAAAGGGCGAGGCTTTCAGAAGAAAAAAGGTAACCCTCAGTTCCCCACGGAGCACTTAACGCGTCCCATTCCCTTGATCTCCATTGAAACCATCGAGGCAAAAGTGTATATAGTCCAAAGGTTTACTCAATGTATGGTGGAAAAAATGGCGATAGACATTGATATTATTCAAGATGTAGAGACCCTTCTGAGGAACCTCAACGGCTACGAGCTGCTGAGTTACGCCATCTGCAACGAGGAGTGCGGGGCAGAGACTTACGAGTGGCTGGCCGGTCGCGTTGAGGGCCTTTTAGCAGACGAGTTCAGGCACCTTGCCAAGGAGAGGAGGAAGCACGCAGGGGAGATAAAACTGCTCTTCGAGAGGCTCTACCCCGGGCGGAAGCCGTTGGAGTTCAACGCACCCCCGCTAGACACCCTCCCTGTCTGCGGTGAGATGATGAAGGTTGGGGGCGTGGAGAAGGCCTTAGCGTTAGCACTCCTCTCAGAGGCGATAGGACGGGACATTTACCGCAAGCTTCAGAGGATAAGCGACGGGGAAACCGCTGAGCTTTTTGGAAGGCTGACGGAGATAAAGGAGAACTCCTACCGGAGGCTCTTAGGTCTGTACGAGAAAGCCTTTGAGACCCGCCACCCTTAAATACAGGGGTGCCCAATTCAGAACGGTGATGGCATGATAGCAAAGCACTACACCGACATCCCCGAGAAGGACACCGGTTTTGAGGGTGTAACAATCCGCTGGCTCGTCTCCCCAAGGCTCGGGGCTAAGAACTACGCGATGCGTTATTTTGCAATGAAGAAGGGTTCGGAGATACCAATGCACAGCCACGACTGGGAGCACGAGATATTCATCGTTCGCGGTGAGGGGATAATAACGAATGGAAAGGAGGAGCACCACGTTAAGACAGGGGACTTCCTCTACGTCCCGCCAAACGAGCCACACGGATACAAAGCGACGGGAGAAACACTAGAGTTCATATGCATAATCCCTGCCAAGAAGGAAGCGATTCCAGAGGACGAGTGGGCCTAGCGCCTGCGGTAGTAGGCCTTTATCTTCTTTCCTTTGAGGTATGTGGAGCCTGCCCAATCCACCCTTACCTCCAGCAGTTCCCCGGGGTTTCCAGAATCCAGGATTATCTCCTTGTAGTTGGAAGTTCTGCCCTCGATCCCGCCCTTACTCCCTTCACCGTGGACGAGAACTTCAATGGTCTTCCCAACGTAGGTTTGATTTATCTCATAGGCTATCCCAAGGCGGAGCCTGTGAAGCTCGCGGGAGCGCTCCTTGACCTTCCCGCCTGGAAGTTGCGTCCACTTTGCCGCTATCGTGCCCGGCCTCGGCGAATAGCGGGAGACGTTTATCTTATCAGGCTTTACTCTCTTCACAAGCTCAACCGTGTTCTCAAAGGCCTCATCACTCTCTCCTGGGAATCCAACTATTATATCCGTGGTGAGGTTGAGGCCCGGGATTTTCCGCCGAAACTCTCTTATGATCTCCTCGAATTCCTCAACGGTGTAGTTCCGCCCCATCCTCCTCAGGATTTCGTTGTCACCACTCTGAACGGGCAGGTGAAGGAATTTATAGACCTTTTCACTCCGATAAGCATCGGTCAGCCCGTCGAGGAACTTGATGGTGTGGTTGGGGTTCATCATACCGACCCTTACGCGGAAGTCGCCCTCTATGGCCGTTATCTCGTCGAGGAGTTTCGCAAGATTCGTCCCGATGTCGAAGCCGTAACAACCGGTGTCCTCGCTGGAGAGCTGTATCTCCCTGTACCCTTTTGATAAAGCCTCTTTCACCCACTTAACGACTAGTTCAGGCCTGTAACTCTTGAGAACGCCCCTTGCAAAGCGAGTCGCACAGTAGGTGCAGGCGTTGAGGCAACCCTCACTTATCGGAACCACAAAGACAACGCCGGACTTCCAGAGGCGGGGGAGTTCGAGCTTGTCAAGGCTCTTCTCCTGCCAGCCCTCGACGCTGACGAGCTTTTCACCGCGCTCCGCCACGCTTATTGCTTCTGCAATCCGGTCTATGCTCCTGACACCTAGCATCCCGGAGACGTGCCTGTCTATAACACCGGGGTTGACGTGGACGAGACAGCCAGTCACTATGACCTTCTTTCCGGAATCTATAAGCTCCCGTATCCTGCGCGCCATCTTGTGTTCCGTCGGGTCTTTAACGGCACAGGTGTTCACAACCACGTAGTCTGCGTTCTCCGGTGTCTCGACCAGCTCATGACCTGCCCTAACCAGAAGGGCTTCCATAATCTCGCCGTCGGCCTTGTTCCTCGTGCACCCGTAGCTCTCGACGTAAACCCTTACCATCGGAGCGGGCTGATGGAAGGGGTTTAAAAAGGGTGCGGTACAGTTTTGGGGATTACAACTAGACTAAAAACCACAAACTACGGGATAATAACAGAGAAAAGGAAAGGAAATCAGATGACCTCTCCGAAAGCGAACTTCCTCTTGACAGAGTTGATAACGATCTCAACCTCGTCGCCGACCTGGGTGTTCGGGACGAAGATAACGAAGCCCTTTATCTTGGCGATGCCGTCACCGCCCTTTCCAAGGCTCTCAATCCTAACTCTGTACCTTTCTCCAACCTTAACTGGGGCTTCGTAGCCTCCAAATCCATCTCCATACATATCCAACACCAACTTTTCAACTTTCAGGGCTCTCCCGAAAGACTCCGAGAAGAGTCCCGATGGTGGGTCATTTTGAGAGTATATAAAGGTTTGCATCGGAGAACACGGAAGGTGTCGGCCGCCAGAGTGTTCTGTCTGGCCGGTATCCAACCCCCCACAATCGACGGGACAGTGGATCCCGCCTTTCACCCCCCTCCATTCCCGCAGATGTCCCTGACAAGCCCAACGACCCTTGGGATGGCCCCCTCAACCTCGTCACTCAGCTCGACTCCGAGGTCAATTTCCTTCGCGACAACGCCGACGAAGTGTATATCTGCCCTTGCAAGCCTCTCATCGAGCGTCATCAGCAGCTTGAGCCCGTCAATGGCCCCCATGAAGTGCGCGCTCCTTATCTCGGCCCTCAGCTTTTCAAAGACCTCCCTGTCCTGCAGGTGAATTATCTCACCCGGCTCCAGCCTATCACTCAAAATCGCGTCGATGATAACAATCCTCTCTTCGCCGCCGTAGTGGTTCTGGAGGAGGAAGATATCGATTCCAACCTCAAGGACGTTGTAGCCTTTCTCCGCGAGAACCCTGCCGGCCCTAAGCCCAACGCCGTCGTCCTTCATGAGGTCGTTGCCGAGGGCTAGAATTAAGGTTCTCAAGCTCTCACCCCGATAAGAGAGACCCCTTCCTTCTCGGCGGGGGCTTTGAAGTCTTCATCAAGCGTCGCCAGGGAAAAGCCGTGCTCTATGCACGTTGCCAGGATAAGGGCATCATTGGGGAGCATGACATATCTCTGGATGAGGTCTCTGGCTATCAGAGAAGTCTTCTCGCCGAGTTCTACAAAAGCATATTTCTCAAGAGCCTCAAAAACAAGGTCAAGCTCCTCGGGCAGTTTTTCAGGCTTTCCCTTCAGGCTTCTCGGGGATACGCCGGAATAGAAACCGAGAAGCAGGTAAACGACCTCGCTGAAGACTATTGGGTTAATGAAGAGAACTACCTCGGAGCCCATTAATCTTAAGAGGACGTCCTTTGCTTTGGGGTTTCCCTTAAAGTATTCAAGGAGAATTGAGGTGTCGAGCAAGACGCCCCTCATACATCTCCCTCTTCATTTCCTTCCACGTTTTCTCGGTCTTGAGTATCCCGAAGAGCTTTTCCATATTCTTCCTCAGCTCCTCCCGGTTTCTCAAGTATCTGGCCATCTCCTCAACCTCTTTTTTGAAGGTCCCCTCGTAGCCATCGGGAACGACGACGTGAATGACTACCTCCCCCATTTTCCTCCCCGGTTTTAATTAGCTTGAAGACCTTAAAAAAGTTGAGAAATTAGAGCCTCGCCACGTGAACCGAACAGGAGATGCACGGGTCGTAGGCCCTGACGACCATCTCAGCGAGGAGCTTGAGCCTCTCGGGGTCGTCGCTGTAGTGCTTCTCCGCCATCATCCTGACGTGCTCCTCCATCATGGCGAGGTTGAACGCGGTAGGCGTTATGATGTCAGCGTAGCTCACCTTTCCGTCCCTGACCCCAAGGGCGTAGACGAGTACCCCGCGCGGTGCCTCGGTGGTGCTGACACCAAAGCCGTCCCTTATCTTCACCCCGTCCCTCGGCTTCACCGGCCACTTCGCGAGGGCCTTGTCTATGAGATCGATAGCCCTCTCGGTGAAGTAAACGAGCTCGAGGGCCTGGGCTAGGTTGTTGGCGAAGGGGTTGGTTGCCTTCAACAGCTCTTTGTGACCCTCGTAAAGTTCTTTAGCCCTTCCATAAAGCGTTTCAGCGTTGTTGACGACGCGCGATATCGCCCCAACCATGAAGGGCTTCCCGTGGTAGTGGCTGTGCTTGGCGAAGCTGTGCTCGACGACGAACTCCTTTATGTGCTCCCTGTAGTCCTCGCTCAGGAACTCGTTTCCGTCGCTTGCCTTGAGGTAATCCCCGTAGATTCCGTAGACGTCTCCCCTCGGCTTGACCGCCAGGTGAGTTATCGGCCCCTCAACTTCGCCATACTGTTCGAGCTTCGCAAAGAGCTCAAAGGTGTATTCAACCTTCGGCAGGGCCCCCTTCAGCCTCCTCTTCATGGTCTCGAGGATGCTCTTGTCCGGGAGCCTCCCAAAACCGCCAAGAACGGCGTTCTCCTGGTGGATCGCCCTGGAACCCAAAACCTCCATCACCCAGCTCCCGAGGTTCTTAAGTTCCAAGGCTATGCCTATCTCCTTCTTGTACTCGTCCACCATGTGAAGCGGCCCCGAGTAACCGAGGTAGTCCGGGAGGACAAGGAGGTAGAGATGCAGAGCGTGGCTCTCTAACATATCCCCTATGTAAAGAACGTCTCTGAGGGCCTGTATCTCCTCGCGCGGGGTGAAGCCGACCGCATTCTCGGCCGCTTCCACCGCTGTGAGCTTATGAGCGGCAGAACAGAAGGAGCATATCCTTGGATAAACGGCCAGGGCCTCGTCGAGCTTCTTGCCTACCGTGATAGCCTCGAAGAAGCGAGGTCCCTCTATGATGTTGAGCCTGACCTCCTTGACACCCTCATCATCGACCGCGATCTCCACGCCGCCCTTGCCCTCAACGCGTGCTATGTGGTCAACGGTGATTGGTAGGTAAAGGTTCTTCATACTCATTCTTTCACCACCTCGAATATCTTGTCAACCATCCCTTCAATCTTCGGGTTGTGGGCGTTGAAGATCTTCATGCGCTCGATGATCTCCTCCCTGGTGAGCCCCCTCTCCTTGAAAACTCTTGCCAATGAGTCGAACCACGCCACATCGTAGCCTATCGCGCCGCGGCAACCGATACACGGTATCCCATGGGCGGGACAGCGGGCGTCGCAACCTGCCCTCGTGAGCGGGCCGAGACATGGCTCACTTTTCTCTATGAGCACGCAGGGGTAGCCCCTCAATCTGCACTCGACGCAGACCGGGTAGTCGATGTCCTCCGGCCATGAACCTATAAGGAGGGTGCCGAGGGCGTAGATGAAGTCGCGCTTTTCAGGCGGACAGCCGTAAATGTTGTAGTCTACTTTGATATACTTCGAGACTGGTTCGGCCATCTTGGGCTGGAACTTCACTTTAGCATCGCCATAGACGGTCTTCCAGAGCTCGTCAAGGGGCTTATCTGTCCAGCTCTGAACACCGCCCTGAACGGCACAGGCACCGACGGCAACCACTATCTTCGCGTTCTTGCGGATTTTCTTAACGAGCTCAACCCCTTCCTCAGTTGAAACGCTCCCCTCGATGAGGGCTATATCAACGGGCTCGTCCTCGACGCTATTCCTATCGAGCATGTACCAGCACTTCACCTCGAGGCGTCCCAGGGCGTTCAAGAGCTCGTCCATCATCGCAAACTGGAGCTGACAGCCGTAGCATGAGGTGAGGGCGTAAAACCCAACTTTGATCCTTTTGTTCTGACCCATCGCCACCACCTCAGTCCAAGAGTCCCGGCGTTGATACTATGTCGAAGTACCCGAAGACGGGCCCGTCCTTGCAGACGTACTTCATTGACGTGCTCGTTCCAACCACGCAGTGGCCGCACTTGCCAATTCCGCACTTCATCTTTCTCTCCAGCGTCACGAAGATGTTCTCGGGCCTGTAACCGTAGTTGATGAGCGACTCGAAGACGGACTTGTACATCCTCGGCGGGCCGCATATCGCGACTGCCGTCTTCTTTGGGTCCGTGTTAGCCTCAGCTATGAACTTCTGGGGCCTTCCATGCCTTCCAGGCCAGCCGGGGTCGCGTGTGACGCTCTGGATTATCCTGACGTTCTCTGCCTCGGCCATGTCCTTCATCGCCTCAAGCTCCCTGTAGAAGAGCAGGTCTTTTCCATAGCGGGCGGTGTTGATGAAGGTTATGTTCCCGTACTTCCAGCGATTGTCTATGGCGTAGAGGAAGACACTCCTGAGCGGAGCGGTTCCCAAACCGGCGGCTATGAGGAGCAGATCCATACCTTCCCAATCGTTGACTGGGAAGCCGTTTCCATAGGGACCACGGACGAGGACGGTGTCTCCGGGCTTCAGCCTGTGGACGACGGTGGTTACCCTTCCGGCTTTCCTGATGCACAGCTCGAAGAACCCCTTCCTCATTGCGGAAGAGCATATACTTATCGGCACCTCCCCCACACCAGGGATAGTGAGCTGAACGAACTGCCCCGGCCTGAAAGTCCAGTTTTCAGCCAGCTCGGGGTCTTCAAAGCGGAACAGGAAGAGCTTCTCCGTCTCGGTGAGTTGGTAGACTTTAAGCACCTTGACCCCGTGAAGCGCGTAGGGGTTCTCTTCGGGCATCATTATCTCCTCTGGAAGTTTGATGGTCTCGCTCATAGGTCCTCCCCCCTTATCTCGGTCGCGTAGGCGAACCCTTTCTTCGGTATCTCCTCACTGATCTCGGACGGACAGGTCTTCTCCTCAAGCCCCATTATCGTGCGCAGGTTCCTGACGAAGCTTATGCCAGCCGGGCAGAAGTAGGTGCACCTTCCGCAGCCGACGCAGTAGCTTACCCCAAGCTTCTCGTTGTAGGAGTTTTTGCAGAGGTAGCGGTTCATGAAACGGCTTTTCTTTGTGGGCCTGAAGTTGTGGTTGCCCGCAACGAGGCCGTGGCTCCGGAGCTGGCAGGAGTCCCAGCGCCTCTCGCGGTAGCCGGTGTCCCCGTCGAGGTTGACGATGTCCTGCACTTCGTAACAGCGGCACGTCGGGCAGACCAAGTTGCAGTTGCCGCAGGCGAGGCACTTCTCGCTCTCCTCCCCCCACATTGGGTGCTCCATCTCAAGCTCAAGCAAATATCGCAGGTCGCTCCAATCCTCGTGGTACCTGAAGGCCTCGCTCCTCTTCTTCTCAAACTCGCGGAAGGCGCAGATATCTCCGGTTGTTACCTCCTCGAAGAGCTTGATGTTCTTGTCAACTATCCTATGGCCGGTGGGGGTTCCAACGCGGACGAGCCATCCGTCGGGGAGCTCGTGGAGGAACAGATCAAAGCCGTCATCGGCAAAGTCAGTCTCCCTAAGGTTGCAGAAGCAGTACTCGTCGGGCATGCAGCTTATGCCTATGATAATGCCCTTTTCACGGCGAACCTTGTAGTACTTGTCGGGGAGCTCGTCGAGGTAAACGGTGTCGAGTATCTTGAGACCGAAGATGTCGCAGGCGTGAACGCCGAAGAGCACGAAAAGTTCCACCTCCTCAACTGTCTCCCGGTATTCGGGCTTGCTCAGGTCAAACTCGAAGAGCTTCTCCCTCGGCTTGAAGAAGAACTTCTTTGGTGGCATTATCGTTCTGTTGTAGTGAAATTCCACCTTTCTAACGTCGTCAACCTCCCTGAAGTCGTAGAATTTCTCCGAGATTTTGACGGGGGCGTAGAGCTTGCCCCACTCCTTGAGCCTTTCAAGGAAAGCGTGCGTGTTCTCCCCAGGGAGCTTAACGTAGCGCAAAGCCCTCACCTCCAGTGACCATAAATGTACACGTGTCCATGTTTATCCCCCAGTTATCCCTCATCCGGAAACTAAAAAAGCGTTTTTAAACCCGAAAATTCAAAACCAAAGGTTAAAAAGACCCTTCAGGCTCATATACAGAAGGATAAGACATTTTAGGGTGCCCTAACTCCCCTAAACCTTTGGTTTAAAACAAAACATTTCCTACCTTTTTATGGGAAACAAAGCTTTAAAAAAGCGTTTTAAGAGGGTCAGAGAATTCTAAATTGAGAGAGGGCCTAAAAACCCCAGGAGGTGGTGGTTTGAAGTTCATCACTTCATTTGCCTGGAGCTACCTGCTGTGGCTCGTCCTAACCGCTGGAACGAACGGCCTACTCTGGAGCACGCAGGAGTTGATAGCGGGACTGATATTTGCAGGGATAGTTGCATACACTACAAAAGACATAATCGGCGAGAAATCCACTCGCTTCCTGAACCCTGTGAAGTGGCTCGAGTGGATTGCCTACGTCCCGGTTATCTTCTGGGGAATGACAAAGGCGAATCTTCACGTTGCATGGCTCGTCATAACCGGAAGGATAAAGCCCGGTATTGTCAAAGTTCCAGTCGAGCTTGAAAACGATGCCCAGTACACGATTCTGAGCAATTCAATAACCCTTACTCCTGGAACGCTGACGATAGATGCCTGCCCGGAGGAGAAGGCCCTATACATCCACTGGATTGACATTCCCGATGGCATGGAGAGGCCGGAAAGTTCTGAGCCCGTTGCGGGGTCCTTTGAAAAGTGGGCTAGGAGGTTGGGAAGATGATTGACCCTGTGTTCTTCTACGCCACCCTGCTGATCTCGATAGCATTGTTTCTAACGATACTTAGGATCATGCTCGGGCCGAGCGTTCCGGACAGGGTCGTCGGGGTTGATACACTCAACACGCTGGTAGTAGCCATAATGATCCTCCTCGGTGCTGCCTACGACAGGACGATCTACATCGACATAGCCATCGTTTACGCACTCCTCAGCTACATCGGGACGCTGGTAATCGCGAGATACCTACAGGGGGGATTAAGATGAGCTGGGTTACCTACCTGATTTACGCCTTCCTGTCAATAGCGATCACCTTCAACCTCCTCGGGAGCATAGCCCTTCACCGCTTCCCCGATGTCTACACGAGGCTTCACGGTGCAACCAAGTGCACGACCTTCGGGACGATATTTGCGGTTTTAGCAGTCGTTGCCCATGCCCTTTACAGACTCCACGTCACCGGTGATCCTAAATACCTCGGGATGGCCCTCCACAGCCTCGTTGCACTGGTGGCGCTTCTCCTCACGAACCCGGTTGGTGCACATGCGATAGCCAAAGCGGCTCATCTGAGCGGCTACAAGCCGGCTAAAGCCGTCGTTGACGCCTATGAGGAAAAGCTCGGGGGTGAGAAGAATGAACGCCCTAACGATTGACATGGCGATTCAGGCAATTATCCTAATCAGCGTCCTCATAACCGCATACCTAACGATTCGTTTCAAGGATTTACTTGCGGCTGCACTGATGTCGGCAGCGATGAGCCTGCTCCTCAGCCTTGAGTTCTACATGCTCCACGCTCCGGATGTTGCAATAGCGGAAGCTGCCGTCGGTGCCGGAGTCGTTACCGCGGTTGTGGTTTACGGCATAGCAAAGACGGATAGATGGGAGGTGGAACCGTGAAGAGAACGCTCGCTTACCTCTCACTGCTGTTCATCCTCGGTGTGTTCCTCTACATAGCGAACCCCAACTACGGTCTGGTTTTCGGACCCGGAGGCAAGGAGTGGCTCTCGTTAAGATACACTGACAACTACTACATCACCCACGGCCTTAAAGAAGTCGGTGGTATGAACATAGTCACAGACATCGTGTTCGACTACCGTGGCTACGATACGATTGGAGAGGCCACCGTCCTGTTCACGGCCATAGCGGGAGCGGTTGCCCTTCTGAGACCCTGGAGGAGGGATGAGTCATGACCTGCAGGCCGAAGTGCGGTAGCGATATGGGGCTCATCGTCAAGACCTCCGCTAGGGCCATAATCCCTCTCATAGGCATCTTCGGAGCCTACATCGTGATGCACGGTCACCTAACACCTGGAGGTGGCTTTCAGGGAGGGGCAACTATAGCCGGCGCGGGAATACTCTTTCTGGTGGCGTTCGGCCTCGACGAGATGGAGAGGAACTACAACAAGAGCCTTTACTCGGCCCTTGAGGGAATAGGAGGCTTGGCCTTTCTCGGAGTCGCAATGCTCGGAATGGGCACCGCGTTCTTCTACAACACGCTCTGGCACAGCGGGCCGTTCTTCAACGGAAAGCCGGGAACGCTCCTTTCGGCTGGATTCCTGCCAATAATGAACCTAGCCGTTGGCCTGAAGGTTTTCACGGGACTCGTTAGCGCCCTCACTGCGATAGCGATGTACCGGAGGTGGAAGTCATGATCCAGTTCCAGTTCATTACCGCATTCCTACTGGTAGTCCTCGGAATCTACGCCTTCCTGGCAAAGAGAAACCTGCTTAAGCTGGTTTTAGCCCTCGACATAATCGATTCAGGTATTCATCTGCTCCTCATAAGTCTCGGCTACCGCATAGAGCTGAACGAAATCCCGACTGCGCCGATTTACACCGGTTACGAAACGCTCAAGAGCCCGATGGTCGGGCCTCTGCCCCAGGCCCTCGTCCTGACGAGCATAGTCATCGGCGTCTGTGTGCTCGCCCTCGCGGTTGCGCTCACGATAAACGCCTATCGCCACTACGGAACCCTTGACGTGAGAGCTCTAAGGAGGTTGAGGGGATGAACGGCGAGATGCTCTCCTACCTCATAATCGTCCCGCTCTTCGGAGCGTTTTCGATGCCTATAGTCAGCTTGGCCGGGAGGAGAGCAAGGGGAGCGTGGGCCCTCCTAATTTCAGGCACAACTCTAGCGGTGGGCTCCGCACTCTTCTACAGCGTCTGGAAGAGCGGGGGGGTATTCCTCTACACACTCGGGGCAAAGAGTCCGCTCGGCCAAGGCGTTAACTTCCCAATAAGAATCGTCTGGGAGGTTGACCTATTCGGAGCAATAATGGTGCTGATGGTCACGCTTGTGAGCTTCCTTGCGGTTCTATACTCCCTCAGCTACATGAAGCACGATACAGGCTTGGACAAGTACTACACACTCATAATAATCCTCGAGCTCGGAATGCTGGGTATAGCGATAACGGGGGACCTCTTCAACTTCTATGTATTCCTTGAGATAATGAGCATTGCCAGCTACGCCCTCGTCGCTTTCAGGAACGACACATGGGAGGGCATCGAGGCGGGCATAAAGTACATGTTCGTCGGCTCGATAGCAAGCTCCCTGATCCTCCTGGGCATAGCGCTCCTCTACGGTGAATACGGAACACTGACCATGGGTTACCTCGCGGTCAAGCTCACCCAGAACCCAACCGTTGTCGGAAAGGTCGCGCTGGCGCTCTTCATAGCTGGACTGCTCTTCAAGAGCGGTGCCTCTCCGGTCCACATGTGGCTTGCCGATGCCCACCCAGCGGCTCCAAGCTCGATAAGTGCCATGCTTTCCGGGTTAGTCATCAAGATAGGCGGAATCTACGCTTTAACGAGAATACTCTTCAGCATCTACGAAAACAGCGTGAACATGAAGGCCGTGGGATGGATCATCATAATCTTCGCCTGCATAACCCTCATAGTTGGAAACACTATGGCGGTAATACAGACGGACATGAAGAGGCTCCTGGCTTATTCCTCGGTCGGGCAGATAGGATACATCCTCCTGGGTCTTGGAATAGGCCTAGCAGCTTACGGGAGCCAGACAGGTGAGATAGCCCTAGCTGGGGCTATATACCACACATTTAACCACGCACTCATGAAAGCGCTCCTCTTCCTCATAGCCGGCGCGGTAATTCACCAGCTCGGAACGAGGAATTTGAACGAGTTGAGCGGTTTGGCAAAGACCATGCCCAAGACGACATTCACCTTCCTCATTGGAGCGGCCGCGATAATAGGAATGCCCCCACTGAATGGCTTCGCGAGCAAGTGGCTCATCTACGAGAGCTCAGCAGTCTTTAACCCCCTACTCGGTGCGATAGCCATAATCGGAACGGCCTTCTGTACGGCGGCATACATCAGGGTGCTTTACACCTTCTTCGGGAGGCCGAGCGAGAGGGCCATGGAGGCGAAAGACCCCGAAGGAACAATGCTCTGGCCGATTATAATCCTCACCGTTGCGATAATAGTCATGGGACTCTTCCCATGGCAGATAAGCGACAAGGTCATGATCCCAGCTGCGAAAGCCCTCGAGAACCAGATGGCCTACGTGAGCGCTCTCCTAGGGGGTGCGTGAAATGTTCGGCTACTGGGATGCCCTCTATTTCGTCCTTGTTTTCATCGTCGGCCTGATCCTAGCTTATCTACTTGAACTGTGGGCGAGAAGAAGTGGAATGGGAACGAGGGAAATTGGAGATGGAACGAAGATATTCCTAAGTGGGGAGGATCCGGAGAAGGTGATTCCGGGCTTCGAGCACTTCGAAGGACACTACACCGGCAGGAACATCATGTGGGGTCTAACCTACGCCCTCAAGCGCTTCTTCACTGTCCTAAGGAGAGAACACACAGGACTGCTGACCGACTACGTGAGCTACCTCGTGATAACGACGGCCTTCGTGCTTGGTGTTTTGTTAATCTGGGGGTGATGAAAAGTGGCGCTCATAAGAGAGGGGTTTGAAAAAAGAAATGTGAAAACCTCATTCAGGAACAGTGACGTTGATGAGACCCCAATAATTCCGCGATCCGTCAGGAACGTTCGAACGACAGTGAGAACGGCGCTTGCGCAAGCAAAGGCTCATCTGGAGGTGAGAGAATGAGCATCAAGGTTCCATCCGAAGAAAGAAGGGAGAACCTGAGCGAGCGCGAGAGGCTTGAGAGAAGAGTCACCGGGCTGTGCCGTTACATAGGTAGGTCTCCATGGGTCTTCCACGTCAACACCGGCTCGTGCAACGGTTGTGACATAGAGATTATAGCGGCACTGACACCGAGGTACGATGCGGAGCGGTTTGGTGTGAAACTCGTTGGCAGTCCGAGGCACGCGGACATACTCCTCGTCACCGGACCGGTAACCAGCCAGAGCCTTGAGAGGGTTAAACTGATCTACGAACAGACCCCAGAGCCAAAGATAGTGATAGCGGTCGGGGCATGCCCGACGGGCGGGAGTGTCTTCTACGAGAGTCCTTTCACCAACGCACCGCTGAGCAACGTCATCCCAGTGGACGTTTACGTCCCTGGCTGTCCACCGAGGCCCGAAGCGATACTCCAAGGGGTTGTTTTAGCATTGGAGAAGCTGATCGAGAAGTTAAAGGGGGGTTCCGAGAAATGAGGGGATTTTTGGAGGTTCACAATCACCTATCGCCCGAAGGGCGTTCCAGAGGGGTGAACACTGAAAAAGAGGCAGTTGAGAAGTCCCCCACTCTCCCAGGTGCCCGGTTGATTAGAAAAATGTTTTCCGCGATCCGTCAGGAACGTTCGAACGACAGTGAGAACGGCGCTTGCGCAAGCAAAGGCTCTAAGGGAGAAGTTCCGGGGGGGAATGGACATGAATGATAATCCCGTTACCGAGGCAAACGAAGTCAAAGAACCCACCAAGGTCGAGAAGGTCGCTGAGACAATAGCGGAGCGCTTCCCTGAGGCCCAGATTGGAGTAAAGGCCAACAAGTGGGGAAGGCAGAGGGTCTGGGTGAGGATCCCAAGGGAGAGGTATGGGAAGCTGATGAAGTTCATAAAAGAGCTTGATGGAGAAGCCCACTACTCGATAGGCATAGAGCAGGACTGGGGGGACGAGCTGGGCTTCCTCAGCCATCTCGTGATTTACTATGATGACGCTCCGGCTGTTTCGCTGATCGTAGACGTCCACGCGCCGAAGGACGACCCGGTTATTCAGGACGTCAGCGATGTCTTCCCGATAGCGCTCCAGTTCGAGAGGGAAGGCATGGAGATGGTGGGAATAGACTTCGAGGATGCACCGGACAAAAGGAGGCTCTTTTTACCGGACGACTTCCCGGAGGGAATCTACCCACTCCGCCTAGACGACAAAGGCGTCCCGGAGGAGATGGTTCACAACGCAGGACATCCCTATTACCTAAAAGGAGGTGGCAAGAAATGACCGAGAGGATCGAGTACTGGGTCAAGATACCCTTCGGGCCGATTCATCCGGGTTTGGAGGAGCCCGAGAAGTTCATACTTACCTTAGACGGTGAGAAGATTATAGACGTTGACGTAAAGCTCGGCTACAATCTGCGCGGAATCCAGTGGATAGCCCTCAGGAGGAACTACATCCAGATAATGTACTTGGCGGAGAGGATGTGCGGCATCTGCTCCTTTTCCCACAACCACACCTACACAAGGGCCGTTGAAGAGGCTGGAGGCATTGAAGTCCCGGAGAGGGCCGAGTACATCCGCGTCATCATTGGCGAGCTTGAGAGGATTCACTCCCACCTCCTCAACCTCGGCGTTTTAGCCCACGACATAGGCTACGACACACTCCTCCACCTCACTTGGCTCGCCCGTGAGAAGGTCATGGACACGCTCGAAGCGGTCAGCGGGAACCGCGTAAACTACTCGATGGTAACGATAGGCGGTGTTAGGAGGGACATCGACGAGAAGAAGAGGAGGGTAATCCTCGACATGATTAAGTACTACAAGGAGGTCTTCCCGCAGATGGAGGAAGCCTTCCTCCACGATCCGACGATAGAGGCCCGTTTCAGAGATACGGCGGTGATAAGCAAGAGAGTAGCCCTTGAGCAGGGAGCAGTTGGCCCCACCGGAAGGGGAAGCGGAATAAGGGACGATGCCCGCTGGAGCGAGAGGCTTGGAGTCTACCCTGACCTCGGGATAAAGCCGGTAATGCCCCAGGACGTTACGGGGGAGAGGCCAAGGGGAGACGTATTCGACAGGATGGCGGTCAGGATGGGCGAGCTGTGGCAGAGCCTTGAGCTTATTGAGCACGCCCTCGATGGAATGCCGGACGGGAAAATCAAGGCTTTCCCGAGGGACAACATCCTCTACGCGAAGCTAAGGCTCCTCATAGACGGCGAGGGCATCGGCAGGTACGAGGCGCCAAGGGGAGAGCTCATCCACTACGTCCGCGGAAAGAAAGGCTCAGACAGGCCACTCCGTTGGAAGCCTAGAGAGCCAACGTTTCCAAACCTATTCTCCGTGGCGAAGGGAGTGATAGGCGACCAAGTTGCTGACTTCGTCGTTGCCGTTGCCTCGATAGACCCGTGCCTGAGCTGTACGGACAGGGTTGCCGTCGTTGAAAACGGCAGGAAGAGGGTCCTGACCGAGAAAGACCTCCTCAAGGAATCCATCAAGAAGACGCGCGAGATAAACCCCAAGGTTAAGGGCGACCCGAGGCCCGTTGGTCTGGGCTGTCCGAGGTGAGGGGAAATGAACGTAATGAGTAACATCATTTACCCGATTACCGGTCTTATAGGTCTGTACGTCTTCGTCTCATTCGCATCTTTGCTCTGGGAAGGGATAGACAGGAAATTGGTCGCGAGAATGCAGAGGCGCGTTGGGCCACCACTGGTACAGCCCCTCTATGACTTCCTCAAGCTCATGAGCAAGGAGACAATAATTCCGAACACGGCCAACTACATGTTCAAAGTTGCTCCGATTCTGGCACTGGCAACGGCAATAGCGCTCTTGGCTTACACGCCGATGGGCTTCATCCCAGTGCTTGCTTCCAAGGGTGACATTATAGTCTTCATATATCTCCTGGCATTGATAAGCTTCTTCAAGATAGTCGGTGCCATAAGCTCCGGCAATCCATACGCAAAGATAGGTGCCGCTAGGGAAGCGACGGTAATGGTGTCGAGGGAACCTGCCATGATGCTGGCAATCTTCACCATAATGTGGCGCCTCGGGAAGCTCGGCGTTCTAAAGCCCTTCAGCATGGGGGTCTTCTACGTCCACAACATCTGGGAGATAGGGACTCCGATGAGCTTCGTTGGGGCGATTATTTTGCTCTACGTCTTCTGCGTCTGGCTGGCGAGCGAGATTGAGGTGGGGTTCTTCAACATACCGGATGCGGAGGAGGAGATAGCGGAAGGTCCCCTCGTGGAGTACAGCGGTAGGTATTTAGCTTTGCTCAAGTTGATGAAGGCCCTCAAGGCTTACATAGCGACATCGCTCGTCGTGGCGATATTCTTCCCGTGGGGGATAGCCAGTTACTTAAACCTCACCGGCATTTCAGCGGACCTCGTCAACCTGCTCTTCCACACGCTGAAGGTATTTGCCCTACTCTTCGTCGTCGAGAGCGTCTTTAGAGCAGTAACGGGAAGGCTGAAGATAACGCAGGCGGTTGACTTCCTCTGGAAGAACGTCTTCTTAGCTTCACTCGTCGGCTCGCTCCTCATAGCGATGGAGGTGATAATGTGAGGGCTCCAATACTGGTCCCAACGGTGCTCAGAAACCTTATAAAAAAGCCAGCAACCAACCTCTTCCCCGAGACCGAGCCGATTCCAATTCCCGAGGACTTCAGGGGGGTGGTAGCCTACAACGTGGACAAGTGCGTTGGGTGCAGGATGTGCGTCAATGTCTGTCCCGCTGGAGTGTTTGTCTACTTGTCGGATATCAAAAAAGTGGCATTATGGACGGCCCGCTGCGTCTACTGTGGCCAGTGCGTTGATGTCTGCCCGACCGGAGCGCTCCAGCTCAGCAGGGACTTCCTACTGGCGAACTACGACAACAGGGATGGGCGCTTCGTTCCCCTAAAGAGGGAGAAGGTCGAGGAGCTGAGGAAGAAAGCAGAAGAAGCGAAGAAGGCAGAGAAGATCAAGAAAAAGGACTCAGAGTAGCCCCTTCTCCTTTCTCCATTCGTAAATAGCCTTAAGGGAGTTGTAGTGTCCATTCTCTATGTCCGCCAGGCGGAGGTAGGCCTCCTTAAGCTTTGGATTCCCCGTTTCACTGGCGAGTTTTCTGTAGATGGTCTCCGCCAGCTTTTCGCTCTCCATGGCTATTTCGAGCACGTCTTTAAGGTCCTCAACCTTCCAGAACTTGCCAAGGACGTTCAGGGCTTCCACGTTCGGTATGTCAACATCAACCAGCTTCCCTCCATACTTTTCCCTGTAGATTTCCAGAAGCTCATCCCCGTGCCCCTTTGACTCGTCGCCGAGCCTTTTGAACGTCTCCACGACGTTATTCGGGAGGCTGAGCTCTTTCGCGCGTTCGGCCAGCTTCCAGTAGGTTTCGGCCTCCTCGTATTCACCCTTAATCCAGTAGCTGAGAAGTTCGCGCTCGTTCAGCTTCCGTATCTCTTTCAAAATTTCCACGGCCATCTCAATCACCCAGCTTCTCGTACTCATTCCTGAGGGCCTCGTAGTGGGTCCTCTCAACCTCAGCAAGCTTGAGGTAAAGCTCCCGGAGCTTTGGGTCGTCAACTTTCTCTGTCAGGGTTCTGTAAGCGTTCATCGCTATGAGCTCACTCTCCATAGCGGCTTCAAGAACCTCCTTAACTTGATCCGCCCTCTCAAACCTATCAAGAACCGGCATGACCTCAAGCGGCGGAACCTCGCTCTTGGGCTCCCGCGAGTAGGTCTCCTTGAATATTCTCGTGAGTTCCTCCGCGTGCCTCTTGGAGTCCTCTGAAAGCTTTCCAAAGGTTCCAACAAGGCTCTCCGGAAGGCAGAGGTTTTTGGCGCGCTCTGCCAGCTCCCTGTAAAATTGAGCCTCCTCTCCTTCGCTCTTCACCCAGTATGCTAAGACCTCTTCGTAACTGAACTTTGAGAGTCGACTTATAACTTCCTCAACGTCAATCATTTTCATCCCCAACCAGAATGGATTAAAAGAGTAAATAAGCTTTGGGTTAGTCCTTCACCTCGAAGCGCAGGGACTCATCCCTCCCCACGAGTCCAACTCCAGCCCTCTTCCCGAGAACTTCAACCACCACCGTGTAGTCCGGGTCCGAGAGGTTGACCTCAAGGTCATAACTCTCCACGATGAGAGAACCGAGTTTAACCTCAAGCTCCCTCTCCTTCAAAGTCTTGTTGCCCCTGACCCTGGCACGGACGGCGAAAGTTCCGTCAATTCCCTTGGCCAGCCTCAGAACTGCCGCTTCTATCTCCTCCCATCTCGCTGGAACGAACTCATCGAGAGGAACGACCCGCTGTATCGCTTGGGTCTCGAATTTTTTGAGCCTTTTGAGTGCCCCCTCCTTCGGAAGAGAGGTCTCAGCGAGGAGAACACCCTTCCAGTCAGTCCCCTTGACTTTAACCTTCTCCAGTGCCCACTCAAGTTCGAGTATCACATCCCCCTCTCGACCCTGAGGTGATGTAACGAGCAAAACCGTCATCTCTGCTCACCGATGGACAGGTTTTTATATTTCAAACGCAAAACACCTCCGGTGGTTAAAATGGAAAACGGAGGCCTTAAACTTTACCCGTACCAGTCATACGAGGTTTACGGTCTTTCTCGGAACCCCTTTGAACAGCTCGCAAGCGAGGGAATAGCCGACGTGGAGAGCATACACGTCTACCAAGAGGTTGACATGCGCCTCCAGATGATAGCGTCTGAAGTCATAGGAAACAAAAGCTCCATAGCGATGAGCATCGTCGGGCCGCTCGGAATGGGGAAGACCCAAAGGCTCAAGAGCCTCGCGAAAGTTGTAGAGGGCAACGGCGGGAAAGCGGTATACGTTAAGGTAGACACCAACGACATCCTCAAGCTCACCAGGGACATCTTCTACGCCCTCAAGCCACCAAAGAGCAGGACGAACATCTTCCTAGAAAACCTCTCACGGAAGCTCGGCTTCATCGACAGACTCGAGAAGATGCTCAGCTCAACCGGCGAGTACAAGAGCAGGGACATAGCCGAACTCCTGACCGAGCAGATGGGAAAGTTCCCCTACTGCGCCCTCCTCCTCGACGAGCTTGAGAACATGCAGTCAGCTAAAGAACATGAGAAGATTCAGTTCTTTGAAATGCTGAGGCACTTCATAAGCAACATGCCAAAGGGCTGCGTCGTCGCCTTCGCCTGCGTTCCTGAGGCATATGAGGAGTATTCAAGGATTTTCCCAGCCTTCTTCATGCGCCTCCACTACGAGTTTAAGCTCCGCCCAATGAGTCTGGATGAAGCCTACGAGCTTGTTAAGAAGAGGCTCAACCGAGTCCGCGTGAAAGACACTGACGATCCGCTGTATCCCTTCACGGAGGAGGCGATAAAGCTCATCCATCAGCTCGGGAATGGCAACCCCAGGCAGATTCTAAGGCTGCTCCACTATGTCCTGAGCGAAGCTGCGAAGCACAAGTTCGACCCGATTGACGACTACGTCGTAACGACCATCCTCGAGGAACCCAAGAGCCTCGAGGAGTACCTCACCAGAATTCCAAAGGAGTACAAGGACCTTGTAGAGGCGGTAGTCTTCGAGTTCGATGGAGGACCCGTCAGCTACATACAGGTGGCAAAGGCAGTTAAGAAGCCGGGAATGCAGGTTTATGAGAACCTCAACGAGCTGATAAGGCTCGGCTTCCTCGTTGGCGACCCGAAGGGCAACTACAAGGTTCCAGACTACGTGAGAAAGTTCTTGGAGGCGAGTCAGGCCGAGAGGGAAGAGGAGTGATAGCATGCCAAACTACGATGTCCACATGCTCAGCGGGATAGTCAGCTATCCGATAGCGGTTGCAATAGCGGGCTACCTGTCAACGGTGGGCGTTCCCTTCAAACTGACAACGATGGCCCTGCTCATAGGCTACGCTCTCTACGTGCTCGGGGCTGACCTGCCAGACATAGACCACCCCAACGCACTCATCCACCGCGGCACGAAGCCGATAGTGAGTGTTTTAGCTGGGGGAGCGACCTATATCAACATCATAGGAAGGATGAACGTCGGTACCGAGTGGCTCAACATCACAACAGCATGGGGAATATCAGTGGTGGTGGCGGTGATAGCATGGTACTCCTTCACATGGATGATGCCGAGACATAGAGGCATAGTTCACTCACTTCTCTTTGCGCTTATCTACGGCGCCCTTTCGTACCTCCTCGTTGAGTATGGCCTTGGAATGAACACGGCAGAGGGGCTTTTTGTAGGCTTCGCGGCCTTTAGCGGCTACATGCTCCACCTGCTCCTCGATCGCTCCCTCAAGCTCATCTGAGGTTGGAATTTTTGGTTATTTTTACACATTTCTGTGGAACAAGGCTTTTAAATAGTCCACGTTAGGAAAACCCGGAGGTGGGAAAGATGTTCAGCCTCGGTGGCTTTTCACGTGGAGGAGAGTACAAGAACAAGACCTGGGATGTTCTCATCATCGGAGCCGGGCCGGCCGGATTCACCGCTGCCATATACATGGCTCGCTACGGCTTGGAGACCCTAATCATCAGCAAAGACCTAGGGGGGAACGTGGCACTGACGGACCTCATAGAGAACTACCCCGGCTTTCCGGGAGGGATCAGCGGTTCGGAGCTTACCAGCAGGATGCACGAGCATGTCAAGAAGCTCGGCGTCGATGTAGTCTTCGACGAGGTCGAGAGGATTGATCCGGCAGAGTGTGCCTACTACGAGGGGCCGTGCAAGTTCGCCGTGAAGACCAAGAACGGGAAGGAGTACAAGGGCAGAACGATAATCATAGCCGTTGGGGCCGCTCCAAGGAAGCTCAAGGTTCCAGGAGAGGAAGAACTCACGGGAAAGGGCGTCTCCTACTGCGCCACCTGCGACGGCCCGCTCTTCAAGGGCAGGAAGGTCATAGTCATCGGCGGGGGAAATACCGCCTTACAGGAAGCCCTCTACCTCAAGAGCATAGGCGTTAACGTAACGCTCGTCCACAGGAGGGACAAATTCAGGGCAGACAAGATACTACAGGACCGCTTTGCCGAGAGTGGCATTCCGACGATACTCAACACCGTCGTGACCGAGATCAAGGGAGAGGGCAAGGTCGAGGGCGTTAAGCTCAAGAACCGTGTAACCGGCGAGGAGAGTGAGATGGCCGTTGACGGCGTCTTCATCTTCATAGGCTACGAGCCGAAGACCGACTTCGTCAAGCACCTGGGCATAACCAACGAGTACGGCTACATACCGGTGGACATGCACATGCGCACCAAGATTCCGGGGATCTTCGCGGCAGGGGACATAACCAACGTCTTCAAGCAGATAGCAGTCGCAGTCGGCCAGGGCGCGATAGCGGCCAACTCAGCCAAGGAGCTCTTAGACGAGTGGAAGGAGAAGAACGGGGAGTAATCCGAAAGTCATCTTCTTTATTCTTCGTTTTCAATCGGTTCTAAAGGGATCATAAACGACTCGTCTTCTTCACCCTCACTGAAAAGAGAGGCCGGTTCGAGGAGCGATATCATCACAAATCCAGCAAGGTCATGAACGGGATTATTTTAATTAGTAGGTCAATAGTGAAAAATCAAACCTTGCCCCTTCCCAATCCCAGTGATGACAAAACGGAGTAGAACCAGAAATGAAGTTAGGATAATGGCATTACCAGCGTGACCTCTCTTTTTCTCCATTTGCTCAATCTCCCATCAGATCGTCATGACTATCTCCATATCGAAATTAAAAACTTTTTAAAGTTTATTAATCTTGTCCCCTAATCCTTGAAGGAAGCCTAAGAGTTCAGAGCCGTCAGTGAGCTTCCGAAAATTTTTCGGTCAAAAATGTTCATTAATGAACACAGGCTTATATAGGGGAAGGCCAAGAGGGGAGTGGTGATACGCATGGAGGTTAGACCGAACGTTAAGGAACTCCCGGGACCGAAGGCCAAGGAGGTAATGGAGAGGAACTTTAAGTACCTCGCGACCACGACCCAGGACCCCGAGGACCTACCAATCGTCATAGACCACGGTGAGGGTATCAGGGTCTACGATGTGGATGGAAACGTCTTCTACGACTTCGCGAGCGGCGTTGGTGTTCTCAACGTTGGCCACGCCCACCCGCGCGTGGTGGAAGCGATAAAGAGGCAGGCAGAGAAGTTCACCCACTACTCGCTGACCGACTTCTTTTACGAGAATGCCGTCGTTCTTGCCGAGAAACTCATCGAGCTTGCACCGGGTGACTTTGAGAAGAAGGTCGTTTACGGCAACAGCGGCGCTGAGGCAAACGAGGCCGCGATGAAGCTCGTCAAGTACGGAACCGGAAGAAAGCAGTTTTTGGCATTCTACCACGCATTCCATGGAAGAACTCAGGCCGTTCTCAGCTTGACCGCAAGCAAGTGGGTCCAGCAGGACAGCTTCTTCCCAACGATGCCTGGTGTTACCCACGTCCCCTACCCGAACCCCTACAGGAACCTCTGGGGCATAGACGGCTACGAGGAGCCCGATGAACTCATCAACCGCGTTTTGAACTTCATAGAGGATTACGTCTTCAAGCACATCCCGCCGCACGAGGTCGGGGCGATATTCCTCGAGCCCATACAAGGTGAAGGTGGCTACGTCGTTCCGCCAAAGAACTTCTTCAAGGAGCTCAAGAAGTTCGCCGACGAGTACGGGATACTCCTAGCGGACGACGAGGTTCAGATGGGCATTGGAAGGACAGGAAGGTTCTGGGCCATCGAGAACTTCGACGTTGCTCCCGACCTCATCCAGTTCGGAAAGGCAATCGGTGGGGGAATTCCGCTTGCAGGTGTTATCCACAGGGCAGAGATAAGCTTCGACAAGCCCGGAAGGCACGCGACCACCTTCGGTGGAAACCCCGTGGCAATAGCCGCAGGAATAGAGGTCGTCGGGATAGTCAAGGAGCTCCTTCCGCACGTCCGGGAGGTTGGAGACTACCTCCACAAGTACCTCGAGGACTTCAGAGAGCGCTACGAAGTTATCGGCGACGCAAGGGGCATTGGACTCGCCCAAGCGGTTGAGGTAGTCAAGAGCAAGGAAGGAAAGGAGAAGAACCCGGAGCTGAGGAACAGAATCGTCAAGGAGGCTGCGAAGCGCGGTCTCGTGCTTCTCGGTTGCGGTGACAACAGCATCCGCTTCATCCCGCCGCTCATTGTCACCAAGGAAGAGGTAGACGTGGCGATGGAGATTTTCGAGGAGGCCCTCAAGGCTTCCCTCGACTGATTCTCCTTCCTTTGTTTTCTATCTGACAGGCCTGACCTCCTCCCCGCCGTGAATGGCGAGGCTTTCAAAGAAAAATGTAATGTTCAGAGGAAGGGGTTGTGGAACTTCCTTCCGGGATAGACCGCTATCCCTTCAAGTTCCTCCTCTATCCTTATCAGCTGGTTGTACTTGGAGTTCCTGTCCATTCTCGCAGGGGCACCGGTCTTTATCTGGCCCGTGTTGAGGGCAACGGCCAAATCGGCTATGAACGGATCGTCGGTCTCTCCGGAGCGGTGTGATACAACTATCCCCCAGCCAGCCCTGTAAGCGGTGTAAGCAGCATCTATGGCCTCACTGAGCGTTCCGATCTGGTTGACCTTGAGGAGGAGCGCGTTCGCAGCCCTCATGTTGATACCCTTCCTTATCCTCTTCGGGTTGGTGACGAAGATGTCATCGCCGACGATCTGTATCTTGTCCCCGAGTTCCTTCGTTATGAGGGCGAAGTTCTCCCAGTCCTCCTCGTGGAACGGGTCCTCGAGTGAGACTATTGGGTACTTGCTGATGAGATCCTTATAAAGCTCAAGAAGCTCTCCCCCATCGTATTCTTTGCCGTTGACGACGTATTTCCCGATGTCGGGGTGGAAGAACTCGTTTGGGGCCGGGTCCATGGCGAAGGCTATCTCATCGCCCGGCTTGTATCCGGCCTCTTCAATGGCCTCGATGAGGAGTTCGAACGGCTCGTGCGGCTCTTTCAGTGGTGGGGCAAAGCCTCCCTCGTCGCCGACGTTGACGGCGTCCTTTCCGTACTTCTCGGCTATAACCCCCTTGAGGATGTGGTAGGTCTCGCTCACCCAGCGGATGCCTTCCCTGAAGGAGTCGGCTCCAACGGGCATTACCAGGAACTCCTGGAAGTCGAGCTCGTTGCCAGCATGCACTCCTCCGTTGATGACGTTGCTCATTGGAACTGGCATGACGTAGGTGTTGGTTCCTCCTATGTACTGATAGAGCGGCAAACCGAGCGCGTTTGCTGCGGCCCTTGCAACGGCCAGGGAAACGCCGAGCATTGCGTTTGCTCCGAGGTTGCTCTTGTTCTCGGCTCCGTCAAGTTCGAGCATGAGCGTGTCTATGTCCCTCTGCCATGTAACGTCCATTCCTGTAATCTCAGGCGCAATTATCTTGTTGACGTTCTCAACTGCCCTCCTAACGCCCTTCCCGAGGTAGCGCTTCCCACCGTCACGAAGCTCAAGGGCCTCGTGGGTGCCGGTACTCGCTCCGCTAGGAACGGCGGCACGCCCCATGCTGACAGGGGTGTAGACCTCGACCTCAATCGTCGGGTTGCCCCTGCTGTCGAGTATTTCCCTCGCAACGACTCCGTTAATCTCAAAGGGGTTCTCCATACCAATCACCTCGAGTAATATTCTCAGGTGAGGATATATAGGCTTTGGGGTGCGGTGGACTTTTAAGCTCCAGCATCAACCTTCACCGATGGAAATGGACTGGGGAAAACGCCTAAGGGAGGAGGGCTACTTGGAGTTCGGCGGCTTTAGGGTGGAGCTCACCCTTGACAACACCTTCATGGAGCTTGATTACATACCCAGGATTATCGTCTACGACGGGAAAACCGGCCGCTGGCACGTCCTTAGGAACTCCATCCCCAAGGGTGAAACGCTTGATGAAGGCTGGGACAACGCGGTTGAGGTTTTGAGGAGAATAGCACGTGGCGAGGAGAAACCGCTCTTTGGGGATGAAGGCGTTGCGGAGAGGTTTGTTAGAGCCCTGAAGTCGCTCGTGGATGAAGACAACCCGTGAATTTGCTCATCATCTGGGTATTTTTGAGGAGAAAACTTCTAAACCGGTTGAGCGTATTATCATCCGGTGATGGTGGTGGATGCTCATATCGATGTAGCTGGGTATATAGACCATACTAACCTAAAGCCCCAAGCCACTAGGGATGACATAATCAAACTCTGTGATGAGGCTGTAGAGTATGGCTTTTACGCTGTCTGTGTCAATCCTTACCGTGTTAAGCTTGCCAGGGACTACCTCCGTGGGAGGAAAGCGGACGTCAAAGTAGCAAGCGTTATAGGCTTCCCGCTCGGGGCCACTCCGACGGAAGTCAAGGTCTTCGAAGCGAGGAAAGCTTTGGAGGACGGTGCGGATGAGATTGATATGGTCATCAACATCGGTGCGCTGAAGGATGGGGAGCATGACTACGTCAGGAACGACATAGCAGAGGTCGCCGAGGTAGCGCACGAGAAGGGTGCCAAGGTAAAAGTCATCATCGAGACCTGCTATCTAACCGATGAGGAGAAGATAAAGGCCTGCGAGCTGGCGAAGGAAGCTGGAGCCGACTTTGTGAAGACTTCCACCGGTTTCGGTACTGGTGGAGCGACGATTGAGGACGTCAGGCTCATGAGGAAGGTCGTCGGCCCGGATATGGGTGTCAAGGCCGCCGGCGGAATAAGGACGTACGAGCAGGCTCTGGCGATGATAGAGGGAGGGGCTAACAGGATAGGGGCGTCGAGCGGGGTAAAGATAGTGGAGGGTGCCCGGAAATGGCGGGAGAGGATTTGAAAAGCCTCATTGACAGAATCATAGACGAGCTCGTGGCGGAGGGATTCGAGCCGAACGTGATGCTAGCGGGCCCTAGCTTCATTGAGCATACCGCGGGGTTGCTCCGAGGATACGGGCTGAAGGTTTACAAGATAGAGGAGCTTGGCTATGATGCGATTATAACGGACTCGAAGTACCTGGGCCAGATAAAAAAGGCCTCGAAGAGGATATCCATCGAACCCCTGCTCGTTGAGGGCCACATGTGGGAGGAGCTGAAGAATTTAGAGGCCTGAGACCCCTTCAGATAAGGTCGAGAACCTCAGGGTACCTCTTCTTTATCACTTTTGCCAGGGCGGTCCCAACGAGTATTCCGGTCACCGCCTGGAGCGTGTTGCCGGGCACCTCTGTGAGGGCCACTGGGATACCGAACATATAGGCCTCGAAGGAGAGGTAGCCGAGAACCATGATCGTTCCTCCCACCACGCCGGCAACGACGAGGTTTCCAGTGCTGTCACCCCTCATCGCTATGTAACCAACGAGAAGGCCCTCCAAGCCCTTAACGACGAGTGTTATTGGTGCCCATCCAGGGTAGCCGCCGGTTATATCACCCAGGGCAGAACCGACGCCCCCTGCAAACACACCGATAACCGGACCGAAGACCATCGCTGAGAACATGACCATCGTGTCACCGAAGTTGAGGTAGCCGCCCGTTGTGGGGGTGGGGACACGGATTATCGTCGTCGCCACCGTTACGAGGGCAGCTAATATGCCTGACAGGGCTAGCGTGCTTGCGCTCCTGAACTTCTTCCTGTTGGCGTAGACGTAGGCTATGTAGAGCACCGTAACGCCGCCCAGCACCCACCATCCATAGGGCTTGAGTATCTCTGTGAGATCAACCATCAAAAACCACCCCACCTTTCTCAAGTTTCCACCTTAAAAAAGTGCCGCAATTGGTTACAACCCTTAAACCACCGAAAACCCTTTTAAGTTTTTGCAACTTAATAAGGCCTCGGAGAGGCCACTCAAGAACAGCCCGATGGGACGAGGGTTTCACGTTACCCTCCAGCATTGGGGGGTTTGACGCTGTTAAGCGTCTTCGAAAGACTGCCCGTTGAGGCAGTCTGAAACTCGATTAGTGGCCTTTGGAGCGATAACCCCAAACCGTTCAGCGG
>NZ_JALVUC010000021.1 GCF_027023865.1 Thermococcus sp. | reverse complement strand
GAACGGGTCAAAAGAAGACTGAGTAAGAAAGTTGCACGACGATGCAACAGGTGATTTTTGGGACCACAACCGTTTGTGCACAGACTAGTAGAATAGAAAAAGAAAACGACAAAACCTCACTTCAGGAACCCCGTCTTCTTCCCGAGGTCCTCAAAGGCATCGAGGACGTACTGCAGGTCCTCCTTACTGTGTGCTGCTGAAGGTTCGAGCCTTATCCTCGCGGTTCCGAGCGGGACGGTTGGATACACGATGGCCTGGGCGAAGATGTTGTACTCCTCGTACAAGCGCTTCGAGAACTCCTGGGCGCGCTTCTCGTCGTAGAGCATGACCGGCGTGATCGGGTGTTTGGTTCCGCCGAGGTCGTAGCCGAGTTCTCTCAACCCGTTCTGGAGGAAGTGCGTATTGTCCCAGAGCTTTTTGACAAGCGCGTCGCTCCTCTGAAGTATCTCGACGGCTGCTATTGCCGCGGCAACGTCCGGCGGGTTCGGGGCGCTTGAGAAGAGGAACGGCCTCGCCCTCTGGCGGAGGTAGTCTATCGCCTCCTCTGGGCCGGCAACGTAACCACCGATAACACCAAAGGCCTTGCTTAGGGTTCCCATCTCAAAATCAACCTTCTCATGGAGCTTGAAGTGGTCAACAATACCCCTTCCGCTGTCGCCTAAAACTCCTTCACCGTGGGCATCATCTATGTAAAGTATGGCGTCATACTGCTCGGCCAGCTCAGCCATCTCAGGAACCGGTGCGAGATCACCGTCCATCGAGAAGACACCATCGCTGACGATGACTTTCTTCTTCTTGTCCCTGTTCTCCTTGAGGCGCTTCTCAAGGTCTTCCGTGTCGAGGTGCTTGTATATAACTTTCGGCGCACCACTGAGGCGCATTGAATCTATGATGCTGGCGTGGTTCAGTTCCTCGCTGATAAAGACACCGTCGTCGCCTTTCTTAAGTAGGGCGCTTAGAGATCCGAGGTTGGCATTGTAGCCGCTCTGGAATAAGATTGCAGCCTCTCTCTTCTTGAATTTGGCCAGCTTCTCTTCAAGCTCCTCGTGCAGTTCCATGGTTCCGGCGATGGTCCTGACCGCCCCGGCACCTACTCCGTAGTCGAGAATAGCCCTGATGGCCGCGTACCTGATCTCGGGATGTGCCGCCAGGCCAAGGTAGTTGTTCGAGCACATGTTGAGAACTTTCTTGCCGTTCACCACCACCCACGGGCCCTGGGCGCTTTCAATCTTCCTTATGGTTACGTAGAGGCCCTTATCCTTAAGCTCCTGCAGTTCCTCCCTAATCCAGTCGAGCTTCGCCATGAGAACCACCGGTGTTTATTGGTCATTGGCGTATAAAAGTTTTGCACCGCCCGGTTCAGTGCAGTCTGATGACAAGTGCGATTAGGGTTAAGAGCGCAAGGGCAGTGCTCCCGCTGATGTTCAGCTCGTAGTCGTGCCTTGGATCTGGGTAGCGCTCCAGCAGGTGTACTTCGAAGCCCGTACCGCTCGGTCCACCTCGTGCGGTTATAGTTACTCCCCAGCCTTGTCTGCTTAGGGGATAAACAGGTGGTATTACGCCGGTGAAGAAGTCGAGGAAGAGATGACTGAGCCAGCCTAGAGAGAAGAGGAGTGCGTAGTGGTTTCCTGAGATGTAAGCGGGGGCAAAAACCGGGATGGCAACGAGGAGCGAATGGAGGTAGGAGCGATGTTCCCTCGTGAAGGCATCCAGATCAGGAAAGGTCGCCCCGATAATGAGGGCTAACGCTCCGCCCCATGCTGGGTCTTCTGAGAGGGCAAGGTAGACCAGTGTCGGTATTGAGGCGTGCTCAAAGGGGTCCATGGCAAAAGCCTTAAACTATGGTGCCTCAAAAAGCTTTAGGTGAAACCTTATGCCGGATGAAGTCCAGGAGGTTAAGATTCTCGAAAAGCCTTGGGTTGAGAAGTACCGCCCAGAGAGGCTTGATGATATAGTAGGCCAGGCTCACATCGTTAAGAGGCTCAAACACTACGCTAAAACAGGCTCGATGCCGCACCTTTTATTTGCAGGACCCCCTGGTACCGGAAAGACGACTAGTGCACTGGCCTTAGCTCGAGAACTTTTCGGAGAGAACTGGAGGCACAACTTCCTCGAGCTGAACGCCTCCATTTCAAAAGACACACCAATTCTTGTAAGGATCAACGGCAAAATAACCAGAACGACCTTCGCCGAGCTCGATAGGCTCTACTTTGACGAAAGAGACGGCGACGTCGCCTACAGAGACGCCCCAAACCTTGAGGTTCTCACGGTTGACGAGAACTACCGCGTGAGGTGGGTTAAGGTAAGCAAGATAATCCGCCACCGCGTCCCGGTTATACTGCGCGTTCACCTTGAGGGCGGAGGAAAGCTCGAACTGACGGGCAACCACTCCGTTATGATCTTCACCGAAAACGGTCTCAAAACTGTGAAAGCGAGCGAACTCAAAGAGGGTTCGATACTCCTGAGCTTCACGGCCAACCTTAAAGGCTTCCTCGACGTCCTCGACATGAGCGATTACAGGATTAAAGAGAGCGCGAGGACGAGAACTTTCGAGAAACTTCCTGTTGGTGAAGAGTTCTCCTACATGCTCGGACTTTACGCGGCGGAAGGAGCTGTTGGCTTCAGGGGCAACACCTCGGGACAGGTAATCTACACGCTCGGGAGCCACGAGGGTGAACTCATAGCCCGCGTTAGGGAGTTTGCCGATGGGTTAGGGTTAAGCGTTTACGAGAACTACACCTCCTCGGGCTTCGACCGCTCAAGGAAGAGCGCCTACCAAGTTAGGCTACTCAACACCCAGCTGGCCAGGTTCTTCGATGTGAACTTCTACGACGGTAACGGAAGGAAGGCTGGAAACAAGAGGATTCCCGGATTCGTCTTTGAATTCCCAATCCAAGAGAGGATAGCCTTCCTTAAGGGCCTCGCCGACGGCGACGGAACCGGTGAATGGGGCGGAGTCATCAGGGTTTCATCGGTCTCGAAGGACTTGCTAATTGACACCGTCTGGCTGGCGAGAATTTCCGGAATCGAGGCGAGCCTCTTTGATAGGGAGGCGAGACTGATCTGGAAAGGAGGAATGAAGTGGAGCAAGGCGGAGCTCCTCCCTGCCGAGCCTGTAGTCAAGATGTTCAAGGCAATTGAGCACGCCATAGAGGGCAACTGGCGCTACGAGCTGAGGCACCAGCTCTACGAGGGCAAGAAGCGCGTGAGGAAGGAGACGCTGAAGAAGGTTATCGGAATGATAAACGAGTCGAAGCTCGACTCGAAGGGCATGAAAATCCTTGAAACGCTCAGAAAGCTCGCCAGCACGGATCTCCACGCCCTGGTTGTCAGGAAAGTTGAACTCGTCGAGTACAACGACTTCGTCTACGACGTCAGCGTCCCAGGAAACGAGAAGTTCTTCGCCGGTGAGATACCTGTATTGCTCCACAACTCCGACGAAAGGGGCATAAACGTCATCCGCGAGAAGGTGAAGGAGTTCGCAAGGACGAAGCCTGTTGCCGGGGCCAGCTTCAAGATAATCTTCTTAGACGAGGCCGATGCCCTAACGCAGGACGCCCAGCAGGCACTGAGGAGAACCATGGAGATGTTCTCGAACAACGTGCGCTTCATCCTGAGCTGCAACTACTCATCGAAGATAATCGAACCTATCCAGTCAAGATGTGCCATCTTCCGCTTCAGGCCGCTGAACGACGATGATATAGCGGAGAGGATAAAGTACATCGCTGAGAACGAGGGGCTTGAGCTGACGGAGGAGGGATTGCAGGTGATACTCTACGTTGCCGAAGGCGACCTGAGACGCGCGATAAATGTCCTCCAGGCGGCCGCTGCTTTAGACACCGAGATTACAGACGAGAACGTCTTCCTCGTCGCCAGTAGAGCTCGCCCAGAGGACGTGCGTGGCATGATGGAGCTGGCCCTTGAAGGCAACTTCCTCAAGGCAAGGGACAAGCTGAGGGAGATTCTCCTCAAGCAGGGCCTCAGCGGGGAGGACGTGCTCATCCAGATGCACAAAGAGGTGTTTAACCTGCCGATTCCTGAGGATAAAAAGGTCGCTTTGGCCGACAAGATAGGCGAGTACAACTTCCGTCTCGTTGAAGGGGCCAACGAGATGATACAGCTTGAGGCGCTACTCGCTCAGTTCACCATAATGGGCAAGTGATGGTCATGCCGAGGGAGATGCCCTGGGTCGAGAAGTACAGGCCGAGACGGCTGGCCGAGATAGTCAATCAGACGAAGGCTATCGAGCAGGTTGAAGCATGGATAGAGATATGGCTGAGTGGTAAACCGCCGAAGAAGAAGGCACTAATCCTTGCCGGCCCTCCCGGAAGCGGGAAAACCACTACCGTCTATGCCCTGGTGAGAGAGTACGGCTTTGAGGTAATTGAGCTGAACGCGAGTGATGAGAGAACCTACGAGAAGATAGAGCGCTACGTTCAGGCCGCTTACACGATGGACATCCTTGGAAAACACAGAAAACTCATCTTCCTTGACGAGGCAGATAACATAGAACCGAGCGGGGCAAAGGAGATAGCGAAGCTCATCGAAAAAGCGAGGAACCCGATAATAATGGCCGCCAATCACTACTGGGAGGTCCCGAGGGAGATAAGGGCCAAGGCTCAGATAGTAGAGTACAAGCGCCCCACCCAGAGGGACATAATCAAGGCCCTGGTTAGGATACTCCACAGGGAAGGCGTCACCGTCCCCAAGGAGGTTCTCTATGACATTGCAAAACATGCGGGAGGGGACCTGAGGGCGGCTGTAAATGACCTCCAGACGGTCGTGACCGGAGGAGTTGAGGACGCCCACGAGGTTTTGGCCTACCGTGATATGGAGAAGAGCGTCTTTCAGGCGCTGGCGCAGGTCTTTGCCACAGACAACGCCAAGAAGGCGAAGATGGCCACCCTCGGCGTTGATATGTTCCCCCACGAGCTTCTCCAGTGGATAGAAGAGAACGTCCCCTACGTCTATTACAGGCCTGAGGACATAGCGCGTGCCTATGAAGCGATAAGCAGGGCCGACATCTACCTCGGAAGGGCGCAGAGGACCGGAGCGTATTCCCTGTGGAAGTACGCAACAGATATGATGACGGCAGGGGTTGCCGTTGCAGGCGTCAAGAAGAAGGGCTTCGTCAGGATATACCCGCCAAAGACGATTAAGCTACTCACCCAGAGCAAGACTGAAAGGAGTTTGAGAGACTCTGTGGTCAAGAAGATAATGAAGGAGATGCACATGGCCAAGCTCGAGGCCCTGGAAACCCTCAACTACCTCAGGGCCATCTTCGAGAACAACACTGACATGGCGGCTCACTTTGCCGTCTACCTTGACCTCGATTCGAAGGAAGTTGAGTTTATAGCAGGCGACGCTGAGAAGGCCAAGACGATATGGGCCAAGGGCATGAACATCGAGAAGAGGCTGAGGAGGGAGGGTGAGCTTGAGGCCAGGGTCAGGGAAGCCGGGAAAGGGCTCAAAGAGGTTGAGGCGGCCGCAGAGGAAGAGACGGAAGCTGAAGAAGAGATAAGCGAGGAGGAACTTGAGAAGGCCGAAAGGGAAATCGAGTCCGTCGGAAGGAAGTCAAAGAAAGCTGAGGAATCAAAGAAAAAGGGCAAACAGGCAACGCTGTTTGATTTCCTAAAGAAGTAAGAGCATATGTTTTGATCTTTATTCTTTGCAATATAAGTTTTTATATTCTGCAGAATATAGGCCGCCGAAACCTCTGGCTTGAAAATGGAACATCATTACCAGCTGGAAGTCCTACAAGGTGAAAACATAGGGATAGAGATTAAGTGCCTCCCACTGTGAAGGTTTTTTTGCTTGGATTGGGTCTCTAGTACTGACATTGCTTAAGGCATATCCCCATTTAATCCAACTAAAACTTTTGAAAGCGATTCAATGAACTCGTCTAACGGTACTAGACCCCTAGTTGAAAGATCGAATGTGTAATACTTGACATCAACGTTTGAGTAGAGCTTTCCTTTTTTAATGCCTGCAATCTGATGTTTAAATTCATGCAGATGCAACAATACCGTAATTGGCTCGACGACTATACGAACTTTTGCTCCAGGTTTGGCCCTTGCATATTCATCCAGTTTGTTTGTTATCTTCCTAAAGCTCTCTCCAAATAGTGTTTCGAATTCAAAATAAACCTCTTCTGGCCTGTACAAAACGTCTGGCCTTGGATAACTATCAGGCTCGGTCTCTATTATTGTCCTAACCTTATCCCATTCAACATCCTGTAAACGGGAAGATAGCTTCCCTTCTCTCTGGAGTCGTTTAATAAGTGTGTGAATTATGAAATATTTTGCCAAGACATGCTTGGTACTTTCATCATCTGAAGCTCTAACGGGGAAGAATGGTTCATATTTGTGCATAATCCGTTTTAGAGCTTTCAAGTACTGTTTCTCAGCTGTATTCACAATCCATGAGACTTTTGAACCCGGCATCAGGTCAGGGAGGGGCACGAAACCATAAATATGCTCTATAATTCTCAGTTTTTCCTCAAACGGCAGTTTTCTGGCAAGTATTTTGAAGATCTCAGGCTTTAATCCCAGTTTGTTCCAGTTTAACTCCTGGACAAGCTCATTGATTGCAGAGAAAGTATCATCGTCTTTGGTGTGAAACACGACTGTTCCATCCCCCTTCGAGAAAATTGCCCACAATCTGTCTGCTATGTCACCCTTTGTCAGTTTGTCAAGGATTTCCCTATTGACGACTTCAATGAATACGATACCGCCCTCGTCAAGCCACCTTTCAATTTCTTCTTTGTTCCAATCTTCACTGCTCAAAGTCAGCTTTTTGACCTTTCCTGTTTTTCCCTTTTCTCTCTGGAGCCTCAAAAGGAGCTTTTCAAAGAGGTGGATGTAACCCTCGTCTCTAACGTCTTTGAAAAGTATGATCGCAGCGTTAGGTTCTCTTAGTTCTTGACTGCTAACACCGAAGAGAGCTTTTATGAAGTCCTCTGTCTCTGTTTCAAGAATCCAGTTGCCACGGTCTGTTTCAGACAAACTTACGGCTTCAGTTTCTTGGATAATTTCAATGGGTTTAATCTCATGTTTCGGAACTGAAATTGGCTGAATGACCCTTTGAGTTTCCTTTTCTTGGATCATTGGGCGCTGTGAAATGTCGCTTAAAGGAGAGTTGGGATTAGGGCTGATATTTATCACTAGATCGAGGGTTTTGTCTTGAAAGACAAAAACTGGGAGTGGAGCCTTATCCTAGGGATTTTCATAAACCTTCTGGCTTTCTCTGTCATTGTAACATTGCTGTCCACAGATATCCTGTGAAATTCCAAAATAGGAGCGTTTATTCTGATGGTTGGTACCTGTGTTCTCTGCTTCTTCTTTTGGATAGAATACTCGGTATCCATTTTGATCAGGTCATACTCGATTGCTGGGACGGAGAGTAGCACTTTTGGAATGGTAGCTTTGTAAGGCTCGTTTACTTGCTCCGCTGATTTCTGAGGGTTGTCAATACCCTCAGGTGGCTCTTGTTGGGCTTTGCCCTCCTTTGGGGTGTGGTTCCTAAGCTTTTCTATCTTGGGTTCCTGTGTGGCATGTGTGGAGGGAGGAGAAGCCGTTTCATCTCGTCTTGTCCTTTCTTTTCGTTCTCTAGAGTATTTTGATTTTCTTTTAGTTTCGTCTCTCTGTTCATTCATCCCAACCACCAGACAGCATTCATTGGGATGTTTCCGTAGTATCTGAGGTATCCCTTGTGTTTTGGATGTCTGGAAATCTCCCCGTATCCCGTGAACAGGTACGGCCCAATCCTGTCAAGGAACTCAATAAGGGAAAGTTTTGTGTTTGATCTCATTGTTACCCACAGCCCGTCAATTTTCAAGTCATAGGTGTTCTTTGAATAAAACCACTCATTTCCGATGCGTAGCTCGTCTAAACTTCCCAGAGCCTCTTTCATGAATACTATGTAGCCTTTTGCTAAGTTCTCGGGATTCTTGGTTATGTATCTAAGTGCACTCTCGATGGGCTTTTGTTTATTACTGTTTCAAAGTTAAAGCGTCCCCAGAGTCCAAACTGCATCCAGTAAATGCTGTCTGCAATGCTATCCCTTGAGTGGCTCCAGATTGTGTAGTCTTTTTGGACATCTTCTTTTCCGGTTTCGGGAATAAAGATCTCTTCTAACCCCAAGAACCCCTTGATCTCGCCTAAATTCTCCTCAAGTTTGTGATAACCCTCTCTTAGGGCTCTCCAGTGTGTTCCCCTATTGCTGACAATAAAGAATGTGTAGTAGTTGTGATTTGCACTGAGAGAGATACTGAATCTGTAAAATTCCTTAAGGACGTCCAGTATTTTCTCCGGCTGTTTGATTATTTCGTCAGAAGGAGGGATCGAGATTTCGAGGGGATCAATATCGGCAAGTTCGAGCACGTGCCCGCTTAGCCGATTTAGACCGTTTATCAAACGAAGAAAAACGGAGTTCTCCTTTTTCTCTGCTTTAACCATGACTTCATTTAATCCCTCCTCTCCTAGGCTTGAGACAGCACTTGAGAATTCACGGGGATCCACACATAAATTCCGTAGATAAGCCGGTAAGTTTTGCAAGACTGTACTTAGAGTAATCCCCGTCCTTGATCCCGCCTGCGAGAAATGGCAGTAGTTCCCTTCTTGAATTTGCGATTACACCAAGGGAGCTACCAATATACGGGGCAAATTCGTCCCTAACTTCGAGGAGCGTAGTGGTTATTGAGTATAACGGTGCAACGTTTTGTTGAATATATTGTTTCCATTCTTTGACCTTCCAGTATTGGAATCCAGAAATGTTCTCATAATAGCCACACATTTCTGCCACCAACTCCTATTCCTCTCTTTGATATTTAGCTTTTTCGAGATTTGTTAAGAAGTGTAACTAAACGAGAACTTTGACAATAACAGCATGACAACCTGAATGAATACTATAGGTATACTTTCAATGCTAGGTATTTAAGGCCTAAAACTATGGATTAAACGCAAACACGCCTCACCCCAAAATCCTCACGTCCGCGCAGACCTTGAAGACGTGCGGCTTGAAGTCGCTGACCTTTTTTACCCTCACGTCGCACTCCTTCCCCTGCAGGGAGCACTCATCGATTATCCTCTCCCTGAACTCCTCGATATCCGCCTCGCCCACGAAGTTGTAGTAGTGGAGCCATCTCCCCGCTTTGCTCAGCGTTAAGGCCAGCGCATCAACGCCCCTCGGAGTTGGGCTCATGACGCGGTCATAGGTTGGAAGCTCCGGGAGAATCTCAAAGGCATCGCCGTGGATGAACTCTATCTCGCCCTTCAGCCTCTTCCTGTTGAGTTTGATGTTCTCAAGGCCGAGCTCGTAGGCTTCTCTGTTCAGCTCTACAGCGGTGATTTTTACATTCTTATAGCGCGCTATGACGAGTGCATACGGCAGAACGCCGGCGAAGGGGATTAGAATCCTCTCGCCGTCCCTCACGAGCCCTGCCAGACGGTATCTTTCCCCCTTCATCCTCGGGTTGAAGAAGGCCTTCGAGAGGTCAACCTTTATCTCGACGCCGTTTTCCCTGTGAACCGTTTCAAGCCTCTTCTCGCCCCAGATTATTGAGTACTCCCTTATCCTGAAGGCCCCCTCGTGGAAGCCCTTTCGGGCCACGACCCTGATGAACGGGTGGACTTTGCGGAGGCCCCACACGATGTCGTCCGCTCTGTGCTCCAGCACCTCTGGAATCTGGACTATCGCTATGTCGCCCACCACATCGTACCTCCTGAGGTATTTCAGCTCCTCCGGGGTTAGTCTCTCCGCTAAAACGCTCTCCAAGTTCCTGTAAATCTGTCTCTCTGGCCTTAAATGTAGCTCGGTTTCTAGAACTTCATAACCGAGCTTGTGAATCGTGGGGTCGTCGATGACCGGAAGGAGAACGAACTCACCTTCCCTCTTCGGCCTTCTCTTTCCGTCGTAGAGGTTCAACTTCTTCAGCTTCCTCTTTGCTAACTCCGCTTCCCTCTTTGGAACCCTCAGCGCTGGCATCCTCACTTCCCTCCTTCGTTTCCCTGGTGGGGGGGAGTGTACCGAAGAGCGTTCTCCCCTGAATCCTGTCGAGGAACCCGCTCACGTTTATTGGCTCAAGCTCTCTCTTGAATATTGCAAATTGGCTTGGCTCCATCACTTCGGGGGTTACGTAGAGGATGAAGTGGCCGTTCTCTATTATGGCGGTATCCCTCACAGAGAGGACGAACTTCGTGAGAGAGCGGGGGTCAACGTAGAATGAGATGTACTCCACTCCCTCCATGTAAACGACGCTGCCGGGATTTTCCCTCAAGAACTTGGTTATCCTGCCGTTGAGGACGTGGAGGCTGCTTGGGTTTACTGCTCCGGGGTGTTCAACACGGGTTAGCCATATGTACTCCGTCGGGGTGACCTCCATATTTTCGACCCACTTGTCTGGGTGCTCCCTTCCTACCGCCAGTATGGGAACCTTAAAGTACGTTGCCATGGTTCTGAGGAGCGTTTTAGCGTCCTTGGCAGAGGTTACCAGACCCACAGCGGGGAGTTCAATCTCTTTGGCAGGAACGTTTTTTCGTTTGACCTTTCTGTATCCTTCCAGCTTTTCGATGAGGCTGAGGGATGACCCTGCCAGCAGGAGGTAACCACCCATTATCGAGATGGCTTCAATAACCCACAGGGATGGGCTTATCATTATCACCAGGAGGATTCCGAGGCCACCCCCCACACCAAAGAGGAGAAAAGAGATCAACAGGGTTCTTGCAAAGCCCTTTACTGGCTCTTCATGTTTCCTGCAATTGTTAAAAGATTGGACTGCCCCGTATATTCCAATGAGTATGAACAGCGCCCCTGAGAAATACTGGGCGAAGCTTCCGGGGTTCACGGTTTCACCTTGTACCCCCTACGGTGGCCTCTTACAAAAACCTTTTGATGTCCTCACCGCCAGTACGGCTCACGCATGAGAACGGCCTTTCGGAAGATATCAGTTATCTCAGCGTCGTTTGCACCGCTTCTCATGGCCGTGACGAAGTCTATCAGGTCGTTCTTCCGGAGCAGACAGGTCTTGAACATCCCGTTGGAGGTCACCCTGAGACGGGTGCAGTTGGCGCAGAAGACCGTGTTGTGCATCGCCCTGACCACTTCAACCTCGGCAACGCCGTAGTCCGTTGGTATGAAGTACTTCTTCCGCCTGTGCATCCTCCTCTCACGCGTCTCTACCGCTCTCGCCTCAAGTTCCCTCTCAACGGGCTTGAGTGGGTAGAAGTACCTCCTGAAAAAGGCCGTCTCCGTCATCTCCCTCGGGGCCTCAAGCTCGATGAGCTGGAGTATCGTTCCGGTTCTGGCAGTGAAGTCCACCATGTCCCATATCTCACCTTCGTTCACGCCTTTCATAACCGTCATGTTGAGCTTGACTGGGCTGAGGTATTTAACTGCCTCTTCGATTCCTTCAAGAACGGCTTCCAACATGTCGACGCCCGTTATGCGTTTGTAAACGTCAGGTTTGAGGCTGTGGAGGGAGACATTAACCCTGTCCAGGCCCGCCCTGGCCAAAGGCTTCGCCAGCTCCTTAAGTTTGCTCCCGTTGGTCGTCATGCTCAGGTCGATCACGTGGGGCTTTATGCGCTTCACTATTTCCAGTATGTCCCCCCTAACGGTTGGCTCGCCGCCCGTCAGTTTAACCTTCCTTATCCCGAGGCGTGAGGCGATTCTAACGAGCCTCTCGATTTCATCGGGCGTCATCTCGTTCTGTGTGTTGAAGAGCTGGCCCTCCCTGTGGCAAAAGAAGCAGTGGTAGTTACAGTCCTGCGTGAGCGAGATCCTGAGGTTCGTTACTGGCCTTCCAAAGCGGTCGTAGAGCACCATGGGAACACCAGGTTCATTAACCTATTGACTTAAAAAAACGTTTTGGGTAAACTCTTCCATTTAACAGTTCCAATCGAAAACTAAAAGTAGGAGAAAGGTTAAGGCTCTCCCTAGGGGTGCCCATGAACGTTGAGGAGATTAAGGCCCGGCTTTCCCGTTTGGAATCGCTACACTCAGCTTTTGAGGATAAGTTCTCCATCCTCTACGGTGAGAACAATGGGGAGAAGCTGATCGAGACTCTGAGGGAGCTTTATGATACATCGCGTGAGAAGCTCGAGCTCTCATCGGCTCTCTACCGTGAGATGGTCGGTTCAACCTATGCAGAGGACCAGGCGAAGGAACTCTACCGCAACGAGCATCAGATGAAGTTTCGCATCGAGGAACTTCTTTCTCTCCTCTCAAAGGGGGACTACGACGCGAAGATGAAGCTCTTGACGGCTGTGGACAGGTTGGCACAGTTCCACCGCGTTTATGACTACGCCGTCAGGAAGGCGTTGAGTGAGCTGGCCAAGGAGGTCGAGAGGATGGAGCTTTTGGCCGGAGGCGAAAACCAGAAAAAGGTACCCGTTGGTATAATGGAGGAACTCCGGAAAATCAAGACGCTTGAGGAAGAGATTGAAACGCTCAAAGGATTCCTGTTCAGGCTTTACGCTCACCCTGGTGACGTTCACAAGGTTGAGGAGGCACTGAGAGACTGGCACTCCAGGGGTCTGCTCTGGGTCGAGGCGAGAAACGTTGAGAAGCTGAGCGGTGTCGAAAACGCCGGGGAGATACTCGAAGGACTCGCGCTCATAGGAGTGGTGGAAAAGAAGATGAGGGGTGGTGAAGGTGTCTACAGACACAGGAGTTACAGTTCGGGTTAGGGGCATATACAGCACGGCCCTGACGAAGCTCTTCCTCGACAGGGGTTTTGGCATCAGCCAGCCAAGCAACAGGATCGTCGAGAGGCTCGGGCTTGAGAAGACCTACGACGAGTTTGACGTCGACGTCTACGACAAGAAGGATCACCACGGTGTGGTTCTCGTCGGAACTAAGGTTGAGGAGGTTAAAAAGGTTCTAGAGGAGGAGTTCATCGACGTCTTCTTCAGGAAGCTCCCCTACCAGCTCTACGGTGTTTACAAGGGGATCGTCGTCCAGAGGGATGAGAAGTATGTTTACATAGACATCGGAAGCGCGATAGGCACGATACCCTTAAGGGACCTCCCGCGCGCGAGGGAAGGGGACGAACTTCTCGTCCAGGTCAAGAAGCACAACCTCTTGCCCCAGCTCAGCGTCACGCTTACGGTTCCCGGCGATTATGCCGTCCTGATTCCGAAGCCGGTCGGTGCCCAAAGGCACGTGAAGATATCCCGTAAGATAAGGGAGAACTCCGAGAGGGAGAGGCTGAGGATACTCGGGCTGAGCATAGACCTGGGTGACTGGGGGATCCTCTGGAGGACTGCTTCAGCTTACAAGGACTGGAACACCCTGAGAGATGAGATAATACGACTCTCTAGGCTTTCGGACAGGCTCGCTAAGGCGGACTCCTACACCGCCCCGTCGCTTATAATCGAGGGACGGAACATATACGAGGTCGAGTTTGGTGGGGGAACAAAGAAGAAGCTCGACGAGATAAGGAACAAAGCCGTTCCGACGATAGAGGGTCACCATCAGCTTAAGGCCTATGACCTGGAGTTCAGCTTCGCGGTCGAGATTGCAGAGGGCATACTGGCCAAGGTGCCCGGTCAGCGGGCGAAGGTCAACCAAGGTTTTTGGGAGGCTCTGATAGCGAACAAGGGGCCGAAAAAAGGCTGGCTCTTCAGGCTGGAGCACTACAAGCCGGACGGCCAGCTCATAAAGATAGGCCCCGGCGAGATCCAGGAGGTCTCGATGAACCCGTTGAAGGTTACCTTCAAGCGCCACCTCAAGCCGGGCAAGTTCTACGACGGCCTCGACATCCCGATAGAGTTTGGAGACTACGTCATCACGGAGATTGAAGAGGGTAAGTGGTGGTTTGTTCACCGCTACTATGACAAGAACGGCAATCTCAAGGGCGAGTACTATAACATCAACACACCCGTAGAGATCTATCCGGACAGGGCCAGATACATAGACCTTGAAGTAGACATCGTGAAGTGGTCGGACGGCAAGAAGGAGATAATCGACAAGGAGAAGTTGACGGAGCACTACGAGGAGGGTGTCATTGGCGAGAAGCTCTACAGGGCCGTCCTGAGGATAGTCCAGGAGGTCTATGAGAGGGTTTAGGGCAGGGTTTTGATGCCCAGCTTCTCAGCATCTTTTTTCAGTCTTTTATTGTAGGTCGCTAGCCTTTTGAAGTCCTCGGCAGTTGCTAGGATTATCATGTCGTTGAAGCGCTTTGGATTCTTGGTCAGCTCCAGCGCGCGTTTTGTGTACTTCCCGCTATCACCGATTACCTTCGCCCTTGGGCTGTTAAGTATTGAGGAGACCACCTTTATTATGTCTTCCTTGCTGTAGTCCTCCTCCCTGAAAAACCGGTAGAGCTCGTAGAGAACCATACTGGGGACGATCCACCTTTCCAGTGATGCAAGGAGGTTTCTCGCTTCCGAGTTGAACTCCGAATCCCTTAGGGTGGCGTATATGAAGACGTTGGTGTCTATTACCGTCACTCCTCCTCACCCTGGCCCCTTCTTATTGCCTCCTCGATGTCCTCGACTTGCAGCCCCTTTCCCCCGGGCAGTAGGGGGAGTTCAAGGTCGCTCTTTTTGATCACGGCCTTCCCTTCTTCGATCTCGACGACGAGAACGTCCCCCACTTTAATTCCCAGCTTCTTCCTAATATCGCTTGGAATAGTAATTTGATAGTTCCTAGTTACCTTTGTGACTCCCATAGTCTCACCGGATATAGTAGGGCACTGGAGTGTAAAAACGTTGCGGTGGAAACCCTTTAATATTTTCCGTGTTCTCTATCCTTCTTCACCTCATGAATGTTGACCTCTCGATCAATCCAAAGCTCTTGGGCGATGACTTGACCCTCGAGAAGGTTAAATACGACGACAAGGACTGCGTGGCGATAAACAAGACGACAAAGCTCTGCGGAATCCCGCCGGAGGTATGGGAGTACACCATAGGCGGCTACCGCGTCATCGAGAAGTACCTCAAGGGTAGAAAGGGGAGGAAGCTAAGCCTCGATGAGCTTGAGCACATCTACAGGGTCATTGAAATCCTGAGGAGGACGATTGAACTCATTAAGGAGCTTGAGGCAATAGAGCCGGGATTATATTCCGCCAAATATTACAAAATTAGTAATGTACTTGGCGGGTAATATTTAGAGGTTTTCTTTTCTGTTTTCTTGCTTGGTTTCGATGGCTTCCTCTATCCCCTTCTTCGTTATCCTAAAGAAGATCATCCCTCCCTCGGGCTTGAAGCGGTGCCTTTCAAGAACTGCAACCCTCAATCCCGGAGTTGAGAGCTTCTCCAGCCTGAGGATGTCCTTCGTCCTGTAGTTGAATGTGTGCTCCGCGACGGGCTTCATCCTTCCGGCTCTGCTGTCGAAGTGCACCTGGTTGATTACTAAGACGGGAACCTCGTTCCTCCTAGCTATCCAGAGTAGAACCTGGAGCTGTTTGGCCAGCTCTTTTGTGAGATTCCTCCTCTGCTCCTCTGCTCTGTAATGGGCCGTTAGGGAGTCCACAATGACGAGGGAAAACGTCTTATCAACCACCTTCTTGAGCGAGCCTATGACGCGTCTCTGCTCCTTGAAGTCCCCAGGGGCAAAGAGGATGAAACGCTGAAGGGCCTCCTCGGAATTTAGCCCCCTCATCTCTGCCATCTGGCTCAGCCTCTCCGGGGAGAAGCCGCCTTCGGTATCGACGTAGGCAACCTTCATTCCACTCAGAAGGCCGATTTGAATCGCCAGAGTTGTTTTCCCGGTTGCGAAGCTCCCGTATACCTGGGTCAGCACACCTTCGGCAATTCCCCCACCGAGAAGCTCGTCGAGTGATTTTATCCCGGTTGAAAGCATCCCCTTCACCGCTAAAGGATCAGCTCCTCATAGAGTTCTAGGGGTTTGACGAGGGTCCAGATGCGCTTCTTCTGGAGTTCCTCCCTGAGCTTCTCGGGATCTCCATCGCCGTAGGTCCCGTAGTGCATCGGGATGACTAGATGGGGTCTTACGTCCTCGACTATCTGTGCTGCCTCGCGTTCGTTTGCCGTCGAGCGACCGCTTATGGGCACGAGGAGGACGTCAACCTTTCCGCGGAGCTTCTGGAGGTGCGGCGTTGAGTAGGTGTCCCCCGCGTGGAAGAGACTCTTGTCCCCCTCTATGAGGTAGCCAACTGGGTACTGGCTTGAGGGGTGCTCCATGTACATCGCGGTGACTTTAACACCGTTCTCAAGCTCTATCATCTGTCCCTCTCGTATCTCCCTGACTTTGGTTACTCCGTCACTTATTGCCATCATGTAAACGGTTGGGGGCCCTATGACGGTTGCGTCTCTGAGACGGGAGAGGAGTTCAACCTTCCCGTAGTGGTCGACGTGCTCGTGGGTTATTAGAATGTAATCCACCTCACCTATCTTGTCGTCATCAACCTCCGGATACGGGTCGATGAGCAGTCTCACGCCATTGGTCTCGACCCAGAAGCATGAGTGTCCATACCATATCACCTTCATCTCTCACCACCGTCAACTCCTTCGGTGAGGTGAACTTAAAGTTTTCCCGGCATGTTTTATAAGGTCGTTTCCAAATTTAACCGGTGAGACGATGGGACGTACTGGGTACAGCAGGTTTTTCATCCCGCCCGTTTCTATCCCAGTGCTCCTGTTGATTCTGCTCTTCCTGTTGTTGGTCTTCACGCTTTTCTCGGGGGTTGTTCTGGCTGCTTTTGTTAAACTGGGAATTCTCCCAGGGGTTGCATACACCCTCTTCATCCTCGCATTTATCGGGAGCTTCATCAACATTCCTGTAGTCGAGGAGAGAACATATGAGCCTGTGCTCACGATCAGAGAGGTCAGATTTATGGGCATCCCGTATCCAGTGCCGTCGTTTGGTTGGGCTGAGAGAAAGGTTGTCGTGGCGGTCAACGTTGGTGGGACACTCGTCCCGGTCGGAATAGCCCTCTATGAAATACTCAGGATGCTCTATCTTGGCCAGTTTACGCTCCTCCTAAACACCCTCTTTGCAGTCATCATAGCAGCGCTCTTCAGCAACGCTGTGGCAAAGCCAGTTCGTGGGCTTGGAATAGCCATGCCGATGTTCTTTCCTCCTCTGATTGCAGTCATCCTCGGCTGGCTCCTCGGCGGAATCAACCCCCCGGCTGTCGCTTATATAAGCGGAACCCTGGGTGTTCTCATTGGTGCAGATTTGATGAACTGGGGCAAGATTAAGAATCTCGGGGCGCCGATGGTTAGTATAGGTGGTGCCGGAACCTTCGACGGGGTCTTCCTCGCCGGGGTAATTGCCGTTCTTCTGGTATAACGTTGGGTTTATAAACCGGGGAATGGACATTTCGATGTCTACGGGGTGATGCTCATGTTCGTTGTGGGGAGCGGTGCTAGACACCTTGGGGATGAGATGAAGAGGTTTAGCGGGGATATCCTTGAGGTTGAGATCATGAAGTTCCCGGACGGTGAAAAATACGTCCGCGTTCTCGGTTCTGCCGATGAAGCAACTGTCGTGCAGTCAACTTTTAAACCACAGGACGAGCACCTTATTGAGCTCCTCCTTCTCGGTGATGCCCTCAGGGAGCGGGGTGCTAAGAGACTTCGGGCCGTGGTTCCATACCTTGCTTACTCCCGACAGGACAGGGTGACCAAGGAGGGAGAGTCGATAAGCGTTAGGGCCGTCATGAAGACCATTGGGCTCTACTACGACGAACTCTACGTCTTTGACCTTCATAATCCAGAGACGCTGAAGTTCTTCCCTGGCAGGGCTGTCAACGTTTCTCCTGCGAGGGCGATAGCGGGCTATTTCAAGGAGAAGCTCGGAGATGGTATCGTTCTCGCCCCAGACGAGGGTGCTAGGGAGAGAGCGAAAGCGGTTGCAGAGAGGCTTGGCCTTGAGTTCAGCCACTTTGAGAAGGAGAGAATCTCTCCGACTGAGGTCAGAATGAGGCCCGTTGATGTGAACGTCACTGGAAAGAACGTTCTCATAGTGGACGACATCATAAGCACTGGTGGCACGATGGTAAAGGCTGCAACCCTGCTGAAGGAGATGGGGGCTGGGAAGGTCTTTGTAGTTGCAACCCACGGCGTTTTCGCTGAGGGTGCGATAGAGAGGGTTAGCAAGGCAGTGGATGAGCTTGCGGTTACGAACACGATCCCAACGCCGGTTTCGAGGATAAGCGTGGTACCGGATATACTGAGTCTTTAGTACTCCTCCCTTTTTCAATACTGCTGGTAGTGCTTCATCGGGACGAGGGGTTTCCTTCATGATATACTCTGTAAAAGTTTTTACCATTTTTATGTCTAAAATCGTGTGTTTTATCGGAGACTTTTAACAGTTTCTTTTCCAAAAATCTGCCCATGGAGTGGTTTTGCAAAAAATTTATATCAGTGGGGTTCATCCCCATTGGGTGGAGCGCCCGAACAGGGCGCGACAAAAACCCGAGCGCCAAGACGGCGGCGTCGGGGGGACAGGGTGCAAAGCACCCACGATGAACCTCGCCCTCCAGCTCGGGTTACAGCAACGTGCGCTCCTGAGGAAACTCTGGAAGGAGGGTCCCTCAGGGGTAAGGCAGGCCCGACACCTTGACCAAACCCCGGACGGATATTTGGTACTTCCCCTTTGAGGGAAGTCCCACCGGCCGTACTCCTTGCTCAATTCCGGTTGATCCTGCCGGAGGCCACTGCTATGGGGGTCCGACTAAGCCATGCGAGTCACGGGGTCCCTTCGGGGACACCGGCGGACGGCTCAGTAACACGTCGGTAACCTACCCTCGGGAGGGGGATAACCCCGGGAAACTGGGGCTAATCCCCCATAGGCCTGAGGTACTGGAAGGTTCTCAGGCCGAAAGGGGCTCTGCTCGCCCGAGGATGGGCCGGCGGCCGATTAGGTAGTTGGTGGGGCAATGGCCCACCAAGCCGAAGATCGGTACGGGCCATGAGAGTGGGAGCCCGGAGATGGACACTGAGACACGGGTCCAGGCCCTACGGGGCGCAGCAGGCGCGAAACCTCCGCAATGCGGGAAACCGCGACGGGGGGACCCCCAGTGCCGTGGCATCGCCACGGCTTTTCCGGAGTGTAAAGAGCTCCGGGAATAAGGGCTGGGCAAGGCCGGTGGCAGCCGCCGCGGTAATACCGGCGGCCCGAGTGGTGGCCGCTATTATTGGGCCTAAAGCGTCCGTAGCCGGGCCAGTAAGTCCCTGGCGAAATCCCACGGCTCAACCGTGGGGCTTGCTGGGGATACTGCTGGCCTTGGGACCGGGAGAGGCGGAGGGTACTCCTGGGGTAGGGGTGAAATCCTATAATCCCAGGAGGACCGCCAGTGGCGAAGGCGCTCCGCTGGAACGGGTCCGACGGTGAGGGACGAAGGCCAGGGGAGCAAACCGGATTAGATACCCGGGTAGTCCTGGCTGTAAAGGATGCGGGCTAGGTGTCGGGTGAGCTTCGAGCTCGCCCGGTGCCGAAGGGAAGCCGTTAAGCCCGCCGCCTGGGGAGTACGGCCGCAAGGCTGAAACTTAAAGGAATTGGCGGGGGAGCACTACAAGGGGTGGAGCGTGCGGTTTAATTGGATTCAACGCCGGGAACCTCACCGGGGGCGACGGCAGGATGAAGGCCAGGCTGAAGGTCTTGCCGGACACGCCGAGAGGAGGTGCATGGCCGCCGTCAGCTCGTACCGTGAGGCGTCCACTTAAGTGTGGTAACGAGCGAGACCCGCGCCCCCAGTTGCCAGTCCTCCCCGCTGGGGAGGAGGCACTCTGGGGGGACCGCCGGCGATAAGCCGGAGGAAGGAGCGGGCGACGGTAGGTCAGTATGCCCCGAAACCCCCGGGCTACACGCGCGCTACAATGAGCGGGACAATGGGAACCGACCCCGGAAGGGGAAGGGAATCCCCTAAACCCGCTCCCAGTTCGGATTGCGGGCTGCAACTCGCCCGCATGAAGCTGGAATCCCTAGTACCCGCGTGTCATCATCGCGCGGCGAATACGTCCCTGCTCCTTGCACACACCGCCCGTCACTCCACCCGAGCGGGGTCTGGATGAGGCCTGGTCTCCCTTCGGGGAGGCCGGGTCGAGTCTGGGCTCCGTGAGGGGGGAGAAGTCGTAACAAGGTAGCCGTAGGGGAACCTACGGCTCGATCACCTCCTATCGCCGGAAAATCCGTCTGGGGGGTTTAAGGGGTGTCGGGCCTGCCCTTATGGGCCGGTAGCTCAGCCTGGGAGAGCGTCGGCTTTGCAAGCCGAAGGCCCCGGGTTCGAATCCCGGCCGGTCCACCACGAAAAAGTGCACATCCCAAGCCACGCTTGGGGTGGAAGGGTCCGAGACCTCGAACAGGGGTCACGATGAGGACCGTGCACAGGTTGATCGACCCAAAAAATGCCCAGCCCCCTTAGTAGGGGGCAGATAACCTAAGCCGTCTGGTGGATGGCTCGGCTCGGGGCGCCGACGAAGGGCGTGGCAAGCTGCGATAAGCCCCGGCGAGGCGCAGGCAGCCTACGAACCGGGGATTCCCGAATGGGACCTCCCGCGGCTCTTGCCGCACTCCCAGTCGGGAGGGGGAACGCGGGGAACTGAAACATCTCAGTACCCGCAGGAAAAGAAAGCAAAAGCGATGCCGTTAGTAGGGGCGACCGAAAGCGGCACAGGGCAAACTGAACCCTTTGGGGAAACCCAAGGGGGATGTGGTGTAGTAGGGCCCCCGAAAGACCCTCCCTGGTGAAGTCGAAATCCGCTGGAACGCGGTGCCGTAGAGGGTGAAAGCCCCGTAGACGTAAGCCTGGTGGGTCTTGGGGTGTCCCTGAGTACCGTCGGTTGGATATCCGGCGGGAAGCTGGGAGGCATCGGCTCCCAACCCTAAATACGTCCCGAGACCGATAGCGAACTAGTACCGTGAGGGAAAGCTGAAAAGCACCCTTGGCGGGGGGTGAAAAGAGCCCGAAACCAGGCGGCGATAGGTGGGTGCGGCTCAAAAGGGTAGACCCTCCCCGAAGGAAACACGGGCGACCGTGGAGTACGAGGGGAGGCGACCAGGGTCGCACCGTCCGTCTTGGATCACGGGGCAGGGAGTTCATCCGAGCGGCGAGGTTAAGGGGATCAACCCCGAAGCCGCAGGGAAACCGACAGGTCCGCAGGCGTAAGCTGAGGGACGGGGTGTGAAAGTGCCCGGAGTCGCTCGGATGAGACCCGAAGCCGGTCGATCTAGCCCGGGGCAGGGTGAAGTCCCTCAACCGAGGGATGGAGGCCCGATAGGGGTGCTGACGTGCAATTCGCTCCCGTGACCTCGGGCTAGGGGTGAAAGGCCAATCGAGGCCGGCGATAGCTGGTTCCCGCCGAATTATCCCTCAGGATAGCCCGGCTGGAGGTAGGTGGTGGGGTAGAGCACTGATTGGGAGTTTAGGGGGCGAAAGCCCCCGGCTCCCTGTCAAACTCCGAACCCACTGCCGCCGTAGAAGGCCGGAGTAGGGTGGCGGTGTAAGCCGTCAACCGAGAGGGGAACAACCCAAACCGGGGTTAAGGCCCCTAAATGCCGGCTAAGTGTTACTCCAAAGGGTGTCCCTGGCCTTAGACAGCGGGGAGGTAGGCTTAGAAGCAGCCATCCTTTAAAGAGTGCGTAACAGCTCACCCGTCGAGGTCAGGGGCCCCGAAAATGGACGGGGCTAAAGCCGGCTGCCGAGACCCCGGCGCACGGACCGATTGGTCCGTGATCGGGTAGGCGGGCGTGCCGGTGGGATGGAAGCCGGGCTGTAAGGTCCGGTGGACCCGTCGGTATTGTGGATCCTGCCGGGAGTAGCAGCATAGCCGGGTGAGAATCCCGGCCGCCGAAGGGGCTAGGGTTCCACGGCAATGTTCGTCAGCCGTGGGTTAGTCGGTCCTAAGCGGGTCCGTAACTCGGCGCCCGTGAAAGGGAAACGGGTTTATATTCCCGTACCACGGTGGTAGGTGCGGCAACGCAAGCCCAGAGGGTGACGCCTCGGGGTAGGCGGACCGGCTCATAAGGCCGGCTAAGCGTATAAGTCCGGGGAGTGCCGTAATGGCGAGAACCGGATGAAAGCGTGATGGGCCTCCCGTAAGGGGGGTTTCGCCGATCCCTGGGGCCCGTGAAAAGCCTTCTGGGAACGATCCACCGTGACCGTACCGAGAACCAACACTGGTGCCCCTGGGTGAGAAGCCTAAGGCGTGTCGGGGGGAACCCAGCCGAGGGAACTCGGCAAATTGGCCCCGTAACTTCGGGAAAAGGGGTGCCTGCGGGTGTGTAACCCGCAGGTCGCAGTGACTAGGGGGACCCGACTGTTTAGTAAAAACACAGGTCCCAGCTAGCCCGAAAGGGTTTGTACTGGGGCCGACGCCTGCCCAGTGCCGGTATGTGAAGCCCGGGTCCAACCGGGTGAAGCACCGGTAAACGGCGGGGGTAACTATAACCCTCTTAAGGTAGCGAAATTCCTTGTCGGTTAAATGCCGACCTGCATGAATGGCGTAACGAGGTCCCCACTGTCCCCGGCTGGGGCCCGGCGAAACCACTTCCAGGCGCATATGCCTGGGACCTCCGGTGGGAAGCGAAGACCCCATGGAGCTTTACTGCAGCCTGCCGTTGCCATACGGCGGGGGGTGCGCAGCGTAGGCGGGAGGCGTCGAAGCCCGTCCTCCGGGGCGGGTGGAGCCGTCCATGAGACACCGCCCACCCTCTGCCGTATGGCTAACCCCCAACGGGGGGACAGCGGTAGGTGGGCAGTTTGGCTGGGGCGGCACACCCTCGAAAAAGTATCGAGGGTGCCCTAAGGTCGGCTCAGGCGGGTCAGGAATCCGCCGTAGAGTGCAAGGGCAAAAGCCGGCCTGACTGGACCCGTAACAGAGGCGGGTCCAGCCGCGAAAGCGTGGCCTAGCGAACCCCTGAGCCTCCCCGGTGGGGGCCAGGGATGACAGAAAAGCTACCCTGGGGATAACAGAGTCGTCTCGGGCGAGAGCCCATATCGACCCCGAGGCTTGCTACCTCGCTGTCGGCTCTTCCCATCCTGGTCCTGCAGCAGGGGCCAAGGGTGGGGGTGTTCACCCATTAAAGGGGAACGTGAGCTGGGTTTAGACCGTCGTGAGACAGGTCGGATGCTATCTACCGGAGGTGCTGGTCGCCTGAGGGGAAGGCTCCCCCAGTACGAGAGGAACAGGGAGCCGCGGCCTCTGGTCTACCGGTCCTCCTACAGGGGGTCGCCGGGCAGCTACGCCGCAGCCGATAAGGCCTGAAAGCATCTAAGGCCGAAGCGGCCCTCGAAAATAGGCGGCCATTCCTGGGCGCAGGGGGTCGGGTGACCGGTCCTTTGCCTGGGACGAGGGCTCGGGAAGAAGACCCGTTTGATGGGGCGGGGATGTAAGCGGGAAGGGAAACCGACCCGTTCAGTCTGCCGCTCCCAACAGCCCGAGGTTTCTGTCCCTGAAAGGGGGGCTGGGCATTTGATAGGTCAATCAACCTGTGCACGGTCCTGCCTTTAAACCTCACTTGTTCAGTATCATCCTGCTTGCATCTTCTAAAGCAGTCAAACATGGTAATCATGATGTTTTTCGTGCCGCAACCGTTAAAATAAGGTTAGCGGAGCTTTTCTTGTGATCAGTTCGCGTCCGCGGGTTCCTTGAGTGGGCTAGCTGGCGCTTCATCTTGATATGAGATTGAGATGGAACTCCCTGAGGTTGAGTTTGCCCACATATGGGTCGATGTAAAGTCTTTTGAAGAACTGAGAGGACTCATTGAAAGATGGGGTGATCGCGATGGAACTGCTGGTCGTTAAAGATAAGTGCATCGATTATGACGGCTCGGCCATTCAAAGCCACTGGGCCTACAGGAACTTCGGAATCCTCGGGAATTCGATCGTTGTTTTCCGCGGGGGGTGCGACGTTAATGTCGAGGAGATGATAGACATCGAGGACCTGCGCCAGAACAAGGAGATAAAGAGCGACGACATGGTACACTACATCGTCGAGGTCTTTGACTTTCCCAATGTCCTCCTCGCTTCAGCTTTGCAGAAGCTCTTCATAGCAAGGCTCTGCGAAGTTCTCGGTGAATATGGCGTTAAAACCTCCAGGAAGGGCGACGACATCTATGTGCACGGCAGGAAGCTCAGCATCTCGATAGCAACGGTCTCTCCGGTCAGCGTCAAGATGCACATTGGGATAAACGTCGAGATCAAGGGGATCCCTGAGGGTGTCGATGCCATCGGCCTCAAGGAACTCGGCATCATTGACATCGAAGGCTTCATGGAGAAGACAGGAAAAGCTCTAGTTGAGGAATTCATCAAGGTGAAGAAGGACAGTATGAAGGTTAGGTGGGCTCAGTAGAAGAGGAAAAGCAAACCCCCGACGAGCGGAACGGCTATAAAGATGTGATGAAGTAGCCTAAGCTCCTCGTCCAGTGTTTTCTGAGCTTCACATTGAAGTCGTGTCTTACAAGAGCTGGAAGATACCAAAGATAAATGCAGCAGTTCTGAAGGCCCACACTGGAGTAAGCTCCCAGTAGAACATCAAAAACGCCGAAACTATGCTGAAGTGGATTATCTTTATGTTCGCACATGTTCTTTCAGGCTAGCTTTTTCGTGAAGCCTACCACGACTAGAGGATGCATAAAGCAGCTATTACACCCGCCGTCTTGACCGTGCCGAGCATTGATTCCACCAAAAATGAAAGGGGAGCTAGGGTTAATGTACCTTCACCCAAAGGTACCCGTGACTTTATAGAGTGCGTTCACGAAGTCCTCCGCGTGGGCGACAATGTACCAGTCGTCGGTTCTCGTGAGCTCCCCGCGCGATTTCCCAACCAGCTCACCGTAGAGCCCCTGGATCTTCACCAGGGGTTCGGTGGTTGAAAGCTTCAGCGTTATCTCGCTCGGCTTACCTTTCTCCCAGACCCTTCCTACCTTCAGGCCGGCTTTTGTCTCTTTCCCCTTCTAAGGCCGAGCTTGAGGTAGTAGAGCCTCTCCTCCGGAATGCCATTCTCCTCGGCCTTCTTGTGGAGGTATTCGTCCGCCAGGGTAAGCCCGTGCAGGCCGAGAGCGTAGCCGAAGACTAGAATGCTAAGGTCTTTTCTGGTCCCACCTTGTAGGAGTAGACCTCGGTTCTTTTCCCTGCTCCTCTGGAAGCGAGATAGATACCGTTCGTCTCATTCCTCATGAAGTCGCCTAGGAAATCCATCAGCGTTTCGTAGAACGAGAACGGTATTGAGAAACTCGCTCACGTCCTCCATATCCTCTGCGGAACCGAGACGAAGCCCACCTCCTCAAGGTGGTATTCAAGGGGTTTCAGCCTCAGTACTAGAAAGCCCTTCTCCCTGACTTCCTCCCCGCCGTGAATGGCGAGGGTTCGAGTTAACCCCTCGCTAAGGGTGGTTCGGTTTACGGGCCCATCACCTACTCCCGTTGCCGGTTTCGGTTCAGCCCGAAGGCCCGGTCTTGGGCCCGTTACCCCTACCGGCCAAAGC
>NZ_JALVUC010000020.1 GCF_027023865.1 Thermococcus sp. | reverse complement strand
TTGTAGCGGTGGATTATTCCTACGACCGGTTGATGAGAATGAGAGAAAAGATAAAGATTTTAGGAATTAAAAATGTCAGACTCGTCCACGCTGACGGCCAGAGCTTCAGGGACAATACAGGTTTTGATAAAATAATCCTCGATGCGCCGTGCTCAAGCTCAGGGACATACCGGCAGTTCCCAGAGGCCAAGTGGCGCTTTGACGGGGAGAAGGCTAAACGCATAACCAGCGTGCAAAGAAACATGCTCCGCAACGCCTACGAGAACCTTCGCGACGGCGGCGAGATGACATACTCAACCTGCTCGGTTAGAGTAGATGAAGACGAGGAGAACGTCCTCTTCGCGGTAAACCACGTTGGACTAGAGCTTATCCCCTACGATTTCAGCTGGGGCGATAGAGGATTCCTTGAGGTCGGCGAGAGGGTTTTCAGGGCGTGGACCCACAAACACGACTGCAACAGCTTCTTCATTGCGAAGATGGGAAATGGTTAGGCATGGAAAACGGCGTAGAGGGCAATCAGCCCGTATATAACCGTGTAAGACATGATGCGGACGCCAAAGCCCCGACCATCTATCCACGCTTCCTTGTACTTTTCGATCGCCTTCCCAGTAAGCCAGTAATAGAGTGCCCCCGCCGCCAGGATAACGGCTAAGGATTTGAGGACGCCCATGTTATCACCTCAAACCAGAGGCTTCCTTCTCACCGGCCCCCAGGGCTTTTCTTCCTCAAATATCTCGGCAGTGAAACGGTAGACCTTCGTGTCAGGGTCGAGCCAGCAGTCCGGCGGAAGGCCTGCCTTCCAGCAGGTTTGCGCTAAAAACTCCTCCTCGTCCCAGTGCCACTCGATGGGAACCTGCGGAAGGAGCAAGCCAGAATAGATGCCCTTCTCAATGAGCAGGCCGTCGCGACCGACCTTGATCTTCTTCGGCCTCTCCTCCGGTGGCCCTTCCACTGGCTCGGGCGGCGTCAAAACGCTGACCTCCACAACGATATCATCAAGCTCGCTCTCCCTCACCGGTGGGAAGCGAGGATCATCCACGGCCGCGTATATCGCCGCATTTATCGTCGCCTCAACTAGCGGGTAAATCGGAAGGGGAAAGCCTATGCAACCGCGCAGAGCCATTTGGGGCGGCGCGTGACGGTTGTTGAGGGTGACGAAGACCCCCATCTTCTCCCAGAGCTCTGAAGGGGTGTCGTCAGGGGGCTTTATTGTCTTACCTTTCCTCACGTACTTCTCAACGGCCCTTCTCGCAAGCCTGACGAGGAACTCACCCCACTCATCTTTTACCATGTACACATGAACCACCCATAGAGAGATACCTCCGAAAGTTATTTACTTTTCCCGCAACGCTTAAAAGATTGCCGAGCTAGGTTAAGTCGGGTGTCGAAAATGGTCATCGCCGAGTTCATCATTGTGCCCCTCGGTGAGAAGAGCTTGAGCAGGTACGTTGCAGAGGTAGTAAAGCTTTTAGAGAGTAAGGGTGTTAAGTATCAACTGACCCCGATGTCAACGATAATAGAGACCCCGACCGTGAAGGACGCGTTCGCTCTGATAGGGGAAGTGCACGAGCTGATGTTCAAACTCGGCGCGGAGAGGGTCTCGACTACAGTCAGGATCGACGACAGACGCGATAAGGAGCGAAAGATGGAGGATAAGGTGAAATCCGTCATGGAGAAAGTGAGGGGTGGTTGATATCAAGGCCCTAGTTTTAGCCATAGACCGCGACGACGATTTTGGAAAGAAGGCTAACGTTCCCGGCCCGGTGGTGGGGAGAGAGGCATGCATAGATGCGGCTTTAAAGCTGAGCCTCGCCGACCCGGAGGACAGCGATGCGAACGTTGTCTACGCTGCGGTTAAGCTCCACGACGAACTCAGGGGAAGCGGTGAGTTTGATAAAGTAGAGGTTGCCCTCATAACCGGACACCCAAAGGTCGGAGTAAAGAGCGACATGGAGCTGGCGAGACAGCTGGAGGAGGTTCTCGAGGGGTTTCCGGCAGACGGGGTCATAACGGTCACAGATGGTGCCGAGGACGAGCAGATATTTCCCATAATAGCCTCAAAGGTGCCGATAATAAGCTCCCACCGCATCGTGGTCAAGCAAAATGAGGGCATAGAGACGACTTACTACATCCTCTACCGTTATATGAGGGAGATTCTAAGTGATCCTGAGGTAGCGAAGGTATTACTCGGAATCCCAGGGATGATACTGCTCTTCTACGGAATAGCAAAACTTATAGGAGTCTGGTATCCGGAGAGCATCAAGATCATCTCCGCCACAATAACCGGTGCGATACTCTTCATTATCGGCGGCTACTTCTTCACGAAGGGCTTCCACCTCAAAGTCAGGGAGACGATGGCAAGGCAGTTCGTCTTTGTGATATCTATCATAGCCGGTTCCCTGATAATCGCGGGAGGGGCTATAAACTCCTACTTCCGCCTCGAACAGTATTCATTGGAGTTAATAGGCAGCTACCCGGGAACACCACTCCTAGCGACACTAATTTACCTAAACGCCCTCAATGCATCCTTAATAGTAGGGATCGCCGTTATGATAAGCGGCAAGATTATACAGTCATACTTGAGGAAGGATTATCACATCTGGTATCAGGTTTCAGCACTCATCATGATGCCCGCGATGTGGGTGACGATAGATCTGACCACGAGGTACGCGATGGCCATGCTGACGCTCTCCAACGTACAAGTCTTCACAGAGATGGTGATGGCCCTCCTAGACGTGGGTGTTGCGGTTTTAGTCGGAGCTTATATGAGGGGAAAAGTAAGGGGATGGGAGAAAGTTGAGGCTGGAACAAGCGCTTAAAGAGTACGAGAAGAGAAAGAGAAAAGCCACTAAAGAGCGGGAAGGGGTCGAGAGGAAACACAACAAAAGGATGGAGAAGCTGATTAAAGAACTCATAAGGAGGATAGATACTCTTGAGCGCAGGGATATTCCAAAGGATGTGGACGGCAACATAAGAAAGATAGTAACAGCAGAGCGGAGGAACTACGTAACTGCCCTCAGAAATGCTTTGAACGGCATCAACGATATGGAGAGCCTTGGAAAGCGCCTTCCTGACCTCGCAAAACTCCACGTGGGGCACGGGAAGTACCTCCTGATAATCTTCGAGAAGGACGTCTACGCAATAAACCGCCTTCTGAAGGAGCTGAACGAGGAGTATATGGACTACTACAATGAGCTTGCCGAGAAAGGACTTGAAGAGGTGAACGTGGAGGAAATCATGGGAGAAATAGAGAAAACGCGTGAGGATATCAAACGAACAGAGGAAGAACTTAGGAAGCTGAAAAGGCGTCTTAGTGAGGCCGAGATTGCCCTTGAGGAGTTCTACCACGAGTCAGGGCTGGAAGAGATCGAGAGGGAAGCAAAAGCCCTCCGCTTAAAAGTCAAGGGTACCGAGATGGAAGTGCGCTCGAAGGCATCAAAACTCCAGAAGCCGGTTAAGAGGATGCGCCTTGGTGAAGAAATAGCGGAGGAACTCGTCCATGACAGCTCAATCGCTCTCAGGGAACCAGAGAAATTTCTACGTTTTGTTAGGAAGATTGAACCAAAACTGGATCCAAAGCAGAGAAAGGCCGCTAGATGGCTCCTTGAGAATCTTCCGAGAAAGGTGGAAGAGTTAAACTATGAGAAGAAGAAACTGGAAGAAATCGAGAACCACAGGGAGGACATACTAGCGGGGAGCGCCTCCATAGAAGATGAGATACGTAGGATAAAATCCCTGATGGACGAAAAAGGAAAGGAACTAAAGAAGCTGAAGAACCGGTTGGAACACCTCGAAAGAGAGCTTGAGGATGAGATAAAGAAACTGGAGAAGGCAGTCGGGACGAACATCGAGCGGTAGGCTTATAAATTAGGTCCACCTAATTCTTTTGGGTGGTGATAATGCTCAAAGTTGACAGACTGCGCTTTGGAACGGCTGGAATTCCGCTCTCGACCTCCAAGCGCTCGACCATAGACGGCATAACCCATGTAAGAAACCTAGGACTGGACGCGATGGAGCTTGAGTTCGTCCGCGGGGTCAACATGAAGACAGAACTAGCGAAGAAGATAAAGTACGTTGCAAAGAGGAACGATGTTCTTCTCACCGCCCATGCCCCCTACTACATCAACCTCAACGCTACCGAGAGATCAAAGATAGAGGCTAGCAAAAATAGGATAGTCCAGAGCGCTGAGCGGCTTTACGAGGCAGGGGGATGGAGTGTGGTTTTTCACGCCGGTTACTACCTAAAGCAGCCAAAGGAGAGCGTCTACCAGAGAATTCTGAACGAGCTGAGGGACGTTGAGAAGAGGCTGATGGATAAGGGAGTTGAGGTCTGGATACGGCCAGAGCTTACTGGAAAGCCAACCCAGTTCGGCGACCTAAAGGAGATAGTCAAGCTGAGTGAGGAGCTTGAGATGGTCCTACCGACGATAGACTTCGCGCACGCGCACGCGAGGAACATTGGAAAGTGCAACTCAAGGGAGGAGTGGCGTGAGATGCTCTCTTTCATGGAGGACAGACTCGGCAGGGAGGCCCTGGACAACATGCACATCCACATGAGCGGCATCGAATACACGAACAAGGGTGAGAAGAGGCACCTGCCGCTCCGGGAGAGCGACATGAACTGGGAGGATCTCCTCAGAGTCCTCAAGGAGTTCAGGGTTAAGGGCGTTGTGATAAGCGAGAGCCCGAACATTGAGGAAGACGCGCTGCTGATGAAGAGAAAATATAAAGAGGTAAAGGTCTAATAGGCTTCCGCAAGGGTGGGCTGGTTGTACCATTTGTGTTCCTCCACCTCGATCTGAAGGTCTTCCAGTGGTTCTAATTTCTTGAGTTCGTAGCCCCTGCTCTTGCCCCACTTCTCAATCTGCTTCAGAATAACGTTTACACCAAACCTTGCCAGGGGGTAGAATGGGATGAGGAAGAGGTTCCTGCCCATTACGGAGGGCAACACCCCCGCCACCTCCTTCGCGGTGTGCCTCCATGCGTAGTAGAGGTGGAGGAACTGACCGTAAGTGATCATCTCGTCAACATGGTAGAACTCCTGATTCTTGAGAAGCCCCATCGGGACGAAGGAGAGGGGAGTAACAGTGAAGTGGGCCCTGTTGCCGACCTTCTCCTTGAGCTGTTTTTCCATCGTGATTATCAGCCTAGCGGTCATTATCTCATAGTCATCGGTATCCCCGGGCAGGCCTAGGATGGTCGTGTAAGCGGGGAACCAGTAGTTTTTGTTGAAGACGTAGGTCCCGTTGAGCAGAACCCAGGGCCACTCCTCTGGGGAGAACGGCTTCATCTTGTTGTTCATATACTTTCCAATCAGCTCGGAGGAGGCCGTCTCAAAGCCGACCTGGATGCCAACCCAATGCCTTGGACCAGCTTCAACAAGGTTGGATATCGCTTCTATCATCCCCGGGGCGGCTAAAGCACCTGCAACGGTTCCGTGGGTTGGGTTCACGTTTCTTGTGTACTTCCTTGCCATTGTAAAGAGCTCCAGAACCGCATCCGTGTTTGGATAGAAGTTTTTCCTGTCCTCAACCTTGTAAAGGAATATGTCCTCACTGTGTAACCAAGCGTGATCTATTCCTGCCCTTATGTTCACCTTTATTTCCCTCTCTATCTTCTCCAATGGCATGTACCTGGCAACCCTAAGGTTGGGTTCGCAGAAGCGGCACCCCCTTCCACATCCGCGCATAACCTCAACCAAGCCATCGTAGGACGGTGCCACTATCGCGGGTATCTGCTCGACCCTCGGCCAGTTCCGGACAACTATCGTTTCATCCGCGGTCCCGCTCTCAATGTCCCTGAATAGCTTCCCCGCGACGTGATCCACCTCCCCAATTATCACGTGATCAACCTTCAGCCTCTCCCTAACCTCCGGCCTAAAGTCGAGCTGCCAGGCCCCGGGACCGCCTACAACGAGCTTGAAGTTCAGGCCCCTCGATTCCCTAAGGTGGTTTATCCTCCCCACTAATTCCTCAAACTTCACCCTGGTGTAGTTCTTCCACTTTCCCCCATCAGTGAACATCATGCTCACCGGCCCGAGGCCAAGGGGATCCATTTCGTAAAGTGCCACCACCGTTGTGTCCTTCCCTATGAACCCCTCAACTTTCCTTGGGTGTGCAACGACAACCTCGCCCCTCTCAAATCCGCCCCTAAGAAGGGCCGCCTCAACTTTCCTGAGTCCATACGGTGCCTGGGGCAAAACTCCGTTCTCATCGGGTATCTGCGTATCGAGAAGGTTGTATATCCAGGTGGGAAATCTGCCGTAAGGGGCACAGCCGAGAAAGTCGAGTAGGGGAACACCGTGGTAAGTACTTGTGAGGGTTTCATCAGTGCTCAAAACGACCCTAACCATCTGCACCACCCCCGTACTATGCAAAGGTAATGTTCATATTTAAGGATTCTGATTTTCAAAGTTTAAATCTCTTACAAGCTTTAGGCAATGTGGTAATAACGTAAAACCAGAGTATAGATTAAAGTTTTAAACTAAAACCTAAGACTCCGAGAAGTCTCCTTCAGCAACGGGGAAACTCTATCCACTGGCAGGGCATATCTCACGTGCCCGTTTCCTTCCACCGTCTCAGCCTGCAGGAGGGCGTTGATTATCGCTTCTTCCGTGGCCTCAGCTGTAGCTTTGAAGAGCCTGTTCAACGAATTATCGGGCAGGAAACTCACTATCTCCTGTTCCTTCCCGGTCAGAATCCGCTGGGCCGTTGAAAAAGCTAAAACCACATCTCCACTCCCGTGGTAGGCGTAGCCACCGGTTCTCGCGAGGCCTATCACTGCCCTCTTTGCGAGCCTTTTCAGCCCCCTTGCAGTTAGAGGGGCATCCGTTGCCAGGACCATTGAGATACTGCCCCTTTTTGAGGAACCCTTACCCGGGTAGTCCCTCAGATAAAGCCCCACTGGAATTCCGGCGATGGTCAAATCCTCCCGCTTACCGAAGTTCGCCAAGACGAATAGCGCTACAATGTACTCCTCGCCCCCAACATCAACTACCCTTGATGACGAGCCTATCCCGCCCTTGAACTCGAAGGCGCTCATCCCGGTTCCGGCCCCAACGGAACCCTCTTTAAAGTCTAAGGATGCGTTTTTCAAGGCCCCGAAGTAGTGCTCCTCCTGAACGGCCATTTTCCTGATGTCGTTCAAGTAGGAGTCGTTGCACTCCATAACGACTGGAGAGACGCTCCTTAAGTCCGGGTTGAGTTCAATCATGTGTTTGACCATAGCGTTCGCAACGGTGTAGACGCTCAGCGTATTCGTCAGGGCTATCGGCGTCTCGATGTAGCCGAGTTCTTCAACCTGGATGAAGCCTATTGGCTTGGAGAAACCGTTCATGACAAAGGCCGAGGCAAAGAGTCTCTCTTTAAAGGGGTTTCTCACCGGTGGTAGGATAACGGTGACACCCGTCCTCACGCTATCGCCCTCGATGAGCGTGCTGTGGCCAACTCTGATGCCCAGGTCCGCTATGGAGTTTCTCTCCCCATGCTCTAAGGAGCCGATTCTTATCCCCAGCTCTGGAGCCTTCATACCATCACCGTGGAAGGTTTGAGTTTGGACTTAACAACTTTGCTCAATCAAGACTTATAAACCCTCAAAACCGAGTTTTGCCCATGAGGTCGAAGGTTGGTCTGCTGCTCCTGATTCCCCTTACGTTCCTCATAATCTTCTTCTACGTCCCCCTAATCAGCATAATCAAGACCGGTCTGTGGAACGGAGGGTTCACACTGAAGTATCTCTCCTCCGTCCTCCAAAACGACTATCACCGTCGTGTAATCCTCTTCACGGTGGAGCAAGCCATAGCATCGACGCTCCTCACGCTGGCATTCGGCCTTCCGGGGGCATACATCTTCGCCAGATACGACTTTCCCGGGAAGGGTATCATAAAATCACTCCTGACGGTTCCGTTCGTGATGCCAAGCGTCATGGTCGCCCTCGGCTACATCTTGCTCTTCGGGAAGGACGGCATAATAACCGGCTTACTTGGCCATGATCTTGGAATTCTCTACTCTTGGAAGGGTATACTCCTGGCTCACGCCTTCTACAACTTCCCCATCGTAATCAGGATGGTCTCGTCCCTCTGGCAGCGCATCAATCCCCACTATGAAGAGGCCGCAATGGCATTAGGAGCGAAGGGCTGGAGGCTCTTCTGGCGTGTAACCCTCCCGATGCTCTCGCCGGCCATATTCGCCTCGGCAATGCTGACCTTCGTCTTCTGTTTCCTCAGCTTCTCCATCCCGCTCATAATCGGTGGCTATCAGTACGCGACCATAGAAGTGGACATATTCACCTCGGTAATGACGCTCCTCGATTTCAGAACAGGGGCGGCTCTTGCTATAATTCAGATAACACTCAGCGTTGCCTTCATGTACCTTTACCTCCGCTCCCTTGATGCCTACGCCAAGAGGGAGGAGCAGAGGGTCTTCAGAAAACCCCTTCCCTTCACGCGGTGGGACTGGTTGAGCCTCAAGGGTCTTGCCATAGCATTTTACTCCTTCCTAGTCTTCATCTTTATAGTTTCTCCTCTTCTGGCGGTCCTCTACGATTCTCTCCGCTTCAACGGTCACTGGAGCCTCGAATGGTACAGTAGGATATTCTCGGCCAAGTACAACCCGATGTTCGGTGTGACCACCCTTGGGGCGATAAGGAACTCCCTAGCCTTCGGCTTCACTACAATCTTTCTATCACTTATCGTTACGCTCCCCATAGCCTATGCACTCCACCGCTGGAGGTTCACGGGTAAAAGGCTCTTTGACGTTTTGGCAATGCTTCCCCTGGCCAGCTCACCGATAACCCTTGGTCTCGGCTACATCAAGGTCTTTCACACCACCCCCCTTTACTACACGTTCTGGATCGTTGCGGTGGCACACACAGTGATAGCCTATCCCTTTATGCTCAGGGCGGTTTCAACGAGCCTCAAGAAGATAAGGCCGAACCTCTTCGAGGCCGCTTTAAGTCTTGGTGCGAGGGAGTGGAAGGCCTTCATAAAGGTGGAGCTTCCGCTGGCCCTAGGGGGCCTTATCGTTGGTTCAGTGTTCGCCTTCGCCATAAGCATAGCCGAACTTGGAGCCACTTACATGCTGGCCAAACCGGAGTACACGACAATGACGGTTGCGATATACAAATTCCTTGGCGCGAGGCAGTTTGGGGGCGCTTCAGCCCTCTCAGTTCTCCTGATGGTGGTTTCAACGCTGGGTTTCTTGGCGATAGAGAGAATAGGTGAGGAGGTATGGTGAGGGTCGAGCTGAGAGGCATTCTGAAGAAGTGGGAGGGTTTCAAGCTGGGGATAAGCGACCTGGTAGTTGAGGACGGAGAGTTCCTCACACTCCTCGGCCCGAGCGGGTGTGGGAAGACAACGACGCTGAGGATGATAGCAGGCTTTGAAACACCCAATGGGGGGGAGATAATCTTCGATGGAAAACCCGTGAACGATTTACCCCCCTACGAGAGGAACATAGGGATAGTGTTCCAGGATTACGCTCTCTTCCCCCATATGACGGTCTTCAAGAACGTTGCCTTCGGCCTCGAGATGAAGAGGCTTCCAAAGCTGGAGATAGATCGAAAGGTCAAGTGGGCGTTGGAGATAGTGGGCCTGGCTGGTCTGGAGAAGCGCTATCCAGAGCAACTCAGCGGCGGCCAGCAGCAGAGGGTCGCCCTCGCGAGGGCTTTGGTTGTGGAACCGGAGGTTCTCCTCTTAGATGAGCCGCTCAGCAACCTCGACGCCAAGATAAGGGAAAGGCTACGGGGCGAGATAAAGAGGATTCAGCGCGAACTTGGGATAACGACTATTTACGTCACCCACGACCAGGAGGAAGCGATGGCGGTAAGCGACAGGATAGCAGTCATGAACGTCGGGAAGGTGGAGCAGGTCGGAAAACCCCTGGAGCTTTACTACAAGCCAAGGACAGAGTTCGTGGCGCGCTTCTTAGGAATTAGCAACATACTGGAGCTAAGAGCTGTAGGAGGAAGGGCCTGCCTGGGCGGGCTATGCTTCAAGACACCACGGGACGGGAGGATAAGGATATTCTTCAGGCCGGAGAGCGTTTACATTAAGTCGGGGAAAACGGCGGAGGTAGTTGACTACGAACTCCTTCCGGGGAGGATAAGGTTGAAGCTCGAAATCGATGGAAAAAGCCTGATTGCAGAAAGATTCCTAAACGAGCTGCCCTTCAGCGTTGAAGAGATTCCAGAGCACGTTGACATCAAGGTGAGAAACTTCTCAGTTCTTGGGAAATAATCCGAGAAAACATTTCTCGCCATGGGACTCGAGTTACAAAGGGCGAGTCACATTGTTTTGACATTTTGATGCTAAAAAAACATTTAAAAAACAGATATATTAGCAGAAATCAGTCAATTCACGGAGGTGCTCTCATGAACTGGTTCGAGAGGTACTTCGAGTTTGATAAGCACGGAACCGATATGAAAACAGAAATACTGGCTGGTTTCACGACTTTTATGGCCATGGCCTATATCCTTTTTGTCAACCCAGCCATTCTCAGCCAGGCTATGGGTAAGGGGGCCTTTGACTCTCTGGTTACAGCCACGGCCCTCGCTGCAGGGATATCAACACTCATCATGGCATTCTATGCCAATAAGCCCTTCGCCCTCGCTCCAGGTATGGGTCTGAACGGTTACTTCACGTACAGCGTCGTTCTTGGGATGGGCTACAGCTGGAGCGTTGCCCTCGCGGCGGTTTTCGTTGAGGGGTTGATCTTCATAGTCCTTACCGTTACGAGGGTTAGGAGTGCCGTGATCCAGGCCATCCCGCTGAGTCAGAAGTATGCTATTGGAGCGGGGATAGGTTTGTTCCTAACGTTCATAGGGCTCAACAACGTCGGACTCATAACCGCCTCAACCAGTAAGGGCGTTCTCCTCTTCACAGGACTCAATGCCCACGCCCTTATCAGCAAAGGAGGTCTGCTCTTCCTTTTTGGGCTATTCCTGGCGGCGGTTCTCATAGCCCGCCGTGTAAAGGGAGCGCTTCTAATATCCATTCTGACCACGGCAATCCTTGCCTGGGTAACCGGTACCACGCCGTGGCCGCACCAGATTCTCTCGACCCCGACGATAAATTACACCTTCCTAAAGCTCAATCTAAGGGGTCTCCTCAACGTTGGTGTAGTGGGAGTTGTCTTTGCATTCCTTATGGTGGACTTCTTTGACACCCTCGGAACAGCCACGGGGCTGAGCGCCAAGGCCGGCTATCTAACCAAGGACGGAAAAGTGATCGATGCCGAGAAGGTTCTTATGACCGACGCGGTAGGAACCACCTTTGGTGCCCTCCTTGGAACCTCCACGGTAGCGGTTTACGTAGAGAGCTCCACCGGAATCGAGGAGGGCGGAAGAACTGGAATGACAGCACTTGTTACGGGACTATTACTCCTTGGAATAGGTCTGTTCATAGCACCCCTCGCTGCGGCTATACCGTTTTTTGCAACCGCACCTGCCCTCGTCATGGTTGGCTACTACATGATTAGCATGATAAAGAACATAGACTTCTCAGACCCATCTGAGGCCATCCCCGCCTTCCTTGTTGTGATGGCGATACCCTTCACGTACTCGATATCGGCCGGGATAGGCCTCGGGTTCATAAGCTACACGGTGATAAAAGCGTTCAAGGGAGAATGGAGGGACGTGCATCTAACCATGTGGATACTGGCGGCCACCTTTGCTCTCTATTTCGCCTACTTAGGAGGGGCGTTTTAATCGGCTTTTTCTACCCTTTCCTTTATGAACTGTTTAAGAACATAGGGGCACTGCTCTTGGATGAAAGCCGCGAACTCTTTTATCCTCTCCACTGTAACTTCGTGGACGTAATGTTCGAACTGGCACGCGTCCTGCTCGGCCACCTCAGGCGGAATTCCGAGGATGTCCACGAAGAACTGGGTAAGGAGCACGTGCTTGGAGTATATGCCCTCCGCTATTCTCCTTCCCTCTTCCGTCAGTAGGATCCTATCGTACTTCTCGTACTCAACCAATCCCTTCTCGGCGAGCTTCTTTAGGGCATCGACGACACTTGGGGGTTTAACGTGCATTACCTTTGCTATGTCTTTAACCCTTATTACGCCCTTGTTCTTGTGGAGCAGGTACATCGTCTCTAGATATTCTTCTTCCCGTTTACTTGCCGTCAATCGCCTCACCATGTTAGGTTTCCCAAAAATGTTTAAGTAGTTTTCGCACGAAGCCCGGGGAAAAGCTTATAAGCCAACCCCGGCAAAGGCCTCCAGTGATTAAAACCACCTTTCTCGGAGGTGTTTGCATTGGAGATGAAGTTCGAGATACCGGTATGCACGTCATGCGGAAAGGAGATAACCCCGAGGGAGCACGCCACTCACTTCGTGTGCCCCAACTGCGGTGAGGAGATAATCTGGCGCTGTGAAAGCTGCAGGGTTCTTGGCGTCTCATACAAGTGCCCCAAGTGCGGCTGGGAAGGACCGTGAGGAGGTGAAAGGATGAGTGAATTCAACATGATTGCCGAGATCAAAGTCATGCCAACCGACCCAGAGGTTAACCTCGATGAACTTGAGGGGAAGCTCAAGGAGGCCCTCCCAGGGAAGTTCGGATTAGCAAAGGTCGAGCGCGAGCCAATCGCCTTCGGCCTCGTCGCCCTCAAGCTCTATGTTCTGGCCAAGGATGAAGAGGGCTACGACCTCGATCAGGTCGTAGAGGCCTTTGAAAAGGTCGAGAATGTTGAGAGCGTAAGTGTAGGAACCGTTTCAAGGATCTGAGGGCTTTCGCCCTCCCTTAATGCTATTCTGCCCTCAAAAATATGGGAAAGACCAGTCTCGAATACCGACGAAGTCGATGAGGACGCGTGGTTTGAATACAACAGCAAGGGAAACATCGTCGGCATTAAAATCTAAAACGCAGGTGAAAGGATGATACAGAAGAGCCTCTTGGAAATAGAAAAATATGTAAAAACTGCTAACGAAGGTGCAAAGCCTAAAGCCCCAAGCTCAAACTCAGCTTCGGCCTCTTCCACTCATCCAAGATTGTCCTGAGATCCTCGTTCTCGACCTTTGAGTAAAGCTCGTCGAAGCGCTTCTTAGCTTCCTCGTCGCCCCCCTTCCAGCGCGCCAATTCCCCTATCGCCCTGAAGAAGTAGGCGGTGTCATCCTCAAAAAGCTCCGCAAAGGTCTCCATGTCTTTGGTCACAACATCATAGGAGCCTTCGTTGAAGAGGCCCTCTATGAAATCAACGAGCGTGTCAAAAACAAGCTCGAATATATCGTCGTTGACATCGATGGCCTTCATGAGGGCATCACGGAGTGCCTTGAACGCTTTATCGTAGTCCTCCCTGCCAGCCCAGATTTCCGCCTCGATGAGCCTCGCGTTTATTTCCACCTCATCGTCCCTTGGGTTCTTGAGAACCTCACGTATTAGGACTTCGGCGGCGTCGTAATCCTCAAGCTCGTACTTGAAGTGCGCCAGATCAAGGAGACTTATCATGTAGTTCTTCTCGTCGTTGAGCTTCTCGAATATTTCTCTCGCGCGCTCCATCAGCTCTATCGCCTTCTCCGTTTCTCCAAGGTCATCATAGTTCACCGCGAGGTTCGCGAGGGTCAGGCCGATTTCCTTCTCGTTCTTCAGCACCTCTTCCTCGTGCTTTAGAAGCTTCTCGTAGGCCTCAATCGCCTTTTCAGGTTTTCCAAAGTTCTCATAGGCATCGGCCAGGTAGTAGAGCGCCGTCGCATACTCCTCGGGGTCGTCCATGCTCTTCTCGACGAGGCGTTTGTATGGGCCTATACCTCCCTCAACGTCTTCAAGATCGGCATAGACGTGGGCTATCTCGTGCGCCAGGCCATAGGGATCCTCACACTCCAGCACAACTTCTTTGAGCCTGTCGAGTTCCTTCTTAAGCCCCTCCTCGTCCTCAATGGAATCGATGTAATCGTCAAACAGTTCAAGCAACTTCTCACAGTCCTTCTCGGTTAGAGCCTTCTCCCACTGCTCCTTCACGTCGGTCATTCTAATCACCGGCCTTCGGTCAGTGTGACGGGTTAAAAAGGTATGGCCTACTCGGGCCTTAAAAACAGGAGCGGGTTCAAAGACCTATCAGAGTTTTCAGTTTAGTTCTGACGTTTTGACAGTCCATTGTCGTGCTTTATATAAACTTTCTCTTTTCATCGTCATTTTGATTGTCGAACTCTCCACAATCTTGAGAAATGTTTGGTGTCTTTGGGTTAATTTTCCAATAAATTGGACATTCTGCCCAGATATTCAAAGTGAAGGCTTATATTCCCTGTCCCGATTCCAAGACCTGGATAAATTATCCAGGTGGTTAAGATGGAGACAGCAGAGAAAGATATCATCCAGGAGTACGCGAACTGGAGCAGTCTTGACGTACTCGAAAACGCGAACCGCTACCCCGGCCCGACGGGTTTCTTTGCCTATGTAATGGAGGAAGCACTGAGGAAATACCTCTCGCTGATTCCAGAGAGGGGTAAGAACTCCCACTTATCTGCCGATATATACATCCACAAACTCCCTTACAGCCTTTACATCCCCTACTGCACGGGCCACAGTACCGCACGCCTGCTCGAAAAGGGCCTCCAAACACCGACGATAATATCAAGGCCAGCCAGACACTTCGACACCTACGTTGACCACATAGCAAACTACCTTATAACCATGCAGCACTACTTCAGCGGCGCCCAGGCGCTAAGCTCCGTTGAGTGGTACGCCGGGCCGTTCATCAGAAAAGAAGGTCTGGACAGGCGTAAAATCAGGCAGCAAATCCAAAGGCTCGTTTACAACCTCAACTACCCAAGCAGAGTCGGAATGCAGACGCCTTTTACCAACTTCACCGTAACCCTCGACGCCCCGAAGAAGATGCTTGAAGGGGATTATGCAATTTACGATGGCAAAAAGCTCGAACCTCTCGGTGAGTATGAGAGGGAAGCCAAGGAGTTCTTCATAGCCCTAACCGAAGTCCTCCGCGAGGGAGATGCAAAAGAACAACCATTCACTTTTCCGATTCCAACCCTCATGACCACAGCAGACATGCTCTGGGACGACCCCGAGGTATTTGAGACAGTCTTCACAACGGCAGCAAAGCGCGGAAGCTTCTACTGGCTCAACACAAACGTTGTAGACCCGGACGCAAGCTTCGCCATGTGCTGCAGAATCGCCATCGACAAAAACGAAATGGCCTTCGCATTCGATGTCTCCAAGAATAACGTTGAGGAAGAAGCCATAGAAAAACTTGAACGCCAGCGTTTCGGCGGTCTCTGGGCAATGCCCGACGTTACTGGCTCTGTGAACGTGACCACAGTGAATCTGCCGAGGCTCGCGCTCAAAGCGAAGGGAGACGACGATAAGTTCTGGGAAGAATACGGAAGGGTTCTCAACATGGTTAAAGCAACGACCGACTGGTTCCGCGAGCGCTATGTGGGGCTGATAACGAACTACCACCAGATGTATCAGATGATCCACTTATACATCAAGGAGTTCCCATCAAGCCACTTTAACACCATCGGGATCCTTGGTCTTCCCGAAGCGGCTGCCATATACCTCAACGAACCGAACCTCTGGGAGGAGGGCGCGAGGGAGAAGTGGCTTAAAGCCGCGAGACTCATGAAAAAGATGGTAGAATTTGCAACAGCAAAGGCCAGAGAATGGATGCGTGAAACCGGAACACCATGGAACGTTGAGGAAGTGCCAGGTGAAAGCGCAGCTGCAAAACTCGCCATCAAAGACATCAAAGACTTTCCAGAACTGGAGAAATATCTCGAAGACCCAGAGAACCCAATTTATTCCACCAGCATAGCCCCATACTACGGTTCTCTGGAACTGGGTGACAGGATAACGGTTGAAGAAAAGGTTCAGAGAAGCTTCACCGGTGGGGTCATGATGCACATATTCCTTGGAGAAGAACCGGATCCAGAAGCCCTAGCAAAACTCACGAAGAGACTCATGAAAACTGACCTCGTCTACTGGAGTTACACTCCAGCAATAACCGTCTGCAACGACTGCGGCTACTCAACGACAGGATTATACACCCACTGCCCACGCTGCGGAAGCGAGAACGTCGAGATATGGAGCAGAATAATCGGCTACTACCGCCCACTCAAAAATTGGAACCCCTTTAGGAAGAAGGAGTTCTGGACGAGGAGACACTACTCCTCCTGATTTCCCTTTTCAGGGGGGTGATCCAATGCTCACGAGCGGCTGGAAGACAGTTAGCATGATTGACATCCATGGAAAGGTCACCTTCACCCTCTGGCTCTGCGGGTGCAACCTGAAATGCCCCTTCTGTCACAACTGGCACATCGCAGAGGGGAAAGACTGTTTCCCCCTCGACAGAAATGCCCTGCTTGAAGAGCTTGAATCGAATGCTTTCCTAATTGACTATCTCCACGTCACCGGCGGGGAACCGCTAGTACAGTGGCAGGAGCTAAGTTCACTATTGGCAGAAGTTAAGCTCCTCGACGTTCCAGTGAGCTTGAACACTAACTTAACTCTCATCGACCCACTGAAAAAACTTCTAAACGCAGGCCTCGTTGAACACATTGCTACCGACCTCAAGGCTCCTCCGGTTGAACTCTACGGCCTTCCAGAGACAACATCACAAGGGCTGTGGAAACTGTTCCTCGACGGCCTGAAAACAGTCTCAGACTACACCATTCCTCTTGAGCTCAGAATCCCAGTAGCAAGAGGATTTAACCAGTGGCCGTGGATCGAAGAAGGGCTGAAAATGCTCAAAACGGACTTCTACATTATCCTTAATCCCCTTGTAGGGAAACCCCTGACGAATCCTCGCGATGAAACATGGTGCTCAGAACACTGCTGGCCAAGAAGAGAAGAGATGGGGAGACTGAAGAAAAAGCTAGAGGAGCTTGGTGTTGAAGTGTACGTTAACAACTTCTCAGGTGATGGTCTCTGAACTACATCATTGGGACTTTTTAATGATACACTACAACTAAAACCCATTAAGTATCACCGCATAAAAAAGGTGGTTGCTCTGGACAAACCGTTTCAGAATACCTTGTATATTCCCATTCTGATTAAAAATCTGATATATTAGCATTATCCATGTAAATTAGCAGAAATTCACCTAAAGAGATTTATAGCTGATTGTAATTATCTGCAAAGGGTGATATTAATGAAGGCATTCGTCTCTGTAGACTTGGAGGGTCTCCCATTTATCGTCAGCGGGGAGCATCTTTTTGTTAAAGGTGCCCTATACCAAGAGGCAAGGAAGATTGCTACAGATATAACATTTTCAGTAGCTGAATTTTTGCACAACAAAGGCTTTGAGGAGGTTATAATAGCCGACAGCCACGGCCCGATGGTCAACATACTTCCAGACAAACTTCCAGAGTATGCAAGCCTCGTTAGAGGATTCCCAAGACCTCTAAGCATGATAAGCGAGGCAGAAAAGTGCAACATTGCCGTATTCATTGGTTATCATGCAAAAGCAGGAACAGGAAGGGCAACTTTTGACCACACCTACAGCAGTTCCTCTGTGGATGAGCTCAGGATAAACGGCATCCCCGTGAGTGAGTTCCTCCTAAATGCGTACGCCCTTGGGTACTATGGAATTCCCATGGGGTTGGTAGCTGGAGATGCGAAACTGCTAGAGGAAGATGTTAAGAAGTTCACTCCTTGGGCAGAAAGAGTCGTGTTCAAGCGATCCCTCTCACGCTTCTCCGCCATAAGTCCGAGCATGAAAAAGATAAGAGAAAACTTGGAGTCTGCAGTTTCCAGAACTGTCAGAAAATTTAAAGATGGAGAATTAAAACCATTGACAATTGAGGGCCCCGTGGAATTTACCCTCAGATTCTTGGGTAGTGAAATGGCCGACGTTGCAGAACTACTGCCCTTTGTGGAGCGCTTGGATGGAAAAACCGTCCAGTATACAGCCAAAAATATAATTGAAGGTTATAAGATTTTTGAGCTTCTTTTGCTTGCCGCTCCAAGTCTCTATCCATACTCCACCCTAAGGTGATGAACAATAAAGCCTCATATGCTGCGCATATGCCGGGATTGAAAGACCGAAAAATTTATAAATAAACCAAAGGAATGATAAAGCGGAAGCAATTATAACTAAAACCATTCCACCCCTAAAAAAGAAAACGAAAGGGGGTGATAGGAGATGGCTCAGCTTACAGGCCAGCCTGTTGTTATTCTGCCTGAGGGGACTCAGAGGTACGTTGGAAAGGACGCCCAGAGGCTGAACATTCTCGCAGCCAGGATAATAGCCGAGACCGTGAGGACCACCCTCGGACCAAAGGGAATGGACAAAATGCTCGTCGACAGCCTTGGAGACATAGTCATCACAAACGACGGCGCCACCATCCTCGACGAGATGGACATCCAGCACCCTGCTGCTAAGATGATGGTTGAGGTTGCTAAGACTCAGGATAAGGAGGCTGGTGATGGTACTACTACTGCGGTTGTTATCGCTGGCGAGCTTTTGAGGAAGGCTGAGGAGTTACTCGACCAGAACATTCACCCGAGCATCATCGTCAAGGGTTACACCATGGCCGCCGAAAAAACCCAAGAAATACTCGACCAGATGGCCAAGAAGGTTAACGTTGACGACGTTGAGGTCCTCAAGAAGGCCGCTGTCACCGCCATCACTGGAAAGGCCGCAGAGGAGGAGCGCGAGTACCTTGCTGGAATAGCCGTTGAGGCGGTTAGGCAGGTGGCCGAGAAGATCGGCGATGGCTATAAAGTGGACCTCGACAACATCAAGTTCGAGAAGAAGGAGGGCGGTGCCGTCAGCGACACCCAGCTCATCCGCGGTGTTGTCATCGACAAGGAGGTCGTCCACCCTGGCATGCCAAAGAGGGTCGAGGGCGCCAAGATTGCCCTCATCAACGAGGCTCTGGAAGTCAAAGAGACTGAGACCGACGCCGAGATCAGGATCACCAGCCCGGACCAGCTCCAGGCCTTCCTCGAGCAGGAGGAGAAGATGCTCCGCGAGATGGTCGACAAGATCAAGGAGGTTGGAGCGAACGTCGTCTTCGTCCAGAAGGGCATCGACGACCTCGCACAGCACTACCTCGCTAAGAAGGGCATCCTCGCCGTCAGGCGCGTCAAGAAGAGCGACATGGAGAAGCTCGCCAAGGCCACTGGAGCAAAGATCGTCACCAACATCCGCGACCTCACCAGTGATGACCTCGGTGAGGCCAAGCTTGTCGAGCAGAGGAAGGTCGCCGGCGAGAACATGATCTTCGTTGAGGGCTGCAGGAACCCGAAGGCAGTCACCATACTCATCCGTGGCGGCACCGAGCACGTCGTCGACGAGGTCGAGCGCGCCCTTGAGGACGCCGTCAAGGTCGTCAAGGACATTGTCGAGGACGGGAGGATCGTGGCAGCTGGCGGTGCTCCTGAGATTGAGCTTAGCATTAAGCTTGATGAGTACGCCAAGGAGGTTGGCGGCAAGGAGGCCCTCGCGATAGAGAACTTCGCCGAGGCCCTGAAGGTCATCCCGAGGACCCTGGCAGAGAATGCCGGCCTCGACCCGATCGAGACCCTTGTCAAAGTCATAGCGGCGCACAAGGAGAGAGGATCAACGATCGGCGTTGACGTCTTCGAGGGCGAGCCGGCAGACATGATGGAGCGCGGTGTCATCGCTCCGGTAAGGGTTACGAAGCAGGCCATCAAGAGCGCGAGTGAGGCGGCAATAATGATCCTCCGCATCGACGACGTCATAGCGGCGAGCAAGCTCGACAAGGACAAGGGCAACGAGAGCGGAGGAAACGAGAACTTCGGAAGCGACCTCGACTGAAGGTCTTTGAATTCTTTTCTCCAATTCTATTTACAACCTCAGTACCCCATGGCTTTGATTGGCCATTTGAGGCGTTCCAACTGGTGTTTCTGTGTTCCCATTCTACCCAACTGGCCTCCTCCCAGCTAAGGGCGAGGCTTTCAAGAGAAAAAAGTAACTTTTATATTCCACCCAGTCCCCTATTCTCCGGTGGGCAGGATGAGGGTCATAGGAGTGGACCCAGGAACGAAGAGCTTCGATGTAATGGGCCTTAAAGACGGAAGGATAAAGCTCGACCTGACCTTTCCGAGTGAGGTCGTGGCAGAGGAGCCGGAGAGAATAGTTAAGGTGATAGAGGACTTCAACGCCGAACTTATAATCGGCCCGTCCGGCTACGGCGTCCCGCTGAAGCACATAAGCGAGCTGACTGAGCGGGACAAGTTCGAAATGACCCTCGTCAGGGAGGACGAGCTAAAGGAGATACCCGTTCTCATCGGCCTCCAGAAGATGGTATCCAAGATGGCGGAGAAAGGGATGAACGTTTGGTTCATACCTGGCGTTATCCACCTCCCCACCGTCCCCAAGTGGAGGAAGTACAACAGGATCGACATGGGCACCGCGGACAAGATGGCCATAACAGTCCTCGGAATCTACGACCAGGCCAAAAGGCTCGGAATTGACTACAGCGGTGTCTCCTTCGTCCTCCTGGAGGTGGGCTTCGGCTACAACTATGCAGGGGCAGTTGAGAGTGGCAAGATAATAGATGGAATAGGAGGAACAACCTTCCCTGGTCCTGCTTACGTGAATAGTGGTGCCCTCGACGGCGAGGTTGCCTACCTCCTCGGAAGCGTCAAGAAGTGGCACCTCTTCTGGGGCGGTGCGACGGTTATAGCGGCCAACGAGATTCTCCCGCCGGAGGAGTTCGCGGGGAGGCTCGACGAAGAACCCTTCACCAGAGCCTGGGATGCCATGAAGGAAGGCTTCTTAAAGGCCGTTGCGAGCGAACTCGCCGTCGTTAGGGGTGCAAGGGAGATAATCCTCTCAGGAAGGCTCATGCGCATAGACAAGCTGAGAAAGGACGTTGAGGATCTCTTCGAGGAGCGCTTTGGCCTTCCAGTAGTTAGACAGAGGGGCCTCGAGGGCATGGCAAAGGAGGCAGCCCAGGGGAGCGCGATAATAGCAGATGGCCTTGCCGGCGGGGAGTTCGGAGACCTGGTCGAGCACGTTGAGATAAAGAGGAGCTACGGGAGCGTTTTGGACTACGTGAAGTTCCCGCTGGAGGTTTGACTTTATTTCAGAGCTTTTCTATTTCCTCTTCCAGTCTCTTCAGCTTGCCCTTGAAGCGCCTCACCTGGGCGTTTGCAAGGTTTACGATTCTTCCGATATACTCCTCGCTCACCCAGAGCTCCCCATCCTCGCCAAGCGGGACGTCCATCCTCTCGGTGGAGCGTATCTCGACGAGGAGCTTCCTGTGGCTGACGCTCTTTATGTTGCTGTACTTGAACCCGAGGCCTATCGCGAAGTTGAGCAGTTTTACTGCATCATCCATAGTCCTCGCGGCCACGTGGAGGATAGGGCTTCTCACAAGGAACCAGAGCTGTCCGGATCTATGCTTCCCGATGGCCTCAAAAACCTCCTCAACGGTGACCTCACGGTGCCACTTTCCGAGCCAGACGGAGTTAACCTTGTCGCCGAAGTAGGGCATCTCCATAACCGAAATCCTGCCGGAACAGGAGGAAGTTGTGAAGTAGTCGTCAAGGGCGTTAAGCCTCTCAAGCAGGGGTATTATGTCGTGATCCACTTTATCCTCTGCCAAGGCCTGCTTGAGGCCTTCCATTGCCCTTTCCTTCTGCCCTTCAAAGTTCTCGGTGTAGAGGAACATTTTCACTCCGCCTCATCTTCCATCTCTAAGAAAGTCTCCTTCTCCTGCACGAACTCTACAAGCCGTTTATAAGTCGGGTGGGCGCTCAGCGTTGAGGAGTCACCAATTAGGATAAGCTTCCTCTTCGCCCTCGTTAGGGAAACGTTCAGGCGTCTCAAATCCTTCAGGAAACCCAGCTCACCTTTTTCGTTCGAGCGGACAAAGGATAGAACAATCACCTCTTTCTCCCTGCCCTGGTAGCCGTCAACCGTCTTCACCTCAACCTCCTCTGGCAGGAGCGAGCTTATCAGGTCGCGCTGGTCATCGTATGGGGTAATAACACCAACCCATTCCGGCTTAACACCTATCTCCAAGAGCTTCCCAACGGCTTCACTAACCAGCCTCGCCTCAAGGGGATTTTCACGGCTCTTGCTCCCGCGTCTCTGCCTCTCGAAGCGATCGGCTCTCTTTGAGATGCTTACGAAAACCAGCACGTTCTCTGGATTTAGAATACTCTCCCAGTGGGTTCCAGAGCGTGGGGCGTTAACACCCAAATCCACAAGGGTAATGCTCCTCACACCCTCATCCGCCTCAACTTCCCCCCCGTAGAACTCCCTGCTCGGAAACTCCATGAGGCGCCCGTTCATTCTGTATTGAACGGTGAGCATGACACTCTTGCCTGGATAACGCCCGATAAGCCCCTCGAAGAGTGTCTTACTCAATTCTTTTGCTTTCTCACTAAGTATCGTCGGAGGGAGCTGTTTGTGGTCGCCGGCTAGGATAAACCGTTTAGCGCGGTTGATGGATATGAGAACACTAGGTATCGTCGCCTGCGTCGCCTCGTCTATTACAGCAACATCGTAGGAGGTGTAATCAACAACCTCAAGCCCGGCTGATGAATTCGTGGTCAGCACGACGTCGGCACTGGTTACTATCTCACGTGCTATCCTCTCTTCAAGCTTCTTAGCATCGTCGAAGGCCTTCTGAACGAGTCTGTTGAGCTTTATCCAGTTACCCATCTCGCGGATGAGCTTCGCAGGGACACCCCTCGTCCCCCTCCTTCTCCTCGAGAGAGCCAGTATTTCAAAGTCCGTTAAACCCCGCCTGTACTTTGGTGCCGGTTTAATGAATGTGTCCCTCTTCTCCTTGAGGTTCTGGCCGATGACACGAAGCTCCCTCAGCTCACCGTAGAGTTCGTGCTGCGTTATGAGGTACGCTAGAGTCGTCTCGTGGAGCTTTTTTGATACCCTGCTTGGATGCCCAATTCTCACAACCTTTAGGCCGGAGTTTGAAAGCCTCTCCACGAGGTTGTCAACGGCAACGTTGCTTTCGGCAGTAGCCAGAACCTTATGGCCCCTCTCGACTTCCTGCATTATCAGCTCTGCCAGGGTTCTCGTCTTGCCGGTTCCAAAGGGACCGTGAATCAGAAAGAAGTCCTGACTGCCCAGGGCCCTAGATATAGCCCCTCTCTGGCTCGCGTTGAGACCTGTATCAAAGGGTTTGAAATTGAGGGGCTGGCCTTCCTCAGGCTCGCGGAGACCGAGGTAGAACTCCAGGGCCTTCCTCCCACTCTCGCGCAGGTTGCTCAGGTTCTCGAGCCACCGCTTGAAGGTTATGTCGTTGGCGTAGAGATCAACCCTAACTCCCTTGAGCGCCCACTCGGGGACGGTCTCAAGGGCAACAGTGATGAAGCGCTTCCCCTTCTCAACGACCGTTCCAACCAGATCGCTCTTCAAAGGATCGTGCCTGCTTATTACGACCAGGTCGCCAACGCTTATCTCGGTCTTTATTTCCCCCTCGCGCCCGTATCTGACCAGGAAGTAGCCAAGCTCCTCGCCAACGATTTTGCCGTTGAGACTGAGAATGGCCCTCCCCACCTTTTCCCTCTCCCTTCCAGAAAGGCGCCGCATCTCCTGGCGCATGGCCTCTATCTCCGCCTTACGCTCGAGTTCAACGAGTTCTTTTAAATGATTGATGAACTTTGTAAGGACTTCATTCTCACCCATTTCTCCTCCCGGTGAGCGGAGAGAAAAGAAGCTTAAAAGGTTGAGGGTGGTCAGACCATGCGAGTTTCCTCATCGTTCGGTCGAAACTTCCCTCATCATCCCAAGTGGAGTACGGAAGAGGGGTTAAAAAGGTAGGCCCCTTAGTAGAGGCACAGGAGTATATCCCTGTGAAAGGACTTCAGCGCCTTCCAGTGGCTTTTGCCCAGCTTTCCACTCCACGAGACGCGCTCGTAAAAGCGCCCAAGTTCGTCGAGCAGGTACTCCACGTAGTCCCTGCGCCCTTCTCCTGCCACAAAGCCGTTCCCCAGGAGTTTGCCCCTCAGAAACGGCATCACTTCCGACGGCCTTCCAAGCGCCGCCCAGAAAAGACCCTCCTTCAGGAGTTCATACAGAAGTTCTTCAAAATCAAAGCTCTCAACGCCCTCAGCGGAGGGTTTGGCCCTCCCCCCTTGCCTTTATCGAAACAACTACCTCCATGGTATCACCGGGGTAACTGATGGCCCGAGGTATTTTTGTTTTTTGGGTGTTTCTTTGGATTTGTGCCAAAATTAAGCTGAAAAAGGAAAAAATTTTAGAAGATCATCTCATTTTTTAGGTCTTATTGTCATTCTGCTAAAGCAGGCATGCCGAGGATAAGCATTATGTGTGGGCTTTCCATTAAGTTTGTTATCCTACCCTCTCAGCAGGTGCTTGAGTTCCATCGTGGAAACTCTTAAAAACTCTTAACAAGTTCAAGTTAAAAAGGACATGGGGGTCCGTAGAAAATGGGAAAGTTTGAACATAAAATTGTTAATGCGATTAAGGGGTACACCTTCGACGACGTTCTCCTGATACCGCAGGCAACCGAGGTCGAGCCAAAGGACGTGGACGTTTCCACCCAGATAACGCCGAACGTGAGGCTGAACATACCGATTCTGAGCGCTGCCATGGACACCGTCACCGAGTGGGAGATGGCAGTAGCGATGGCCAGGGAGGGCGGTCTCGGGGTCATCCACAGGAACATGAGCATAGGGGAACAGGTAGAGCAGGTAAGAAGAGTAAAGAGGGCAGAACACTTCATAGTCGAGGACGTTATAACAATATCACCCGACGAGAGCCTTGACTACGCTCTCTACCTTATGGAAAAGAACGGGATAGACGGCCTCCCTGTTGTGGAAGAGGAAAGGCTCGTTGGGATACTAACAAAGAAGGACATAGCCGCTAAGGAAGGCACAAAAGTTAGCGAATTGATGACCGATGAGGTAATAACCGTCGGAGAGGACGTTTCGGTAGAGGAGGCAGTTGCACTCATGTTCAAGAATAGAATAGACCGCCTCCCGGTCGTTGATTCCAACGGCAGGCTCGTGGGAATAATCACAATGAGTGACCTGACCAAGAGGAAAAAGTACAGAAACGCAGTTCGGGATGAAAACGGAGACCTCTTAGTGGCGGCCGCCGTCGGCCCCTTCGACCTTGAGAGGGCAAAGGCGCTCGACGAAGCCGGGGCCGACGTCATAGTCGTTGACACTGCCCACGCACACAATCTTAAAGCGGTAAAGGCGATGAGGGAGATTAGGAAGGCAGTAGATGCCGACCTCCTAGTGGGGAACATAGCCAACCCTAAGGCCGTTGATGACCTCACCTTCGCTGACGCTTTAAAGGTTGGAATCGGACCCGGGAGCATCTGTACCACACGCGTTGTGGCCGGCGTTGGTGTTCCCCAGCTCACTGCGGTGGCACTCGTAGCGGATAGGGCCAGCGAATACGGACTCCATGTGATAGCAGACGGCGGGATAAGGTACTCCGGTGACATCGTTAAAGCAATAGCGGCCGGAGCGGACGCGGTCATGCTCGGTTCACTCCTCGCGGGAACGAGAGAGGCACCAGGTAGAGAGGTCGTCATAAACGGGAGGAGGTACAAACAGTACCGCGGAATGGGCTCCCTCGGCGCCATGATGAAAGGGGGAGCCGAGAGGTATTATCAGAAAGGTCACATGAAGACAAAGAAATTCGTACCGGAGGGCGTTGAGGGGGTCGTTCCTTACAAGGGGCCGGTCAGCGACGTCCTCTATCAGCTCGTCGGTGGACTGCGCTCTGGAATGGGCTACGTTGGGGCAAAGGACATCGGGGAGCTGGAGGAGAAGGGCAAGTTCGTGATAATCACCAACGCCGGAATAAGGGAGAGCCACCCACACGACATCACCATAACGAACGAAGCCCCCAACTACCCGGTCGGAAAATGAAGGAATGAAAAAGCGTTTAAGCCCTTTTCCCCTTTTTCTCCCGGTGGTTGGATGAGAGTTGGAATCGCAGGCGGCGGAATCGCGGGACTGACCGCGGCCATAGCCTTAGCAAAACGGGGGTTCGAGGTCTCGCTCATCGGTCCGGACATCAGGAAGAGCAACTCCTACCTGGCCCAGGCGGGGGTAGCCCTTCCAATCTCCGAGGGAGACTCCCCAAAGGCGCACTTCCTCGACACGCTCAAGGCGGGAAAGTACCTCAACGATGAGGAGGTCGTCTGGGAGGTAATCTCAAAGGCGAGCGAGGTGTATGACTTCTTAACCTCTCTCGGCCTGAAGTTCGAAGCCAGCGAGACCGAGGGTGGGCACTCGTTCCCAAGGGTCTTCACGATAAAGAACGAGACCGGAAAGCACATCACGAGGCTCCTTCATCTCCGCGCCCGGGAACTCGGTGTGAATTTTGTCAGGGGCTTCGTTAACGGACTCGGAATCAAGCACGGGACGGCCTATGGGGTCTTCGTAGAGGGTGAGTTCCTGCCCTTCGATGCTGTGATTATAGCCTCGGGCGGCTTCTCAGGGCTTTTCAAATACACCGCCGGCTCGGGAACGAACATCGGCCTGCTCATAGGGGAGGCAGTCCAAAAGGGCGCCCCAGCAAGGGATCTGGAGTTCGTCCAGTTCCACCCGACGGGCTACATCGGCAGAAACGGAGTGAAGCTCATAAGCGAGGCAGTTCGCGGGGCCGGTGCGAGGTTGATCACTGATGAGGGAGAGCGCTTCGTGAACGAGATTTCCACGCGCGATATCGTCTCAAGGGCTATATATCACCAGGTACAGGCCGGGAAGAGGGTATTCCTGGATGCAAGCCCTATAAAGGACTTCAAAAAGCGCTTCCCCCAGATATACGCCTTCCTCCGCAGGGACGGTATAGACCCCTCGAAGGACTTGATCCCCGTTGCCCCCATCGCGCACTACACAATGGGCGGGGTAGCCGTCGACATCTGGTATAGAACGGGAATAAGGCACCTCTATGCAATCGGAGAAGCGGCTTCCAACGGCTTCCACGGGGCGAACAGGCTCGCGAGCAACTCACTCCTCGAGTGCGTCGTTTCGGGACTCGAGGTGGCCCGAACGGTAAAGAGGGACAGACCCAGGCACAGGGCGGTTAAAGAACCCGAATGCAGATGCAACGACCTTGGAGACGTCGATGCCATCAGGGAACTCCTCTGGGAGCACGCGGGAATAGTGAGGAGTGCGGAAGGCCTTAGGAGTGGACTGAAAAAGCTGAAGGGAATAGAGGCGGATGGGAGGTTGAAACTCCTCGCGAGAGGCATCCTTGAGTGTGCCCTGGCGAGGGAGGAGAGCAGGGGAAGCCACTACCGCGGGGACTTCCCGACGATGAGGAAAGGATTCGAGAGACCGAGCTTCTTTGACGGACGGTGCAGGCTCTAACCAAAGGTGTCCAAAAACCCTTTTAACATACCCCCTTTATTTTCACCTAAGAGGGGTGAGATTATGGAACGTGAGAAGCTCGTGGAGGAAATAAACCGGCTCAAGGAGGAGCGCAACGCCATAATCATGGCTCACAATTACCAGTTGCCGGAGGTTCAGGACATAGCCGACTTCCTAGGGGACAGCCTTGAACTCGCGAGGAAAGCCGTCAACGTTGACGCTGACGTGATAGTCTTTGCCGGTGTGGACTTCATGGCTGAGACAGCTAAAATACTCAACCCAGAGAAGACCGTCCTGCTCCCCGCGAAGGGGGCAACCTGTGCGATGGCCAACATGCTCAAACCGGAGCACATAATCGAGGCCAAAGAGAAATATCCCACCGCCCCCGTGGTTCTCTACGTCAACAGCACCGCCGAGTGTAAGGCCCTTGCTGACGTTACGGTCACCTCTGCAAACGCTGCAGAAATCGTCGGAAAGCTCGATTCGGACGTTGTCATCTTCGGTCCCGACAAGAACCTTGCCCACTATGTTGCGAAGCAGACCGGGAAGAAGGTCATCCCTGTTCCGGAGTATGGTCACTGCTATGTCCACAAAAAGTTCACCGTTGAGGACGTTGAACGTGCGAAAAGACTGTATCCAAACGCCAAGCTGATGGTCCATCCGGAGTGCGAGCCCGAGGTGCAGGAGAGGGCAGATATTATTGTCTCCACCGGTGGGATGATAAGGCACGCGCCCGAGTGGAGCGAGTGGGTGGTCTTCACAGAGAGGGAGATGGTATATCGTTTGAGCAGGCTTTATCCTAACATTAAGTTCCACGCAGCCAGGGAAGATGCAGCCTGCATCGGGATGAAGGCCATAACGCTCGAGGACGTTTACCGGTCGCTCCGTGACATGAAGTACACCATCGAAGTTCCGGAGGAAACAGCGGAGAAGGCCAAGAGGGCTATCGAGAGAATGCTGGAGATGAGCTGAGATGGTATCCCTTGAGTATCTCCTCCGCTTCCTTGGGGAGGATACCCCCTTCGGCGACGTCACGAGCGAGGCAGTTATTCCAGATAATATTGCGGCAAGGGCCGTCATTATAGCGAAGCAGGAAGGGATTATTGCCGGCGTTGAGGAGGCCAAAGCCCTCTTCAATCACTTCGGAATCAAAGTTGGGGTTAAAAAGCACGACGGCGGGGAAGTGGGGAAGGGGGAGGTTATCCTCGAACTCGAAGGCAATGCCCGCGCAATCCTCCTTGTCGAGAGGACAGCCTTGAACGTGATGGGCAGAATGAGCGGGATTGCAACCGAGGTAAGGAAGCTCGTCGAGAAGGTTAGGGCGGTCAACCCCAACGTTAGGGTGGCAGGCACGAGAAAAACCCTGCTGAAACCCCTCGACAAGAGGGCGCTCCTCATCGGTGGCGGTGAGCCTCACCGCTTTTCCCTCAGTGACGCGATACTCATTAAGGACAACCACCTCGCACTGGTTCCACTGGAGGAGGCAATAAAGCGCGCCAAAGCCTTCAGCGTTTACAAGGTCGTCGAGGTCGAGGTCGAGAGCCTAGAGGACGCGGTTAAAGCAGCAAAGGCGGGGGCCGACGTTGTGATGCTCGACAACATGACGCCTGATGAGATAGCGGAGACTTTGGAGACTTTAAAGCGTGAAGGACTCCGGGATAGGGTCAAAATCGAGGTCTCCGGCGGCATAACCCCCGAAAATATTACTGAGTACGCGAAGCTAGAAGTCGACATCATAAGCCTCGGCTATTTGACGCACTCCATCAGGAACTTCGACGTTAGCCTTGAGGTTATTGGAAAGGTTTAACCAGAGCTTCTTTCATCTTCCCCCGTTAATTTTTGGGACTTTTTCTGAAACTTACGGGGCTTACAACGGCAAGCTTTATATTCAAGTTTTTCCTTGAAATAATTGCAGGTCAAAACTTGAGGAGGCGATTGCCATGGGGAAGTTTGACGTTATTGAGGTCAAGGGCACGGAGAGACTGAAACGCGGTTTCGCCAAGATGGTGAAGGGCGGCGTCATAATGGACGTTACCAACGCCGAGCAGGCTCGCATCGCGGAAGAGGCTGGAGCGGTCTCCGTCATGGCCCTCCACCGTGTTCCGGCCGACATCAGGAAGGCCGGTGGCGTTGCCAGAATGGCCCCGATAGAGAAGATCCAAGAGATAATGGACGCGGTGACGGTTCCAGTGATGGCCAAGGTTAGGATAGGCCACGTTGCCGAGGCCAGAATCCTTGAAGCCCTCGGGGTTGACATGATAGACGAGAGTGAGGTCCTGACACCCTCGGACCCCTACTTCCATATAGACAAGCGTGAATTCAAGGTTCCCTTCGTCTGTGGCAACAGGAACCTCGGCGAGGCCGTCAGGAGAATATGGGAAGGGGCAGCTATGATGAGGACAAAAGGCGAGGCAGGGACAGGCAACATCGTCGAGGCGGTCAGACACGTTCGCCTGCTTAAAGACAACATAGCCCTCCTCCAGAGGATGACGGATGAGCAAGTTTACGGTGTGGCTGAAAAATTCGCGGAACCTTATCTCAAACTCGCCCTCGAGGTCAGGGAGATAAGCGGCCTACCGAGGCAGATCCTCGAGAACGAGCCAGTTTATGCCCACTACACCTACCGCGAGATCGTTGAGGGTCTCTACAAGGTACTCCTCGAAATCAAGAAGCTTGGTCGCCTTCCAGTTGTCAACTTCGCCGCTGGAGGGGTTTCAACGCCAGCAGATGCCGCTCTTATGATGCAGATGGGAATGGACGGTGTTTTCGTCGGTTCTGGAATCTTTAAGAGTTCAAACCCGAAGAAGATGGCGAGGGCGATAGTCGAGGCCGTCAACCACTGGGACGAGCCCGATGTTCTTGCCGAGATAAGTAAGGAAATCGGCGAGCCAATGCGTGGCCAGGAGATAGAGGAGCTGGAAGTTCGCCTTGAGGAGAGGGGTGTCTGACCCTCCTTTTTTGTTTAACTTGAGGTGGTCAAGGTGGTTAAAGTAGGGGTTATAGGCCTTCAAGGTGATGTCAGCGAGCACATCGATGCTGCAAAGAAGGCCCTCGAAAATCTAGGTGTCCCAGGGGAGGTAATCTGGCTCAGGAAGCAGGAGCAACTTGAGGGAATCTCGGCAGTGATAGTCCCGGGCGGCGAGAGCACGACGATATCGAGGTTAATGGTGAAGAACGACCTCTTTGAGTCCGTTAAAAAACTGGGAAGAGAGGGACTGCCAATAATGGGCACCTGCGCGGGATTGATAATGCTCTCAAAGGAAGTAATAGGGGCAACGTCGGGGCAGAGGTTCCTGGGGCTGCTCGATGTTCGTGTTAACAGGAACGCCTACGGCAGGCAGGTGGACAGCTTCGAGGCACCGGTAAAGCTCGCCTTCAGTAATGAACCCTTCATCGGCGTCTTCATTCGTGCCCCAAGGATAATGGGGCTTTTGAGCGGTAGGGTGAAACCGATAGCCTGGCTCGATGATAGAATCGTTGGCGTCGAACAGGGCAACGTAATCGGCCTTGAGTTCCACCCCGAGCTGACAGATGACACACGGGTTCATGAGTACTTTTTGGGGAAGGTCCTTTGATTTTTATAATTTCATGTTAAAAATCAGAGAAAACTTTTTATTTTTTGCGTTATTTTTGTAAATCAGGTGGTGGTGTGAAAGAATTGAAGAAGGTTGTCTGTCCTTACTGTGGCTTCGGCTGCAACCTCCTCATAGACCCGGAAACACTAAGGGTAAGGCCATACCGCGGTGAGCCGAACAGGAGCAAGCTCTGCCCCAAGGGCCTCCACGCGACCGAGTTCGTCCTCTCAAGGAACAGACTCAAGCGTCCTCTGAAGAGGGAAGGGAACAGGATGCTGCCCTTGAGCTGGGGCAGGGCAATCGAGGAAATAGCGGGCAAACTCCTTGAAATTCGCGAGCTCTACGGGGTTGACGCAGTCGCTTTTCTGGCCTCCCCCAAGGTTAGCAACGAGGAAAACTACCTCCTCCAGAAGATGGCGAGGCTCTTCGGCACCAATAACATTGACAACTGTGCCCGTCTCTGCCATGAAGCTAGCGTTCACGCCCTCAAGATGACGGTTGGAACCGGGGCGCAGACGAACCCCTACGAGGATCTTGAGAACTTTGGAGCGATACTCATCTGGGGTTACAACCCTGCCGAGACCCATCCGGTTGTGATGGACTACCTCCTGAGGGCAAAGAGAAGAGGGGCCAAAATCATCGTCGTTGACGTCAGGGAAACGAGGACGATGGCCTTTGCCGATTACAGGGTTATAATAAAGCCCGGAACCGACATAACCCTTGCAAACGCGATGATGCACGTGATAATCCGCGAGGAGCTTTACAATGAGGACTTTGTCCGCTCGAGGACGAGGGGCTTCTCGGAGGTCAAGATGGCGGTCACAAAATACACCCCCGAGTACGCGGAGAGGGTAACCGGGATCCCCTCAGGAGTTACAAGGGAAGTCGCGAGGGCCTTCGCTTTAGCAGGGAGTGGTGCCATAATGTGGGGAATGGGCCTCACTCAGCATGTCTCAGGCGTCGAGAACGTTCTGGCCGTGATAGACCTTGCTCTGCTCCTCGGCTACACCGGCGAGAACGGTGGTCTATACCCCATGCGCGGGCAGAACAACGTGCAAGGGGCAGCTTACATGGGGGCTTTGAGCGAGTTCTTACCCGGCTACGTCCCGCTCACAGACGAGCGCTTCAGGAAGCGTGTCGCCGCGCTATGGGGTGTCGATGATCTACCGACGGAGCGCGGGCTTTATCTAACTGAGTTGTGGGATGCAATAGAGGAAGGTGACGTCAGGGCACTCTACATAATGGGCGAGAACCCGGCCGTGAGCGAGGCGGACTCCACCCACGTGAAGAAGGCCCTGAAAAAACTGGACCTCCTCGTCGTCCAGGATATCTTTCCTACGAGAACCTCCAGATACGCTCACTACCTCCTCCCAGCGGGTGCCTTCTGCGAAAAAGCTGGCAACTACATGAACAGCGAGAGGAGGATCCAGTGGAGCGAGAAGGTCTGCGAGCCTCCGGGTGACTCAAAGCCAGACTGGGAGATACTAACCATGTTGGGTAGATCACTCGGTTTGAACGGCTTCAACTACCGCTCGGTGGAAGAGATAACCGCGGAGTACTTTAAGCTCTTTCTGTCGCTTGAGGAAAGGACAGTTAAAGAGCTTAAAAGCTCGGAGGGAATCTTCCTGCCGAAGAAAAGGCTCCACACATGGGAATTCGCAACACCCGATGGAAAAGCCAAACTGGTGGCAGTGGAACAGATAGACCCGTGGGAGCGGCCGGACGAGGAATATCCATTCGTACTCACAACAGTCAGACTGGTAGGCCACTACAACACCGGCGAGATGACGCTTAGGGGGCCCTCCCTTGTCAAGTTTATGGGCGAACCAAAAGCGTTAATAAGTGAGCATGACGCTGAGAAACTTGGAATCGACGACGGGGAGTGGGTAGAGATAGAGACGAGGCGCGGGAGGATAAGGATGCGCGCAAAAATCGGTGGCGTCCCTGAGGGCCTGATAGCGATTCCCTTCCACTTTAAGGCGAACAGAATAACGAGTCCAGCGCTCAACAAGGCCGGAACGCCGGAGTTCAAGTACTCAGCGTGCCGGGTGAAAAGGCTCAGAACTTGAATGCCCAGCCGGGGTATTCGCCGGTGAGGCAGGCGGTGCAGAGGTCTCCCCTACCCACTGCCAGCATGAGGCCTTCAACGCTGAGGTAAGCCAAACTGTCGGCGTTTATGGTCTCCCTAACTTTCTCAACACCACCAAAAGCCGCTATAAGCTCGTGCCTCGTCGGTATGTCCACCCCCATGTAGCAGGGATACCTTATGGGGGGAGAGGCAATCCTGACGTGAACCTCTCTCGCGCCAGCATTTCGCAGCATGGTCACTATGCGCTTCATTGTAGTCCCCCTGACGATGGAATCGTCAACGAGAATCACTCGCTTCCCACTGACAACTTCCCTCACGGGCGAGAGCTTCAGCTTGACCTTCAACTCGCGGTAGAACTGGCCCGGTGTTATAAAAGTCCTCCCGATGTAGCGGTTCTTTATCAGCCCTTCGGCGTAGGGAACACCGCTCTCCGTGGAAAAACCAAGGGCAGCAGCTCTTCCGGAATCAGGAACCGCTATGACGACGTCCCCATCGGCCGGGCTTTCTCTCGCCAGCTCGACGCCCATCCTCACCCTCGCGGAGTAGACGTTTACCCCGTCGATCGTACTGTCGGGTCTGGCGAAGTAGATGTACTCGAAGACGCAGTGGTGGTGGGCCTCTTTCGCCAGAACCCTGCTTTCAACGCTTTCCTCCGAGAGCAAAAATACCTCTCCCGGCCCAACGTCCCTTATCCTCCCGCCATCCAGCTCATCGACGAACAGTCTCAATGCGGAATCCTCGCTCGCGAAGTAGTGGCCCTCTCCCTTCCCGTAGCTCAGCGGTCTGAAGCCGACGGGATCCCTCGCCACCAGAATTTTTCCGTCGAAGAGGAAGGCAAGCGAGTAAGCACCTTTAACCTCTTCAAAGACTCTCTTCATAGCCTCAAACTCGTCTCCGGTGTCATTAAGATGCCAGAGGAATGAAATCCCCAACAGCTCGGAATCCATGGAATGGCGGAATCTAACACCGAGCTTCTCATACCTCTTCCGGAGGGATCCGAAGTTCGTTAGGGTTCCGTTGTGGACCACCGCTATTCTCCTCCCGCAGCATTCAGTTTCGAGCGGTTGGGTCTCGTTGAGCGAGCCAGAGGTAGAATAGCGGACGTGGGCTAGGACCATGTTTGATTTCAACCTTGTCAGCTCTCCGTTCTTGAAGACCTCCGAAACTAGACCCCTTCCTGATAGTGTCCTTATTCTACGCCTCCAGACGCTTATTCCAGCGCTCTCCTGCCCCCGATGCTGAAGGGTAAGAAGTGCGTAGTAGGCCTTCCTAGCCGCGTTCTCTGTTGCTGCCGCGAAGATTCCGCACTTTTCTCTCAACTTCACCACCACTCCATTGCCGTCAGGATGTTTATTCTGGCCGAGAGTTTTGCTGGAGTTTACAGTTTTAAGTTTAAAAACCTTGCCCATTATTTAACTTTTTTATGTTTAAAAAATGCTTAAAAACTTCTAGATTTTACATAAACATGGTGAAGTCTATGGACGTCTACGAAGGTAAGGCAAAGAAGGTAATCCCGCTCGATGATGAAAAGGCAATAATGGAGTTCAAGGATGATGCCACAGCCTTTGACGGAAAAAAGAAGGCCCAATTCAGGGGAAAGGGCTGGCTCAACGCCCAGATAAGCGCCTACCTCTTTAAAGTCCTCGAGGAGAACGGTATCAAGACCCATTTCATAGGCGTTGCCGGGGGCAACAGGCTGATAGTTGAAAAACTCGAGATGTATCCGCTCGAAGTTGTTGTGAGGAACATCGTTGCCGGGAGTCTGAAGAAACGTCTCCCCCTCGAGGAAGGGGTGAAACTGCCCGAGCCATTGGTGGAGCTGTACTACAAGGATGACAGCAGGGGCGACCCAATGATAAACCACCACCATGCAAAAGTTCTGGGCATTGACGAGGCAGAGGTAAGGGAGATGGAGCGCATAGCCCTGAAGATTAACGAGGTTCTCACGGAGTACTTCGCCGGGAGAGGGGTAATCCTCGTTGACTTCAAGCTGGAGTTTGGGAAGAACGGGAGGGGGGAGATAATCCTGGGAGACGAGATAAGCCCCGACACATGCCGCTTCTGGGATGCGGAGACAAAGAAGAGCCTCGATAAGGACGTCTTCCGCTTTGACCGGGGGGACCTCATAAACGCCTACGAGGAACTCTATCAGAGGCTTACGGGCGAAACTCCGAGTCGTACGTGATCAAAATGGTGTAGCATCCTTTTTCATCTTCCTCCATCACTATTTTCCTCAGTCGGATTCCGTAGGTATCTACGGCCTTCTCTACGAGTTCAGGAAGGTTCTCAAGGAAAGCCTTCTCTTTAACCGTGAGTTCCATCGGACCACCCAAAAAGAATTGGAGGAGGATGTTAAAGCATTACCCTATAGTTCTCCACCTTTATCCCCGGCTCCTCTGTAACCACTCCAAGCCCAAAGCTCCTGTAGTACCTGTTAAGGACCTCAAGAACCCCCTCCTTTTCCTCATGCGGAACTATCGCGATCATTCCAACGCCCATGTTGAAAACACGGAACATCTCCTCCAGCGGAACGCCGTTCTCGTGGATGAGCCTGAAGATTCCCCCGATGGGGGGCATCTGCAGGGAGAAGCCGTAACCGGTTAGGCGCTTTAGGTTGAGCAGTCCTCCGCCGGTTATGTGGGCCAGCCCGTGAACCTCGACACTCTCAAGGAGCTCTAAAATTGGCCTGACGTAGATCCTCGTCGGCTCCAGAAGCCACTCCCAGAGCTTTTTGCCCTCATACTCGTAATCAAGGCCATACTTCGGAATCAGGAGCTTCCTCGCAAGAGTCAAGCCGTTCGAGTGGATTCCCGAGCTTGAGATGCCTATCACGGCATCACCCGGTCTTATCCTTTCTCCGGTTATGGCTTTCCCCTTCTCAACAACTCCGATGGCGGTTCCAGCCAGATCGAAGCCGTTGATCAGGTCAGGCATAACCGCGGTCTCGCCGCCGACTATCGCTATTTCAGCCTGCTTTGCACCCTCGTAGAGACCCTTCGCTATCTCCCCAAAGACTTTCTCGTCCGGATCCTTAACTGCGAGATAATCAACGAGCGCAACAGGCTCGGCCCCGACGCAGAGCAAATCGTTCACATTCATTGCTATCATGTCTATCCCTATTGTGTCAAACTTACTCACCACTTCAGCGACCAGAACCTTCGTCCCAACTCCATCCGTCGTCATCGCGAGGTAAAAGCTTCCAAAGTCGAGCAGGGCCGAGTAGTGGCCGAGGTCTTCCGCAGGTTCGCCGGTTTTCCCTCCTCTGAACTCAAAGGTCGCCTTTGCGAGGGAGATTACGCTCTTCAAGGCCCTCGCAGTCTTCTCGTCGTCAACTCCAGCCTGGGCATAGGTCAGCATGAGCACCACCGGTGAGAGTTCCAGTGAAGGCTTAAAAGCTTTGCCGTACTTATGGTAAAAAAGAAGATGAAAACTCAAAAATTAAACAAATCAATGTTAATTTCGATGCCTCCTCAACAGGAGAACTGTTATTGCAGCCAGGATTACGAACGCAGGTCCGCAGATGTTCTTTTTGGTGGGTACTGAAGTCGTGGTTGTGTTCGCGTGGAGTGAAGTAGTATTCCCTCCAGCGGTGGGTGATGGTCGTGTCGTGTTCACTAACCTAATTGAAGTGACCGTTTCATTCGTTTCCTCGCTGGTGTTCGTGATGTTGAGCGTGGTGTTCTCCGAAATGGTTGTTTGAGCTATAGTCCCGTTCGAGGTGGCGTTCTCTGGAGCAACAATCGGTTTGCAGAAGGTTACGTTAACGATTTTAACACTCTCTGGAAGCCAGAAGCCGGTTAAGTTCTCAGTCGCGTTGATGTAGAAGAGCGTCACGTTTTTCACTTGACCGTCCTTTTCAAGGAGGAAGTAAACCGGGAGCTTTGAGTGGGGGGGTATTGCCAGGAACGGTGGAACGCTCGTGGGTTTCGTGACGCTTGAATTCACCCCAACAAAGAAGTAAGCCCTAAAAGGCCCATAGCCAGGAGAAGGCAAAAACTCCTTTGGGATTACGAGTTTCCAGCCGTTTATTGTGTTGGTGAATGTGCTGTTTTTTGAAAGCCGGGACCAGTTGACGGTGACCTCGTTAATGCAGAACCTCGTGAGGTTTAACCTGTAAACGTAGTGGAGTATCCCGCAGGCTGTTACGTTCAGGTACCAAATGCCGTTAACGTACGCTGGGATTGGCATTGTTGGAGGACACCACGTGAAGTTCAAGAGAAAAAGCCGGGAACCATTGTAATAAAGAAGATACTCGTAACCGCCATAAACTGACATCCAGCAGTTTCCTTTCATGTCGCAGGTGGTTCCCGTGTTGTCGATTTCGGCATTGATTAATGCCGCTGTCCCGTTGGAGTAAACCTTGTAGCTGACAACGTAGAAGTAACCGTTGAGCTTTACAGAGTAAACCGCCGAAGCAACCGGGGCAAAAAGAAGGAGGATTAAAAGAGGAATCACCAGTCTGGACACTGCGACCTCACCCGGTCTATTACTTCAAAGTCTGTGCCGAAATAGTAAGCCCGCTGGGGAAAGAGTTCGTTAATAACCGTTTCTGGCGATAATGGTGGGCGGTGAAACAGCTCTGAATATGCCTCCAATATGGCGTTTACATAATCGCATGCGCGGTTAATGCATTTTTCTTCTATCTCTGAAGTAGGGGTCAAGTCACAACCTTTCCTGTTCTGAGTGCTTTTGCAGTATGCGCAGTTGCTTTTTTCTCCGATTATACTGTTGTCGGCCTCCATCTCAATGGAGACTCCCTTCTCCCTCATCCACTTTAAACGGCGAACGAGTTCATAGAGAGTATAGTCATTGCCATCACTCAGTTTAGTAGTCTGGTAATAGTGGGGCTGAACAAACACGTGATTAAAATACCCCGCAAGAGTGGGAATAGCACAAAAAGTCTTTACCTGCTCCATAGTTCTGTTTCCAATCGTGGGAATCCAGATAAGTTCCAGCCCATGGTTGTGAATGTAGTTGCTCATGTCTTTAAGGAATGATGTGTATTTCTCGATGTACTCTGTGTTGTTATAGTCGCAGAATGGATTAAATATGTATTTCAGATTTGGATCATAAATGGTTGCCTGGAGGCAACTTTCGTAGCCCCAGTAAAAACCAAGTCTGCTACTATCAGGCACGCTGAGAACACCGTCAATCCAGCCATGCCAATATGAACTATGGAAACCATTCGCTGGGCAGTCCCTTGGAATAGAGTTGTATTTCACTCTCTCCCCGTTCACAACGCCTGTTATGATTCTTTTGAGCATATAAGATTCTGGAATTACTATGTAGTATCCCAATGCACTATTCACCTTAGATGAAACCCACTGAGAAAAGTGCTGCCCGTCTGAATAACCTGTTTGGTATTTTCCCTCTACACATGTATAGGTTTTGGTGTATTCTTTAAGACTATTTATAGTGTACTCTGTTAATTTTCTCCCAGAATAATGTATGTCTCCAAGAAAAACTGCAACATCAAAGCCCCTATCTTTAAACCACTGGACAGCTTCATGAAAAGAAACTGGAAGTTGTCCCTTGTAAGTCATCCTCGACTCGTAGTCGGAGCCGTTCCACTGAACCCACCACAAACCAAACTTCGACATAAGGAATCACCAATCTTAGATAGTTATTCAACATATAAAAACCTTTCCGTTAAATAAATGAATTTAAAACGTCCTAAAAGTTCCAAGATAAGTCAAAATCATGGGATAGTAATTGATTACCCTCTAGTATTCATGAAGAGGTGTGAATTATTTGCCATTTTTCTGCTCAAAAAGGCTTAAATATTACCAATTTTTAACATTTTAACGTCAATAAACGGGGTGGTGCCCATGATAAGCTTAAGGGACGAGCTCGGAACGGCCTTGACTGACTCCGCCCAGAAGATCCTCCTATTGGGGAGCGGTGAGCTCGGGAAGGAGATAGCGATCGAAGCTCAGAGGCTCGGCGTTGAGGTGGTGGCGGTTGACAGATACGCCAACGCTCCTGCAATGCACGTTGCCCACCGCTCGTATGTCGGTGATATGAGAAATGCTGACTTCCTCTTCTCCGTCGTCGAGAGGGAGAGGCCAGATGCCATAATCCCGGAGATAGAGGCGATAAACCTTGACGCCCTCTTCGAGTTGGAGAAGGACGGCCACTTCGTTGTTCCGAACGCAAAAGCCACTTGGATTGCCATGCACCGTGAGAGGACTAGGGAGACCCTCGCGAAAGAAGCCAAGGTTCCGACTTCGCGCTACGCCTATGCCACAACCCTCGACGAGCTCTACGAAGCCTGCGAAAAGATAGGCTATCCCTGCCACACGAAGGCCATAATGAGCTCCTCGGGAAAGGGCTCATACTTCGTGAAGAGCCCCGAAGATGTCCCGAAGGCATGGGAGGTGGCAAAGAAGAAGGCCAGGGGAAGCGCGGAGAAGCTTATCGTTGAGGAACACATAGACTTCGACGTCGAGATAACCGAGCTGGCTGTGAGGCACTACGACGATAACGGCGAGATAGTCACGACCTTTCCGAGGCCGGTCGGCCACTACCAGATCGACGGGGACTACCATGCCAGCTGGCAGCCAGCGGGAATAAGCGAGGGAGCCGAGCGCGAGGTTTACCGCATAGCGAAGCGCATCACAGACGTCCTCGGTGGCTTCGGCCTCTTCGGCATCGAGATGTTCGTGAAGGGCGACAAGGTGTGGGCGAACGAGGTCTCCCCGAGGCCCCACGACACCGGGATGGTGACTTTAGCTTCTCATCCAACGGGCTTCTCCGAGTTCGGCCTGCACCTCAGGGCAGTCCTCGGGCTCCCAATCCCCGGAGAATGGGTTGACGGCTACAGGCTCTTCCACATGCTCAGCCCGGCCGCAACCCACGTCATAAAGGCGAACGTCTCCGGATATTCCCCTCGCTTCAGGGGTCTCGCCAGGGCTTTGAGCGTTCCCAACGCGACAGTGAGGCTCTTCGGGAAGCCGGAGGCCTATCCCGGAAGGAGGCTCGGTGTTGCGATAGCATGGGATAAAAACGTTGAGGATGCAAAGAGAAGGGCCGAGATTGTTGCCCACTCGATAGAGCTGAGGACGCGTTCTTCGGGCTGGCACGGGCAGGACTTTGAAAGGCGGAAGCACTGTTCAGGCAATCACCCAAGTGACTCCCACTTGGGATAATGCCCAAAAAGTGCGCCCTCAACGCCGGGTAGGAGGCGTGTTTTCTACCCTGTATGTACACCAGGTTGGTGAACAGAGGTGTATATTTGCCCAATGATTTGGAGAATATCCGAAAAGTTTAAATTTAATTCCCTGCATTATTGAATGTCCCATCTATGAAATAATACACTAAAGTCAGAACAAAGTCGAGTAAGAAGCTGAACGCCAAAGGGCCGTTGAATAAGAAGGGTATGAAATGAAGAAAGTTGCTGAATAAGATGTGAATAGAATTAAAATGAATAGAATTAAGAATCGGGGGATCTCCCCCTCATTTCTAGATCTTTGTAATTAAGCCCTCCCCATTTCTCTACGATACTCCTCAACCTTCTCAGCAAGCTCCTGATTGCCCAGCGCCAGTATCTCAATTGCGAGCAGGGCCGCGTTCTTTCCGTTGTCTATCCCCACAGATGCAACGGGAATCCCCGGCGGCATCTGAGAGATGCTCAGCAGGGCGTCGAGACCACCGAGCTTCGCCGAGACTGGAACACCGATAACGGGTTTGATCGTGTGGGAGGCAATAACCCCAGGTAAAGCGGCGCTTAAGCCGGCTATTGCTATAAAAACATCATAGTCACTCTTTGCAAGCTCTTCAACTTTTTCCGGGTTTCTGTGGGCTGAGGCAACCTCAACGTCGTATTCAACGCCGAACTCGTCGAGAACCGAGGTCACCTTCTCTGCTATGTGGCTGTCACTTCGGCTACCCATAACCACGAGAACCTTCATTGGATCTCACCCTTAACTTAAAAATGTCTAAAGTTTAAAAATATTCCTAAACAATAAACATGCAAATGCTTACAAAATCCAGACATCAGGGTATCAAGTCCTCTTTACCTTAACATCATCCTTAGTAATGCGGTACTCAAAACGGGAATGTCCGACAATCCCGGGGCCTTAAGGACGTAGAGATAGCGTGTGACGCCGTCCTCGGTCAGCACGCTCCTCGTTCTAAACACGTAGTCAACCCTACGGTAGAGTGAAGAGAATACCCTGTCCACATCACCGGAGAAGACCCAGATGTTCGTCCCGGCAGGATACCTGCGGTAGGCCTCATGCTGTCTCCTGACCTCCGCTGAGATCTCAAAGTAGCTCAGTGTATTGGCCTCCCAAATATGCGTATGTATTCAGAAACGTCCACCGCAACCCCCCACAGCTCCCTTCCCGAGAACATTCCCTTTTCCGCCCAAAGCTCTTTGTGGGCCCGAACAACCTCTGCATACTTCCTGGAGAGAAGTTCATATGAGGGAGAACCCGGAAGATACCAGACTCCCCTGCGTCTGATGCGCGGCCCGTAAAAGCTTCCAAAGGTATCGACTATTGCGAGATTTAGTGAATCGAGGTAGGAATCAGCGTCGATGCCGTTCTTGCACATTACCTCCAGCAGAAATGGGAGAGAGTAGCTTATGTTGAAAATACCCATCAAGTTGTCATTCTCTAACTTGTAGCGAATGAAGCGGAAGACCAGCTCCCGGCCAAGGGATCTCGGATCCTCTTCATGGAAGAGTATGTAAGCGTGCTCCCTTATACCTCCAAGGAGTTTATCCAACTCTTTCATCCCAGTTTTGAACAATTTACTCACCCCCGAACGGATCAAAGACGGCCTCTCCTCCCTTCGTTATGTAGGCCAGCCTTCTCGTTCCCCTCTTAACGGCCTCGACAACGACGTCTGAAATGGTATATATGTAGTCCTCAAGCTCTGGACAGTCAGCACTGTCGTAAACAAGCACTGACCTTATGTCAGGCAAGTATTCCTCAACTTCCATTTTCAGGTTCCATATAATCTGATAAGTGCGCCGGGGCATGGAAAAGAGCTTGCAGGCCCCAGAACTTAGGTAGGAGAAGAACCAAACACGTTCCGATGAAAGACTCTTAGAAAGCCCCTTCATCATCTCACCGTATTTGCTCACAAAAACACCGTCGTCAAGGTATCCGCTCATCTGGTAGACGTGCGGGATATCCCGTTCTATCCCCTTAAAGTTTCCGAAAACATCGAGAATCCAGAAATCGTCACCCAAAACATCTTCAAGCATTATTCCCTCGTTCGCGAGGTTCGAGCGGAAGACAAGAAGCGGCTCATAGAGGGCCACGAAAATCGGTTCCTTCAGCTTAAGAAGTTCCTTCAAAAGCTTTATCCCGAGAAGGTCTCCGTTTGATTCCGCACCCCTCGCTATAACAGTCAGAACACCGTTCCTATGGATTGATCCTATCAGCGCTGAGTAGTTCATGTGAACTCCCCCCAGATAATCGGGTTTGAAGTTATTAAACAATTTTAAACATAACAATGTAGAAACAAAGCTTAAAAACCAAAAATTTTAACAAATAAATGGTGAAACTTATGAGAATCCTGCTCGTTGGTGGCAGTGGAAGGGAGCACGCAATTGGCGAGGCCCTCGCCCGGGGGGGCGCCAAGCTTTATGTTGTTGCCAAGCACAGAAACCCCGGCCTGGTAAGGCTCGCAAAGGATTACGGCTTGGCCAGGGAAACGGACGTGGAGAAGGTTCTCGCTTACGCGGAAAAGTTCGGCGTGGACATGGCCTTCATCGGCCCGGAGGCGCCGCTTGAAAGGGGCATCGTGGACGTTCTTGAGGAGAACGGTATTCCGGCCCTTGGCCCGGAAAGGGAAGCGGCAAGGCTTGAAACAGATAAGGCCTTCGCAAGGGCCTTCATGGAACGCAACAGAATCCCTGGAAGAAAAGCCTTCAGGGTCTTCGACTACGTCTCCGAAATGCGCTCGTGGATAGACGATTTCGGCAAGCCAGTCGTTGTTAAGCCCATCGGCCTCACAGGCGGGAAAGGCGTCAAGGTAGTCGGCTACCAGCTGAGGGACAACGAAGAGGCCAAGGCCTACGCGGAGGAGCTGATCAGGAAATACGGGAGGGTTCTGATAGAGGAGCGCACTGATGGCGTCGAGTTCACCTTTCAGGTCTTCAGCGACGGGAAGCACATCCTCCCAATGCCCCTGGTTCAGGACTACCCCCACGCCCACGAGAACGACAGGGGGCCGATAACCGGCGGTATGGGAAGCTACTCCTGCTCAAACGGTCTTCTGCCCTTCGTAACTAAGGAGGACTACGAAAAGGCCCTCGAGACACTTAAGACCACAATCGAGGCGATGAGAAAGGAGGGAACCCCTTACAGGGGCATCCTCTACGGACAGTTCATGCTCTCCAGAGATGGACCTGTTCTAATAGAGTACAACGCCCGCTTCGGAGACCCGGAGGCGATAAACGTTCTCCCGCTCCTCAAAACGCCCCTGCCAGAGGTGGCCGAGGGAATCGTTGACGGCAAACTTGGGAAGGTAGAGTTCGAGGAAAGGGCAACGGTCGTGAAGTACCTCGCGCCGAAGGGATATCCTGGGAACCCTGTGAAGAACCTGAGGCTTGAGATAGACGAGGAAGCGGTAAAGAAGGCGGGAGCGAGGCTTTACTATGCCTCCATAGACGAGAACTTCACACTCCTCGGTTCGCGCGCAATAGCGGTCGTTGGAATCGCCGGCACACTTAGGGAAGCTGAGGGGATCGCAAAGAGCGCGGTTCCGCACATCAGGGGGGAGCTGTTCTATCGGGAGGACGTTGGAACGAAGGAGAGCATTGAGAAGAGAATTCGGATTATGAGGGAGCTCGGAAAGGAGTTTGAGCCGAATTCCTGCTGAGGTGGTTGGTATGATAAACCGTGATGAGGTTTTGGGAATCCTTGAGAAATACGACCCGGAGAGGATAACCGTTGGAGCAATAGGAAGCCACTCTGCCCTCGACATAGCCGACGGGGCAAGGGAGGAGAGTTTACCCGTTCTCATCGTTGCCCAACGGGGCAGGCACAGGACTTACGAGGAGTATTTTAAGCTCAGGAGGGCCAGAGACGGCCTAACCAAGGGCTTCATAGATGAGGTTCTGGTTTTGGAGAAGTTCGCCCAGATCGTGGAAATCCAGGAGGAGCTAGTTAAGAGGAACGTCATATTCGTCCCCAACCGCTCCTTCGTGGTTTACACCGGCATAGACAGGGTTGAAAACGACTTCCGCGTTCCCCTCTTCGGGAGCAGGAACCTCCTGAGGAGCGAGGAGAGGAGAGAGGAGAAGAGCTACTACTGGCTCCTCGAGAAGGCCAACCTCCCGTACCCCGAGGCGGTAAAGCCGGAGGAGATTGATGAAGTGGGCCTCGTGATAGTCAAACTCCCCCACGCCAAGAAGAGGCTTGAGCGCGGTTTCTTCACCGCCGCTTCCTACAAGGAGTTCCGAGAGAAGGCCGAGAGACTGAAGAAGCTCGGCGTCATTACGGAGGAAGACCTTGCCAAGGCGAGGATAGAGCGCTACATAATCGGCCCGGTATTCAACTTCGACTTTTTCTACTCTCCAATAGATGGAGAGATTGAGCTACTCGGAATAGACTGGCGCTTCGAGACGAGTCTGGACGGCCACGTGAGGCTTCCTGCGAGCCAGCAACTAACACTCCCGGAGCACCAGTTCGAGCCTGAGTACACGGTAACCGGCCACGCCGCCTCGACTCTCCGCGAGTCGCTTTTGGAGAAGGTCTTCGACATGGCCGAGCGCTATGTGAAGGCGACGCAGGAGTACTACCCGCCCGGGATAATCGGGCCGTTCACCCTCCAGACGGCCGTGGACAAAGATCTGAACTTCTACATCTACGACGTTGCCCCGAGAACCGGTGGGGGAACCAACATTCACATGGCGGTTGGCCACCCATACGGAAATGCCCTCTGGAGGAAGCCGATGAGCACAGGGCGGAGGATAGCACTTGAGATAAAGCGCGCGATTGAGCTGGACGAGCTTGAGAAGGTCGTCACTTGAGGTGATCCCAATGAAGTGGAAGGTTACCGTCATCGTTCGCCTTAAGGAAGGCCTCAACGACCCCGAGGGGAGGGTCATCGGAAACGCGCTCAGGAACCTTGGGTACGCCATCGAGAATCTCCACGTTCCGAAATACTTCGAGTTTGAGCTGGAGAGTGAGAACCCGGAGGAGGAGGTCGAGGGGATGTGCAGGAAGCTTCTCGCCAACCCTCTGATCCACAGTTGGGAGTACAGAATCGAGCCGGTGAGCTGAGATGGTGAAGTTTGCCGTGGTGGTCTTTCCGGGAACCAACTGCGACTTCGAGACAGAGAGGGCAATAAAGATGGCTGGAGCGGAGGCTGAACGCGTCTGGTACAAGACCAGCCTAAAGGACTTTGACGGCGTCGTTCTGCCCGGCGGCTTCAGCTACGCCGATTATCTCCGCGCCGGGGCGATAGCGGCGAGACAGGAGATAATGGGGGAGGTCAGGGAGTTCGCCCGTGAGGGAAGACCGGTTCTCGGGGTATGCAACGGCTTCCAGGTTCTCACCGAGGCCGGCCTTTTGCCCGGTGCGCTCAGGCCGAACAGGGTCCCGCGCTTCCTCTGCAGGTGGGTTCACCTCAGGGTCACCGACAACGAGACGCCGTTCACGCCCCTCTACAAGCTCGGGGAAGTCATAAGGATGCCGATAGCGCATGCCGAGGGCAACTACTACGTCGACGATCCGTCAAAGTTCAGAATCGTCTTCCAGTACAGTGACAAAAAGGGCAACGTTACGGAGGATGCTAACCCGAACGGCTCCGTCCTCAACATAGCGGCGGTAGCCAACGAAAAGGGAAACGTCCTTGGAACTATGCCACACCCGGAGAGGGCGAGCGACAGGTTTCTGGGCAGTGAGGACGGGTTGAGAGTTTTCAAGAGCATGGTTGAGTGGGCGAAGAGGTGATTTCTTTATTATTTACATAACTGCACGAAGACCTCCTCAAGGGTCACCGGGGCGCTTTGGAGGTCAACTACGTTGTACTTGGAGAGGCGCTTTAGAACCTCCCGGAGCCCATCGTCTCTGAAATAAAGCTGGAGGTGCGTGAATTGTCCATCACTTTGGACCTCGATTTTCTGGATTATGCTTTTGAACTCACCAGCGTTCACCTTCCCCTTAATTTTGGCGATTAGTTTCCTCTCCGCTTTTAGGGCTTGAACTTTCTCAACGAGTTCTCGAGGTTTACCCTCGGCTATTTTTCGCTTGTTGAAGAAGAGTATTCTATCGCAGAGCCTCTCAGCCTCGTTGAGGTTGTGGGTCGTCAGGAGTACCGTTGTTCCCATTTCCCCTGAAAGTTTCAAGATAGCATTCCAAACTTCCCTCCTTGTGAAAATATCAAGATGCACAGTGGGTTCATCCAAGATGAGGACCTCGGGCTGAATGATGAAGGGCAATGCGAGGTAGACCTTCTGCCTCATTCCGGCGGAGAGCTTTTGGTACCACTCGTTTCTTTTTTCATCCAAGTCCAAGAGCTTGAGGGCATAGTTAATTCTTTTATCTGCCTCCTGCCCTAAAACACCCCAGAGTTCGGCTATGAACTTAAGGTTCTTTTCAACACTTACGCGCCACTGGAAGAGGCCGAATAAGTCCCTGCTTCCCCCGAAGATTGTGAAGATTTTGCCCCTAATTTTATCGTGCTCCTGGATTGAGTCGTGTCCGTTGATGTAGAGGTGGCCCCTCGTTGGAATCACGAGACCATTGGCAATTTTACAGAGTGTAGTTTTTCCAGCCCCGTTCGGACCCAGAAGGCCGTATATTTCGCCTTCTTTAACTTTAAAGCTCACATCAACCAGGGCTGGAATTTCTTCACGGGGAGTTTTGAGAAAGTCCCAGAGGCTCTTCAAGTCGAGCAGGGACTTTATCGGTGGAGGATAGTACTTGGTCAGATTAACGGCTTCTATCACTCAGACCACCCTGACAACGTACGTTCTCCCTTTCCTCTCACGCTGAATTAATCCCATGTTTTCGAGGTTTTTTATTGCCCTGCAGGCTTGGGCTCTGCCGAACAGCCGGCTCAGTTCGCTTTGTGTTACTTCATCATTGTCGAGAATGAAGTCCAATATCTGTCTCTCCAGCTCACCCAGTTCATGTTTATGCAGGCTGTTTATCTCAATCTCCACTCTGAGAAGCAAAACGAGTTTCCCGTTTTCACACTCTTCCTTGAGGATGTGCACTCTCATAAGGCCCACCTCACATCTGGCCCAGCGTTCCCAGCTGTCTGGCCTTGTTAAATCCCCATCTGAACGTGATGTATCCGATGAGGAGCATTACGGCCGTGATAACGAGCATGTTAATTAAACTCGGAAGGATTTGGGATAACGAGTAGCCGCCACCCATTGTGAGCCTGCCCATTTGAAGGATGTACGTCTCGGGATGGATTTTTGATAGAGGTTGGAGCCACCCGGGAAGCTTTTCCGGGGGGAAGTAGAGCCCGCTGACGAGTTGAGCGGTTATGTTGAAGAACCAGTTTAGGGGATCTTGTCGGGCTTTGGTTGCTATTCTGAACCCCGCTGAGAAAAGGTCGAGTGCGAAGATTAATAGAATGCCGCTTAGAATGACGACCAGAACGCCGAGGTTGAGGTGGATCCTTAAACCGAAAAACAGGATGTATGCGAGTGTTACGATGAACGTCAATCCCAGATTCCACAGAATTCGCCAGGCGTTGATTCCGATGAAAATGGATGTTAGAGATGCAGGAGAGTTGTAAAGGACTGGGAATATTCTCCCGAGGACGAAGGATGATATGCTTCCCCTCGGCAGGAAGACGAGGTTGTGGATTATTGAGCCAATGAGGAGGTAGTCGAGGTAGTTTGGAGTGCCGTACTGGGAGATGTTTGCATTGATTGTGACAAGTTTTGCGAAGATTCCGATGAAGAGGATGTTCAGGCCGAGGCCTATGAACTGAAGGAGCAGATCAAAGCGCCTTGAGAAGAAGACCTCCTTCTGGATGAAGACGAAGGCTTTGATTGTTCTAATGCCCTGCACTGCCTCCATTTGACCACCTGAAGTCAATTAGTGAAATTACTTATAAATATTGCCTTTTTTTTGCTCATGAATTGTTTCACTTTATTTATAAATGGATTTCAGTTGTTTATAAATTAGTTGCAGTAAAACTTATGGATTGTTTCAGTGAAGAATTAAACGCAAAAACCCGAAGGAGGTGAGGTAGATGGAGTTTGATATCATTGAAGTGGGGTCAGGGGAAAGCCTTGCAGGGAATTACTGCAGTCCTAACTGTAGTCCCAATTGTAGCCCCCATTGCAATTGTAACTATGAGTGCGAGGATTATTGTACGATCTACTGTCCAGAAGTTTGCATAGAGCACGGACCTATCCCGATTCCAATACCTGTATTTTGTCTCGTATACCACTGTACATGCCACTAATGCTTTTGTTTATGCATTTTTATCCTTATTGTTGGGGTGATGCCAATGGTGAAGATTTCCAAATATAATATTGCTTTCAGATTAAGAGAAAACACCTATATTTTGTATAATACTCTGTACAATAGCATCTCTAAGGTGGATTTTGAGCTATTAGAGGCAATGTTAAAAGGAAACCTGGAGGATATTCCTCAAGACATTAGGTCGAAATTATACAATTTTGGTTTTTTAGTTGATGATGAGTTAGAAGAGTTAAATATTATTAAAACGATGCATAATTTTGAAATCTCTAAACTATACTCTGCATTCAGAGTTGGTTTGACCTTAACTATGACCTATGCCTGTAATCTTAAGTGCCCCTATTGCTATGAGGGCAATCTAACACAGAAGGCAGATTTCTTATCAAAAAAAGATATTGACATTATTTTAAAATTTGCTCTGAACCATCAAAAATACTTTCCAATTAAACGCAATCCTAGCATTGATGTAAGTTTCTATGGGGGTGAGCCTCTTCTTAATTGGAAATGCTGTAAATATACTTTAGAATCACTTGAGGCTCTTAAGAGGAAAGGAGAAATTGAAGATTATACTGCAGGATTTGTCACGAATGGAACACTGATAAACATGGACGTCATTGATGCTATTAATGATTTTAACATTGTGTCAATGCAAATTACTCTAGATGGTCCCAAAGAGATTCATGACAAAAGAAGGATAACTAGGACGGTAAAGGGACATTTGACACTATAATACATAATATAAAGCTCTTACTAGATAATGTCACGAATAAAAAGTTTCATATAGGGATTCGAATAAATGTTGATAAGACAAACGTCCATGCAATTCCTGACTTGCTGGATTATCTCGTTTCTGAAGGCATAAGTGAAGTTAGTATTTCATTTGGCATTATCCGGGGAGATATTCAGCATTCGCATTCCTGTAATAACACTCTCTTGACTGGGAGTGAATTAAGAGACTATTTACCAAAGCTCTGGAAGGAAGCATATGTACGAGGTTTTGAAGTTCAAACTAGACCAAACTACCGAACATTATATTGTATGTATATGACCACCCATTCTCTTATGTTGTTGATCCCAACCGGAAACTATACCCATGTTGGGAATTTGTCGGTAATGAAAAATATTCTGTGGGGGAGATAACAGATGACGGACATTTTAAAGTCAAGCCATATTATTATGACGTTAAAGCAAAAGACCCAACAGAATTCGAAGAATGCAAAAAATGTCCATTTCTTCCCATCTGTGGCGGTGGCTGTGCCGCTGAATCAATAAGAAGAAACGGGCACCCCAACGGACCGGGATGCGATATGAACAGATACATTTGGAGGGAAGGGTTGAAATTTTATCTCGCTAGAGGGTATCCTCACTTGTTTACTTCAGATGAACTGGTAGATATCTTAGGGAAAGTTCCAGAGGGGGTAAAAGATGATACAAAAACATTTGAATTCAAGGTGGGGGGTTGGTAAATGAGAAGAACGAGAGAGTTGGGTATTCTAAGTATTATTACAATTGTGCTCATTATTATGGGGTGTACGGGTCCTTTTCACAGCAATCACCAAAAAACATTAAAGCACTCGGCCTATTTAAGAATAATATACCCCAGAGAACCCCGTACATTGCATACATCAGTGGAAGAAATAGACAACATGGCTAACTCCGTAAGTTATCTCCAGTCCGGTAATCTCACAGTGAATTATCATCCCGACGGGAGTATCTCTGGAGAATATAACTTCTCCATTAAGAACATCCACCATAATTTAACTCTGTATCTTGCTACCATAGGTATTCCAGATGCCTTGAAGCTCAACGTAAGCCTTAATGGAAATAATATTGAACTGAATAGACTCGACAAGTACATCATCAGGAACAATACACTTGGACTGCGAGCTAAAGTTTATGTCATCAATGTCTCAACATCTCTTCCTGAAATAAAGGGAATGATAAAGTACCAGCTTAATGATTCTTTTGTGAGAACTCTCAACCCTTCGTTGACAATCGGAACACCATTAACTTGGTGGGCAATTAGCGGGAAAGGGAACCTTGTAAACTTAACGGTTAGATTTCCCTCAGGTTATATTTTCTTCCTGCCTGGGTACGGACTTTTAAATTCAACGATTAAGATGAAGAACTTCAATATCAACAGGATTTATGGAGCCTTTTTTATGAGAGTGGGCAAGGTGCAGGAGATAAGCGCTGGGAGTATGCACGCTAAAATTTATATTCCTGCAAACTGTCAGTATACCCATCAGTCATTGGAAAACTTTGAAGAAAAACTCCAAGTGGCACTTACTCTTTACAGTAATGTAACGAAAATAGTTCCGGTTAATATATTCTACATTATTTTAAACCCCTCGTGGCCTATGGACGAAGGCCTGACGACAACAGATACTACAGTACCCTCCGTGGTTATTGGATGTTTCTCTTCGCATCAACTCCCAAGTGTTGGCAATGTGGTTTACTCAAATCCAGGATTGATTTTTCACGAGCTGGGACATTTATGGTTTGGGGACTACGCTAAATTCGGTCGGATTGACGAGAGTCTTGCCACGTTTATGGAATTTTTAGCCATGTCCAAAACAGATAAACAATATTCAAATTATCTTGATGATCTTGATGATATTGAAAACCTTGATGTACTTCCAAACTTGAAGTCAATGTCGTTGATATATGCGTATAAAGAGGGAATACTAAACCCAACCATCAGAGAAGCAATCATTTACTACAAAGGTGCTTTCGTCTTTCGCTCACTTCAGTTCGTCTTGGGTAATGAGACTTTCTTTAAGGGCTTGAGGGAGCTTTTAAAAGAGTGTCATGGTAAAGAGTGCAATTTGACGGACATTCAAAACGTTTTTGAGAAAGTCAGTGGTCAGAATTTAGACTGGTTCTTCAACGAGTGGTTTTACACCACAAAAGTGCCCGATTATTACGTAAGAAATCTGAGTTTAAATCGGAAAAACGGAAAATATCTCCTAACTTTTGAAATTACCGACGAAAACAACTTCACAATGCCCCTCGATGTCGAAGTAAAAACCCAAACAAAGAGTTTCGTCAAAAGAGTCTGGGTTAACGGGACTGCAAGGGTGGAATTCGAATTAAACGATAAACCCAGGATAATAATCCTCGACCCAGATGAATGGATGGTCAACGAGAACAGAGTTTACCCTTTAAAAGGTGTTGAGATAATCATTAATTAAGACGTAAAAAGAAACAAATAAGAACGAAACCACACATATGAACGGGAGGAGAAATAACAATGCCCAAGGTTAAACCTTTAGTGGTGCCGTTGTCCCTGTTAGTACTCCTTTTCACATATTACCTGACTCAGTCACCTGCTCCTCCAAAGCCGGACTTCCAGCTCAACGTCTCCCCGATTTTCGAGTGTTCCGGCAACGTCTGCGTCGAGGTGAATCCCTACATCGAGCTGACGGATGTTGTTTTCCACCTTGCGGGTTGGAACTCCGGCAACATTACTCCCTACTCTCAGGAGGTTGAGTCTTACTTTTCCTCCTACAGAAACCACAGGGCAGTACTCCTGGCTAAAAAAGCCCTGAGAGAGGGCCTGGAGTACGATGCAATTCCAAAGTTCGCGCTGGAACTGAACTCCACGGAGTGGAGCGGATACCTTCTTTCAAGAGTACACGGAAATAAAAAGCTCCTCAACGAACTTTCCATAGCGATAAAAGATTTCGCCCGAGAATCGAACTTTTCGGCCTTCTACGAGAACCACAGCGGGTTTTACAGGGAGCAGATAAGGCTCTTTTTTAAGGAGAACTCCGGTATTTTCAACCTTCCTCACTTCGAGGAGAAGTTCTTTGGAGAAAATAGGAAACGCTGGGTTTTCGTTCTCCAGCCCCTTGAAGCATACTACAGCTACAGCGGTTGGATGAACAACACCGTTTACGCCTTTATCGGAATCTGTTCGACGTTTAATGGGACTCAATCATACTGCAGTGCTTCTGCCCACGAGCTTGCCCATAGCTTCGTTAACCCTGCGGTGGACAGACATTACAGGGAGTTCAGAGAGTACAGGAAAATGTTCTCGCCTGTAAGGGATGTCATGACTTCCATGGGGTACTCGGGCTGGAAGACTTACCTTGACGAGACCCTCGTGAGGGCGTTTGAAGCATATTACATTCTCGAAACACAGGGAAACCTGAGTGCGGAGAGATTTATACAGACTCAGGAAACCCTCGGATTTTACCTCGTGGGGAGAGTCTACAGGGCATACCTCGAGGACTACCTCTCAGATAGGAACAGATATCCTACCTTCAACAGCTTTATGCCGGAGCTCGCAGAGCTTATGGGTAGATGGTATCGGGAAGGGTTCTGGAAGAACATCTATCCTGAGCCGACCCTTAGAATGGCGTTTTTGAAATTTAAAACAGAGGGCGTTAAAATATACGTTGCAGGGAACCTCTCAGAGAGCACCTACGTCAGAAACTACGTTGAGACCCTTAGAAAGGCGGGTTTTAAAGTAAACTTCACGAACAGGCTCGAAAGTGGCAACCTCATTGTCATCGTGCCATTAAACTCTCCAATCGTCCGGAAGCTCAACAGGTACGTGGAGATAAGGAATAACTCCGTCGTTCTCGATGGGGTTGAGTACTCCAGGGGAGTTTTCCTCGTTGAAGCCCTTAGGAATCCGGAGGGAGGAGGATTTGTCCTTTTAATGGCGGGAACTCCGGACGTGTTCAAAAGAAAGCCCTCTAAAAGCGGTGATGAGAGCCTGCTGAACTACCATTACTTCGTGTACATTACAGAACTCAAAAGAGCGGTCGCGTTTGAATAGATGCAACCTCTGGGGGGATTTATTGAGTAAGATTGATTTCATAAAGAGTTACCGGAGGGACTAAATACGGAACGGCCAAAGTGTACTGTACTACACCATACTGCACCGTGTTAAAAACCGATCGGGGAATAGTGGTTGTGGATAGCGTCCTCCTGGAGGGAGGTGAATGAGGCCCGAGATGAAGGCCCTAGTCGAAAAAGAGTGGTGGATGTTAAGGGACAACTTATCCCAACTTTTTTCCGGGATTGGAATGATAATATTTATAACTGCGCTGTCGGTTCTCGTTCCTCCAACCCCCCAGAGTTCGTATGCCGTTTATCATCAGATCACTTCTAACCCAGAACTGTTCGGAGTATCCGGGGAAATCGTGAGGTCATTAGGCAGGTGGGTGTTCAATTTCGGGGCCATGGTAGCTCAGATACCGGTGGTTTTTGGCATAACAATATACATAGCCATTTATTCATACCTAGCGAACTCAATCCTTTCCGAGAAAACAAATAAAACGATAGAGGTTCTCTTCTCAACATCCCTTCATGAAAGCGAAATAATTGCTTCGAAGATGATAACGGGAGCATTTCTTGGAATTGGACTCGTAATCCTTGCTTTTTTGATAAACACCCTGGGCATAGAAGCTGGTTTTCATCACTATGCCGGAACATGGTGGATGCCAACCAGAAGCTATCTGTTCCTCATGGTACTCTTTTCTGGAGCTTTCTCTGCCCTCGCATTCCCCGTTGCGTTAGTGGTTGGAATGAGAGGATCCAAGGTTTTGATGGCCTCAGGCACGTTTGTAGTGTTCATCCCAATAGGGGTCCTAATATTTGCATCGAGGTTTTCGGCAACTGATTATGTCAGAACGATGCTCCTAATAGCGATTGCGGGTGCTGGCTTGGCTGTACTCCTTACACTGCTCTCAAGAAGAATAATAAACAGGCTGGCGTTCATAACGAACTGAGGGGGTTCCGATGCTTGAAGTAATAAACGTGAGTGCAGGTTATGGCAGAGGGGACGTTATCCATGATATCTCATTCACCGCAGTTCGAGGTGAGATCTACTTACTACTGGGCACGAACGGAGCGGGGAAGACGACAACTTTCAGGGTCGTCACAGGAATACTGCCCCTCTCCAGTGGCAGGGTGGTGATTGAAGGAGTAGATTTATGGAAGGAACCCACAAAGGCCAAGGTGATGATAGGATACCTGCCAGAAGGTGAAAGGGTTTATCCCAATCTGAGCGTCTACAAAAACCTTCTGTTCTTCTCCCGCATCTACGGCGTTCCCGAAGGGCGGATTAATAAGATCCTCAAGGAGTTCGGGCTGTATGAGCACAGGGACAAAAAAGCCGGGGAACTGAGCAGGGGTTTGAGGAAAAGGCTCGCCCTTGCGAGGGCTCTCCTACATGATCCCGAGGTACTCGTCTTGGACGAGCCTTTCAGCAACCTCGACGTTCCAAGCGTAATGGAGCTGAGGGAGAGGATTATTGAAATGCTGAAGGAGGAAAAGATCGTGCTCTTCTCAACCCATATTTTGAGTGAGCTTCAGCACTTTGAAGGAGTGAACTGCAGAGTGGGTATAATACGGGACGGGAAGCTCATTTTGGAAAAAAAGCTTGAGAACCTCATATCACTCCTCAGAAGTGTTGAGGTTGTCCTTACCGTGACCAATCAAGAACTGGCCCTTCGGGTTCTGAAGGAGAAAGAATACAACACCCGGGCTGAGGGCAGGAACATCGTTGTCAGTGTATCCAGCTACGCATCTGAAGTGCCCGAGATAACGAGTGTTCTCGCCGAGAACGGTGTTGGACTTCTGCAGGTGAGACCTAAGGAGGTGCCCCTCGAAAAGCTGTTCATGGAACTCTCTAGGGGTAATGAGGCACATCGTCGATAGCACTCCCCGGATAGAGGGTGATATCACATGTTCGTCCGCTCCATTTCAGCCGGAGGCACTGTTGAGGAAATCGGCGGAAAAGCCCACCGCCTATCCATCCTAACTAAATACTTCAACGTCCCGGAGGGATTCGTGGTAACAACGGAGGCCTACAACACCTGGAGAAGGGAAGGACGGCTATCAAAGGAACTCGTTGAAGAAATTCGGGAATACTTTTATTCCCCCTATGTCCTTGAAGGCAAGTTCCCCATCGTCGTGCGGAGTTCAGCAACGGTGGAGGACAGCAAAAAGGCGAGCTTTGCGGGCGTTTTCGAGAGCGTGACCAAGGTGAACTCTTTCGATGAGTTACTCAAGGCGATTGAGAGGGTTTTTAGAAGTGCAACATCCAAAAGGGTCAGGCTTTACATGAAGCGAAGGGGGATAAGCGAAGAACCCAAGATGGCCGTCATCGTCCAGAGACAGATAAACCCAAAACTCTCAGGGGTTCTCTTCACGCGCTCCCCAAACGATCCTGAAACCGCGCTCGTTGAGTTCGTCCAGGGCTCCCCCGAAAAGCTTGTGGGCGGGGAAGTCAGCGGAAAAAGGCTGTCCCTTTCACGCGATCCTTCAGAGGTTGAGGATCCGCTAATGAAGGAACTTCTCACCACCGGGTTGGAGGTTGAGGCTCTCTTCGGGAAGCCCCAGGACATTGAGTGGGCCTACGACGGAACCCTCTGGCTCCTTCAGTCGAGGGACGTAACGGCACTGGCGCAAAAGCGCAAGGAGGCTAAAGCACCGCAGGGATGGCACAGGCTCAGGGGAATCCCGGCCAGTCCTGGAAAGGCGAAGGGAAGGGCGTACTTCGTGCTCGACGATCAGCCGCCTGAGGAAGTGGAAAAGCTTTTTCCGGAAGGGGCTATTTTGGTGACCTATGTTCTCCACGCGGAACATTACAATACCTTCGCAAAGGCCTCTGGAATAGTGACAAAAGTGGAGGGCGTGCTTTCCCATCCTGCGATAATCGCGAGGGAACTCGGCATTCCCTGCGTCGTTGGGGTTGACGTTGAGGTAATACGGGAGGGGGACGAGGTAACCGTTGATGGGAGCGCGGGGATTGTCTACGTGAAGAACCCAAAAAAGGTTCTGAGGGGGATTGAGCTTTGGAAATCAAGCTATGTGGAAGATGAGATCACAAAGGAACTCAGGGATGAGTACGTGGAGGCCCTTGGGGAGCTCTCTCCGGAGAGGCTGGAGGAGGTTATCCTGAAGGCGTTTTCACTCGCCAGGGAGCTTTATTCCACGGATAGGGAGAAGGCCTTCAACGTCTACTACTTCATAAACGAGCTCATGGAGGAGGAAACGCCGAGGATTCTCGCGGAGCGGTTTGATGTTGTGGGTGTATTCTCCCGCGCTGACAGGGAGGCGGAACCGAGGAGTGAAGAGGAGAAGAGGCTCTTCGAAATCTACCGCCTCCTCAAGGCTTTCATTAACTACACGGACGAGAGGGTAAGGGAGGTTCCAAAGATGCTCTTTGGAGTTTGAGAGGAGCGCCAATTTTTAACATTTTTTAGTCAAAATAAACCTTAAAAACAGTTCTTTTTTACATTAATACGTCAATTTCCGGAGGGTTCACAATGTTTCCGCACGAGGAGAAGCTCATCCGTGAGCGCCTGAAGAGAGAGCCTAACGAAGTTGAGTGGGCCATGCTCGAGGTCATGTGGAGCGAGCACGCCGCCTACAAGTCGAGCAGACCCTTTCTGAAGCTTTTACCGACCGAGAGCGAGCACGTGATTCTCGGCCCCGGCGAGGACGCCGGAATAGTTAAGTTCGACGACGAGACGTGGATAGCCGTTGGGATAGAGAGCCACAATCACCCTAGTGCAGTGGAGCCCTACGGGGGAGCTGCAACGGGCGTCGGCGGGATTGTGAGGGACATCCTCTGCATGGGTGCTCGTCCAATAGCGCTCCTCGACCCGATAAGGTTCGGACCTCTGGAGAAGGAGCGCAACCGCTACCTCTTTGAATACGTCGTCAAGGGCATAGCCGACTACGGCAACAGGATAGGCGTCCCGACCGTTGGGGGCGAAACCGAGTTCGATGAGAGCCTCGACAGCTACGCGCTCGTGAACGTTGCCTGCGTAGGGGTAATGAGACCGGGGCACCTCGTCCGCAGCTACGTGAGTGAAGCTGGCTTAAAACTCGTTTTGGTGGGCAACAGAACCGGAAGGGACGGAATCCACGGAGTAACTTTCGCGAGCGAAGAGCTTGGGGAGAACGCCGAGGAGGAGGATCGCTCGGCGGTGCAGATTCCTGACCCCTTCACCGAGAAGCTCCTGATCGAGGCGACCCTTGAAGCGGTCTATACTGGAAAGGTTAGGGCCCTCAAAGACCTCGGCGGTGGCGGTTTGACCTGCGCCTCATCGGAGATGGCCGGGAAAAAAGGCTTCGGCGCGGTTATCTACGCAGACCGCATCCCGCTCCGCGAGCCGGGTATGACGCCTGCGGAGGTCATGATATCGGAGAGCCAAGAGAGGATGCTCTTCGCTGTCAAACCCGAGGATGTGGAAGAAATCGGGAGGATTTTCGAGAAGTACGAGCTTGGGTGGGCCGTCATTGGTGAGATAATTGAGGAGCCGCGCTACATCGTCTACTGGAAGGGGGAAAAGGTCGCCGACCTGCCGGTTGACCTGCTCACGGACGTACCGACGATAGAGTGGGAGATGAAGCCCTACAGCGTAGAAAAGGACGTCGAAACGCCCGAGGTTGACTTTAGAGAGGCCTTCGATCTCGTCTGGAGCGGTCCGAACGTCCTGAGCAAGCGCTGGGTCTGGGAGGGATACGACCATGAGGTTCAGGGAAGAACCGTGCTAAAGCCCGGTAGAGACTCAACGGTTCTGAAGATAAATGAAAAATGCGGTTTAGCTTTCGTCACCGATGGAAACCCTAACCACAGCTACTTCAACCCCTACCACGGCGCGATGGGGGCCGTTGCCGAGGTGGTTAGAAACCTCGTGAGCGTCGGGGCGGAACCTTTAGCCCTGGTGGACAACCTCAACTTCGCCTCGCCCGAGAGGCCCGAGGTCTACTGGAGCTTCGCTGAAACCGTTAGGGGGCTGGCCGACGCCGCCAAGGCCTTCGATCTGGCCTACGTCAGCGGTAATGTCAGCTTCTACAACGAAGTCGTTGACAGGCCGATAAAGCCAACTCCTGTCGTTGCCGGCCTCGGGAAGGTTGAGCTTGAGAAGATTCCCCAGATGGGGATTGAAGAGGGCCTGCTCATCGGCATTGTCGGGCTTACGAAGAAGGAACTCGGTGGCTCTGAGCTCTACGCAAGGCTCGGCGTCGAGGGCGGCTTCGCTCCACGCGTGAACCTCGACGAGGAAAAGGCGAATGCCGGGGGGATTTTGAGGGCTATACGGAAAGGTCTGGTTAGGGCAGTCCACGACGCTAGTAAGGGAGGAATAGCCGCCGCTCTGACCGAGATGGCCCTCGCCGGGAAGGCTGGCTTTGAGGTCGACCTCTCAGGGGTTCTGGTGGAAGGAAGTCTCTCCCATCTGGAGGTTGCCTTCAGCGAGAGCCACGGGAGGTACGTGGTGGCCTTCGAGGAGGAGAAAATTGACGACCTTAAGGGTCTCTTCAGGCACTTCGCCGTTGTAGGAAAAGCCGGCGGAAGCAACGTGGTCTTCCGCTGGAGGGGAGAGGAGCTCCTCAGAAGGCCGATTTCCGAGCTGAGGAAAATCCACGAGTCGCTACCGATGCTTTTGGGTGAGGAAGAATGAGGGTAGCTACCTACGCTTCCCATTCCGCCCTTCAGATTTTGAAGGGCGCAAAGCAGGAGGGCTTTGAAACGGTGGCCTTTGGGACTGGGAGGGTAAAGCCACTTTACACAAAATACTTCCCCGTTGCAGATTACTTCATCGAAGGGACTTATCCGGAGGAAGAACTGCTTGAGCTTGAGGCCGTGGTTATCCCCACCGGCTCCTTCGTGGCCCACCTGGGAATTGAGCTTGTCGAGAGGATGCGCGTCCCCTACTACGGCAACAAAGAGGTCCTCAAATGGGAGAGCGACCGCTCCCTGGAGCGGAAGTGGCTCGAAAAAGCGAAGCTGAGGCTTCCGAGGGTTTACGAAGACCCGGACGAGATTGATGGGCCTGTTATAGTCAAGCCGTTCGGCGCAGGCGGCGGAAGGGGCTACTTTTTGGCTAAAAGCCCGGCCGATTTTTGGAAGAAGGCTGAGAGGCTCGGTATTAGGGGCAAGGAGGACCTGGGGAGTGTCCAGATACAGGAGTACGCCGTTGGGGTTCCTGTTTACCCGCACTATTTCTACTCGAAGCTCAGCCACGAGCTTGAGCTTATGAGCGTTGATAGGAGATACGAGAGCAACGCGGACGCGATAGGCAGAATCCCAGCGGGAGAACAGCTGGGCCTTGAACTGAACACCAACTACACGGTAATCGGCAACATTCCGGTCGTCCTCAGGGAGAGCCTCCTGATGGACGTCATCGAGGCCGGGGAGAGAACTGTTAAAGCGGCTGAAAAGCTCATGGGCGGTCTCTGGGGACCGTTCTGCCTTGAGGGAATTTACACCGAGGAGCTGGAGTTCGTGGTCTTCGAAATCTCAGCCAGGATAGTGGCGGGAACCAACCCCTTCGTCCACGGCTCACCGTACAGCTGGCTCCGCTACGATAAACCGGTGAGCACGGGCAGGAGGATAGCGATGGAGCTAGGGCAAGCTGTGGAAGAGGACAGGCTTGGGGAGGTTTTAACATAAATTTGTTTAATATTTCGCAGAATAGATTTATAAATTAACGTTCAAATGCTGGCCAAAGGTGGTGCTCATGTGGGAGAAGTTCATCGAGGAGAAGGTTGAGGAGATAAAAGAAACCGTTGGGAACGGTAAGGCGATAATAGCACTTTCGGGGGGGGTTGACAGCTCGACCGCGGCGGTGCTCGCCCATAAAGCAATAGGTGAGAGGCTTCACGCGGTCTTCGTCAACACGGGCTTCATGAGGAAGAACGAACCGGAGTTCGTCGTGGAGACCTTCCGCGGCGAGTTCGGCCTCAACCTCCACTACGTTGACGCGAGCGAGCGCTTTTTTGCCGAGCTTAAGGGAGTAACCGAGCCAGAGGAGAAGAGGAAGGCCATCGGAAGGGTCTTCATCGAGGTCTTTGAGGAGGTCGCTAAGGAAATCAACGCCGACTTCCTCATCCAGGGGACGATTGCCCCCGACTGGATTGAGAGTCAGGGAAAGATAAAGAGCCACCACAACGTCGGTGGTCTGCCGGAGAGGCTCAACCTCAAGCTGATAGAACCGCTTAGAGACCTCTACAAGGACGAAGTGAGGGAGCTCGCCAAGGAGCTCGGTCTTCCTGAGAAGATATACAATCGCATGCCCTTCCCCGGGCCGGGCCTGGCCATTAGGGTTCTCGGAGAGGTCACGCCGGAGAAGGTCGCCATCGTTAGGGAGGCCAACGCCATAGTCGAGGAGGAGATTGAGAGGGCCGGGCTGAAACCATGGCAGGCCTTCGCCGCCCTCCTCGGCGTCAAAACGGTTGGCGTCCAGGGCGACATAAGGGCCTACAAAGAGACGGTAGCGGTCAGAGTTGTGGAGAGTCTCGACGGCATGACGGCCAACGCGATGGCGGTTCCCTTCGAAGTGCTCCAGAGGATAGCCTTCAGGGTAACGAGTGAGATTCCCGAAGTTGGAAGGGTCCTCTACGACATCACCAACAAGCCGCCGGCGACGATAGAGTTTGAGTGAGAACATTTATTTATTTTTGAAGAGATTTTAAAATATGGTGGCAGGGATGAAAGAGATAATTGAGGTTGTTTATGAAAATGGCGTGCTGAAGCCTCTGAAACCCCTGAAGCTGAAGGAAGGGCAGAAGCTCAGGGTGAGGATTTACCTTGGAGATTTTCTTGAGCTGGCCAGGGAAATGAGAAAGGAAGTCACTAAGGAGCGCTTTAAGGAGGATCCAACCGATTACCTTCTGCACCTCAGGGAGGAGGAGACATGAGAGCTGTTATAGATACCTCCGTCGTGTTTCATCTATTTTCCAGCTTTTATCCGGAGCGAACCGTGGTTGCAGAAAAGATCATTGAAGGCACCCAGTTGGGAGGTACGGAGCTTTACGCTCCCCGTCTTGGAGAGGTTGAGTTCGTGGCGGTCCTATCCAGATATTTCGGCTATGAAAGGGTCCAGAAAACCCTGGATTTTTATAGCACCATAGTCACCTGGATTCCGGAAGAGCTAGTAATCAGGGATTTGAAGGAGGTGACGTTTCAAACCCACCACAAGGCCTCTGACATCTACTTCATCGCAACAGCCCTTCATCTAAACGCAGTTCTAATAACCAACGACAGAAAAATGGCCGAACTGGCAAAATCCTTAGATTTAAATGCATTCTATCTGGTTGAAGAATCCGACGAGTTTTTCAAACTCCTGGGGGTGGGCCCATGATAGTGATTATGGACAACGGCGGACAGTACGTCCACAGGATTTGGAGGACTTTGAGATACCTCGGCGTCGGGGCAAAGATAATCCCCAACACGACGCCGCTGGAAGAAATCAAGACGATGAAGCCGGAGGGAATAATCTTCTCCGGCGGGCCAGACATAAACAAAACGGGCAACTGTAAAGCCATCTTGGAGCACTACGACGAGTTCAACGTTCCGATTTTGGGAATCTGCCTCGGGCATCAGCTCATAGCAAAGCACTTCGGCGGAGAGATCGGACGGGGGAATAAGGCTGAGTACAGCCTCGTTGAGGTCAAAATCCTCGACGAGGATGAGATATTCAAAGGCTTCCCCGAGAGGTTAAAGGTGTGGGAGAGCCACATGGACGAGGTGAAGGAACTTCCCCCCGGATTCAAGATTCTTGCCAGGAGTGAGACCTGTCCGGTCGAGGCCATGAAGCACGAGAGCCTTCCAATCTACGGCGTTCAGTTCCACCCGGAGGTTGCCCACACGGAGCGTGGAGCAGAGGTCTACCGCAACTTCGTGGAGCTTTGCAAGGTGCTTTAAGGGGCATGCGTAAGGGGTTACTACTTACTATTTCTTATTATAAGAATCAGAAAACTTTATAACCGTTGTTTTCGTATTTGTAATGGTGATACTTTGGGGCACACCCTGTACTATTCCACCTCCGTGGAAAAATGGAAGGAGTTCACCCACCTTGTAAAGAAAGCGTGTCGTGGGCTTGAGTGGGAAGCAAAAATTTTGAAGAACAGCGTGGTAGTGAGGGCACCGTGCAATCACGTTGAGATGTTAGTAATCGAGAAAAATGGGAAGGGATTCGTAAAGACAAACCTTGTTGAACCATGCCACTCGATCTACCTTCTCATCCTTTACTCCGTCGCGGCCTTTGGCTCTGTCTCCCTTTGGGAGGACTGATCAAGATAAACCTCGATTATCCTCGTCGGTCGGGCGCTCTTCAGAGCCTTCTCCTCTACCAATATTTTTACAACACTCCCTGGTTCGGCATCGGAAATGGCGGGGAGCCAGTAGTAGCCGGGCTTAACGTTGGCCGCTATATCATCGTGGACAAAGACCCTAACGAGGTCGTTCTTGACCTCCTCAACGACACCGTAGGTGTAGTCGCGGCCGTAGCGGGACTTGAAATAATACCTGAACACCACCACAACCCCAAGTATCGCCGTGAGATACCCAATATAATAGTACACCGTGGTTGAGATATCCCGTACTACCGCGTATCCGGTGAATGAAGCAAATGAGATTATAGATATCCAGTAGTAAAACACCCTATACAGATCCGGCTCTAGGAAAAATCTTCTGTTCCGTACTAGAATGTACCTAATGTACAGGAAGTACGGTGGAGCGATTAGAAGAATCCAGAGCACATCCAGCCTCAGGAGCAGGAGGATCAGGTTTATCATCAGATAGGACACAAACGCAAGTTGTAATGTTAGGCTCAGGAACTCGTGGACGGTAAGGTTTCTTCTTATTAAACGCCTCAGGTGTCTAAAGGAAGGGGGTTTTTCTGAAGGTGCCGGGAGGAGCAACCCCCGGAGCTTCCCAACACCTGAGTCTACCGCCTCCCCTATCCCGTACAGAACGTCTTCAATGGGCATGATTTCACCTCACCGTTAGATCCTTCGACCCATATATGCCAAATATCTCCTCTGCTGTCCTTTCATCTATGTAAAATGGTATGATCGAGAGATCACCGCCAGAATACGTACCGTAGGATATTCCCCAGACCCGGTATCCCTGAACCTTTGGCGCTTTCTTGAAGTAGTGGGGCAGGAAGTAGTAGTCGACACTGCTCTCATTGTCCAAGGTGATACCCAAGGTGTTAAACAGGTTGAGAAGTTTCTCATCGTAATTTGCGTTGGGTATCATGAAGCTGACGAGACCTATGGGATAGTAGCTGTTCCCATACTTGTACCCGAGGGCGTCCTGCATTGAGTGTGCCAGTGCAACGTATGCATTGTGGTTCTGGTCACTCCCCTCCAGACGCTCAAAGAATGACCAACCTCCGGGTATCGCGAAGTAGCGGTTGTCCCGAAGGCAGTTGATGAAAGGCTGGAGGTCATAGACCCTTGCCGCTGTTTCCGTTTGGGTGGTAGTAGTGGGTGGGGTATATTCCCCGATTCCCCCAAACGTCACTGTGGGCAGGGTCTGTATATACTTTCGTATGAATATCCACTTGAATATGGCTTTATTTTTATTCCCGTTGTAGAGGTTTACCAGGTATAGATATTTCAGGGGAGGCTGGTAGTGCCGTAGGTACCCATCTAAGTTTTCCCTTACCGGTGTTGGAAAGCCGGTGTAGTCAACCCCGTAATCCAGGAAATTTACGTACGCCCCGTTTATATTGGGCTTTATTATCGCCTCGTAGGTGTGGAAATCCGTGTCCCCCCTTGCGCCATCATTAGTTGCCGGACCTTGCAATGGCCATGGCCACCACCACACATAATATACATCCCATATGGCTAGTGAGTATGATAAGCTTTTAGTGTCGTCAATGAAGTATATCCACTGTGGGTTACCGTTTACGTCGGTGGTGCTAACATAAATCCCACTATCCCAGGCCTCGTTGGTGCTCGGTATGCTGGGTTTCGCCCGGAAGTCTATCGCTATGCTCCCTCTTAAATCCAGTGAACTCAGATCAAAGGACTTATCTTTGCCATCTTGGATTATCTCCTCTGTACCATGGAACCACTCAAAAACACTGGTTCCGTTCCCTCTGGTTGCATAGGTCGGGGCATCCCCAAAGTACAGAGTGTATTCCGTTGAAGCTGTCGCTCGTATCCATACTATGGCTTTTGTGGAACTCCAGTACTCGATCCAAAATGGAACTTGAGTACATGTTCCCTTCTCGACAATCCTGATTGATGCATTGTCCCCGGTGTAGTACGTTTTGCCAAGTATCTCCGAGTTGGTTATCACTATAGGTATCTGGTACCCGTCGTAGTTGGTGAGACTCCCCCCACTTATCGTGAAGTTCACCCTATACCCAAGTGAGGGATAGCACCAGCCGCCCGTCCCTCCGCTGGTGCCTGAGGAGGTGCTGTTGAAGACCATCACGCCCATGTCACCGTCATTCAATATGATCCTGTCCGTAGTCACCGGTGAGTCGTTGATCGTCAGGTTTGTCATGTAACCCTCGGTTGGGGCCCAGATGTACGTTGAGTTGTACTGGAGATCCTTTCCAAAGAGGCCCACCACCCTGGTGTAATTTGTGATACCGGAGCCGTTGGCCGTGGTGAACGGTGGGGTGAAATCGGGGAACGCGTAGTTGCATGCCCTCACCGAGCGGTGATACCTGCCCCCTGTCATAGCAGAGTACATGGGGTCTTCAAGGTTTTGGATGCTTATTATTGAGTAGATGTAGCCATTACGCGGAATCGGTCCCGTGTAGACGACGTTCCCCGAGAGATCGCGGATGGTGACGTTGGGTATCCGTCCCCTGATCACAACGTGGAACGCGTCCAAGAGCGAGACCGTTAATTCGATGCTGTTGGCTATCTTCGCCGGGCTGGGCTCGAGGATATATCCCTGTTTTTTGAGCATGGCCGATACGTTTGACATCCAGCTTTTCAGATCCTGGTTCCTCATTATCCTCTGGACATCGGGGCTATTCCCTACGGGACTGTAGGTGGTACCCTTCAGGATGAGATCCCTGATCGTATTGTTGACCATATAGTTGGGGTTTATGAAGTTCCCTGTGGTGGCCACGTAGTCAACAACTGCCACTAGGGCCCTCTTTCCCGAGAGTTCCATAGCCTTCTGGAAATCCAGTTCAAGGTAGGACACGACATCGAACGTCCTCTCAACCTGTGTCCTCTCACTTTGGGAGTTTATTATCTGGGATGATGCATCCTCGTAAGTGGCCAGGAGCAGAAGTAGGGGTATCAGAAGGAGTATCACTGTGGAGTTTATCAGGAAAGCCCTCCTCATCAGTGCTCCCTCCACACCCTAAGGGTTATCTGCATCGGCTGGAAGAGACCGGGAATGTTGCCCATGGAGGCGAAGTCAATCGTGACCGTCGATGGGAGTTCCACTAGTAACGGATCGGCTTGGGTTCCGTTCCCCCCGAGATTGTTGAACAGGCGCACTATGGCGTCGTCCACGGCGTAGGTTTTTCTGCCCTCTAAGAGCTGAGTAGCGCTGATATTACAGTACGGTTCATTCCCCGCCAAGATGTAGTGCGGGTTAGAGTCACCCTGCCAGTAGTAGGTTATGTTGTACCCCCCGCAACCGTCCCGTATGAACTTGGGGAAGACGTTGCCATAACCGGCGTAGGCCTGGATGACATATGTCAATGTACCATCCCCATTTTTTGGCTGTAGTTGATAGCCGTTGCCTAGGGTAATTTGCAGAGTGTTAGCTCCGTTTGCTATTGCGTTGGGGAGACTTTTGTATTGATAATCAAATGTATTGGCGGTATAACCCACCCTTGCCAGTGCGTATATAAATGGATCAGGAGGATGCCGGTATAGGTCCGTGGCTGGGATCTTACTGTTGTCAACGGTTATCACCTGCTCTGGCTCTCCGTAGTTGGTGGAGTACAGCCAGGGAAACTGGAATTTCACCCACAGCGGGGTAACACCGGAGGGCACGTTGAAGTTGATGATCACGTTCCTAGTCCAGTCACTGTCTGGGAGGGATATCGGTTCCGTGATATCTATAGTGTACGGTGTTAAAACAAGTCCAGTATCATAATCGGCCTTAATAAAGGAGTCTTTTCCGATTAGATGTATTCTGGGGTTGTAGTATGCGTCCCTGCCTCCTGCATTAACCACTATTGTGGTGTACCTGCTCGAAATCTGTGTATAGTTGTAGCCGGCGTTCTGAAGCGTGGACGATATCGTTGAGTTGCTCCAGTAACAGGTCTTGATTTCCGTGGAAGTATTGTACTGACAGTTTGTAGGGCTTATGGTGACACTCTGATTGAACATGAAGGAGAGGGTTATCGGTGTGTTCTTACTGACGTTTCCGACGGCCACTTGAATGCTCAGCGAGTTCAGCTTGCCCGGAACGAACAGATACTTCCAGATTTCAATCCCGTAATTCGCCGTTACATCCTCAAAATGGAACTCTTTTGGGAATTCTAGGGTTGAGGGTATGGAGGTTCTGTATTTGATTTTTATGTACTGAGCACCGTCCTCACCACCATCGTACCCTCTTTTGTAAACCCTGACCTCGAATACGTTCTGTTTTCCAGGGTGAAAGTTTGCCTTCAACTCATTCTCTACCCTGGAATTATCACTGACTTTAAGGTTGTCATTCACGTATCCACTCCATATCTCCTGTCCGTTTAGGTATATCTTGTACTCGGAGCCGACCCATGCCGGTTCCAGGAACCATGTTATGTGCTCTATTGAGGCATCCGATGGGATCGCATTGGCGGGGACTATATACTTTATATCAACCGCCTGACTTGAATAGTCCGTTCTAGCGTAGATATAGTCACCCCTTATCACGTAAACGTTCTCCTTGCTCCCGAGCTTTGTCAAATAAGCCCTCGCCATGTAGCCCCTAGGGGTCTGGTTGTAGGCGTAGCCGCTCATTATGATGGTTGCCGAAGAGACATCAGGGGCCTTTGAGTAGTTGGAACCCACTTTTCTGAGATACGGGCTTGTGTAGTTGTTTATCATTAGTTCATAGTCATACCCCTTGAGGGTCGTGTTGAGGAGGTAGCCAAGGATCTTCGCGGAATTATTCTTAAACTTGGACTGAATGGACTCATTGTACATAGGAGCGACAGCCCAGTAAGTAGCCACAATGTCCAAAGGTGTCATATCAGGAGTTACATAGGTTGTGTTAATAACCCCATTTTTAATCCACTCGTTTATCTTCCCCGGAGGCACGAGCTGGTTCAGCGGGACCGTCCTGAGGGTTTCAAGGGTATCGAATGCAATATGCTGGGACTGAGAGCGCATGTAAGTGGAATAAACTCTGGAAGTGTTATTCATAATAACGACTATGCTGGTCACAAACATCATGACCAACAGAAGCGAAAGCAGTGCATCTAGTGTGAATATGAACCCCCTCCTCATGGGTCATCCCACACCATCAGTTTTACAAGGGCAGGCTCAGACTTCGGTTCAAGGTCCCACTTTATACTCGGCACAATATAAATGGAAACCTCACTCCTATCCCATCCTCCCAGGGAGTAGAACCACAGGCCCGCAAACCTGTTGCCCTCCTCACCAAAGATATCCTTAAGGGGAATTGAAACGGACGATGTTGTTCCAGGATACTGCTTGACAACAACACCCGCCGTCGTATTCTCTACCAAGACCCCTTTGAGCGGGTCTCCCCTTTGGTTCCTGTAAATCATTAACCCAATGGGATGTGAGCCAGACAGTGCCACGAACGTGGCGTTTCCCTTTGTATCCGGAGCGCTGACCGAGAGGTAGGCACCTAAGGGCACGGGCTGAACGAGGATGCCATAAACCAGAGGATCAACGGCTGATGGTCCTGCGGATAGGTTGTAATCGAAGTGGCTTATCGTTATCACCCTCTCAGCCGACTCCACCCATGGAGAACTGTTCATGGAGGCAGCAACGAGATCCCGGTCCTGAGTGGGGGTCCCATTGATGACCGCGAACCAGTAGGTGGGGCTCTTCTTCTCCCAAAGGTTAGTGAAGAGTGTGTAGTTGGTGGAGACCTTCGGGGTGGTGTTGTCATAGGCGAAGACCGTGACGACGATGCTCCCCTGTCCCGAGGTTAAACGGATAGTCCTCCAGTCCCCCTTTGTTTCCAGTTGTATCTGAAAGTTGCTGATTAAGCTCTTGGCATAAATTATAATCTCTGTGTTCTTTGGAAGCGGCCCAATCACACAGGTGTTTCCGCTGGAATAGTCCTTGTTACATAACTCCGAAGAGATATCCGCGCCCGTGGTTGTTAGATACGTTGTTGAACCTGTGACGATTTCAATTGTGTCCCCCTTACTTATGTTGATGTTTTTTCCGTTTTTTCCTGTGAGTGCTGTTATATTTTCATCTATGTAAACACTACCGTTTGCTTTCGTGATCTTAATGTAACTCACGGAGAAATAATCGTTGCCCTGAGGGCTTCCTTGGAGATCAAACCGAACCCCTTTCCCGTTCCTGCCTGTGAATGTAATGTTGGGTATGTAAATCCGCGGAAAGCTCCCCTCAATACTCACTTGGAAAGAGGAGAGGTAAAACTCAATGGAAAAGTCCTTACCCAAGCTCATCTTTTTTAATACACTTAAAACGGAAGGGTTATTGAAGTTAAGGGCCAAAGCCCTAACCCGGTTATAATCTAAACCCAGTATGGATGTGTTACTTTTAAGTCCGAGGACTTTGAGTGAGTTAATGTTTGTATACCAGTCCTCCGGAACACCGGGACTCTTTGTTAGAACGTCAAGCATGTTGTCCGCTATGTTGGCCCTCTCATACCAACCTATCATCGACGTTATGCCGCTACGCAGGCTCTCTGACGTTGCCGAAACGGTTCCAAGGATCATTATCACAAGGACAAGGGACACGAGGGCGTCCATGGAGAGAAGCTGACCGCGTCTCACGATACCACCTCCCATGTCTCACCTACCGTAACGTTGAACTTCAGGAGCCTGTTATCAGTGTAGAGATGTCCGTTGCGGAGGGTAAAACCGTGTATGCCACCGAGGTAGCCCTTAAGGAACTCTCCAATGGCAAGGGCAATTTTCCCATCCCTCGTGGAGTTGGGGGGAAGGTCGTGCTCAAACTTGACTGCCACCACTAGTGATGTGGAGTTCTCCGAAAGGACTTCAAGGCCAACGAACCTGAAGCCAACGTTTGAATAGCCGGTGTAATTGTTTATAACCTCATTTAACGGGGCGTATGAAGTATCACTGGATACAACCCCCATGTTTATATATGCAGCGGCCTGTGAGGAGGCGTCCCTAATGGCAGTCAGCGTAACGGAGTCCGAGCTCTGCTGGGTGTAGACCGGAACAACCACCACTATCCCCGCTAGGATAACCCCAAGGATGAAGAGCATCTCAACTGCAGTCTGGCCCTTACGGATGTTGTTTAACCCTGACATCTACCATCCCTACCGTTTCATTGTAAGCGGCGACAACCCACATAATTTCATTGGATGAGCTCAGTGTAACGTTGCTGTCGGAAACAAGGGGCACCTGAAGCTTCTGTGCCGTGAAGTATCTCCTACCGCCTATTAAAGCACTGACCTCAACCTGGTCAGAGGACGCATTGAGGGTCACGTTTATGATGTCTCCAGCCGCCAGGAGAATGGGGGAGTCTTTTCTCACGGCGAACCCTTGGCCGGTCGAGTAAACCTTTGTTACTGTGTCCCTCAGATCGATGGTGAAGACCTTGAGCTTGGCCATCGTGTCGAGCGTCCTCGCTCCCTGGGCCTCGTGGACGGACATACTAACCAGACTGAGGATGGTCAAACTTATCAGGGTAACCGCAAATAGTAGGTCTATGCTGAGCTGAGCGCGCTTCATCTCACCCACCGGGGTTGATGTTTATCCTAAGTTCACCGGCGGTTGAATTGTAAGTCCAGCCGTTTGGTATGTCCGGGTTCCACTCCACCACGATGCGGAGGGACGCCGGCAGGGTGGCAGGATCAATGGCAAGACCGTGATACGTGGACGGACTGCCAACGATATCAAGCGTGACGTCCGCATGGGGGTTCCACACGGAGATGTTCAAGACGAAGTCTTTCTGGAACATGGAGGGGCTGAGGAAAACGTTCTTGTCGCCCCCGCTGACCACGGCCGCAGTAGTTCCAGTTCCGTTTATCACAAGAACGTAAGTTCCATTGACTGCTGAGGCACCTGGAAGGTGGCCGTAGGTTATGAACACCTTAGGGGTTTGGACGGGCCAGGCTTTTTTGAGGTATTCTACATTGCGGAGGTAAACGAGGTGGACATAGGAGGTGGCCTTTGAACCGGGTCCCTGGGCATAGACCTGGCTTATCGTGTTGGAGATGGTATCGGCGAGCCCCTTCTCCTCAATCGCCACCTGCATCCTGAGGTCCTCAACAGAGGGGCTACCTTGGCTGAACGTGGTGGTCTTCACTGAGTAGAGTAGCAGTATCGTGAGCAAACCAAAGATGAACAGGAACTCAAGGGTCACCTGACCTCGCTTAGACGACCGCATTCTCTCACTCCCACGTGTATTACACCGAACCTCTATTTAATGCTTGTCCTTTGGAACCAGAAGATTTGACAACGGCGAAAATCCCGGATGGGGTTCTGCGCGTCTCCATGGAGAAGTAGTCGCCGCTGAATACTTTGAACTTGTACCTATCAGGGTCAAGGCCGTGGTCCCCAACGAGGCTTGCAAGCTCATCGATGAAGAACTGTGTAAGCTCGTAGTATACGAGGTCCAAGCGCTCCCGTGAGAGGTCGCGGATGACGATGACTAAGGGGAGAAGTGAGAGTCCAAGGAGAAAGTAAGGCTCCGAGGTGAACCAGGAAGCCAGTGTACTCAGGAGAAGGACAAGGGTTATTCCAGTGTAGCCTGCCCTCTCAAGGTTTTTCACCCTCTTGCCCTCCTTCACCTTTGCTTCCCAGATGTCAAGAAGGGCAGGGTTATAGAAGTCAAAGGCAGTATGCCGCTTTCCCTTGGCTATCCGCTCACGTATAAGGTCGTCCCAGTCGTCCCTGTAGTAGATTACCTCGCCGTGGAGTCTCGCACGTTCTGCGTCAAGGGAGGAGATTATCCTGGTTATGTCCTCGGCGCTTTCGTGGGCGATGTGAGAGTAGACCTCCCTCTCGTCAAGCTCAAGGGCCACTTCCACCGAGTCCTTAACCGGTTCGGTCATTTCCCTCCCTCCACAGGATAGACGTCGTCGAAATCCGGCAGACCGCTGAGAAGTTCCCTCTTCTTAGTCTCAGCCTCTTCCTTTGCCTCCATAAAGGAACGGGCGTAATTCTTCGCGGTGATTACAATGTCCTCGATGCTCTTGCTGTCGTAGATTCCGCTGAGGAGCGTTACAACTTCCACCTCTCTCTCGCGGGGATCTGGGTAGAAGCCGCGGAATATCTGCTTGCCCCGTATCTTACCGGTGAGGTAGTCAAGGGCTTCAAAGATGTCACCCGCCTTGAGAACCTCGGGGGGACCGTGAACCGCGACGAGGCCGTAGAGTGCCGATTCTATGTTCGCCTCAAGATAAAGCCCCTCGCTCTCGAAGGACTTCAGTATAAGCCTCGACAGGCTCTTAACCTTTCCGGCGTCAGCCTTGGCGTAGCCTACTGTGGCGAAGCTCCCGAGGGCCTTGAGGACAAACTTTAAATCGCTGGCATCGAGCGTCTGCTCGCCAGGGACGTCGACTAGAGCGAGGAGTGATGCTATCCTCTCTACTATCGTGTAGTTAATGCGCTCGTAGGCCCTGCTGATGTCGTCGTTTCCCTCCTTGAGCTTGTTGTTGTCGATGGCTATTATCGAATCCGCTATCTTGGAAAGCTTGTCTATCGTTATGGCCGCGTTTATGGTGGGTCTTATGCCCTCCTCCTTCAGTGGGAGGGCGCCTATCGCGACAACGAGGGAGTCGGGGTACTCCTCCTTCAGTGCCTCGGCCAGGGGAGGCGTTCCACCAGCCCCGGTTCCGCCGCCGAAGCCGAAGGTCAGGAAGAAGATGTCAACGTCTTCGTAGCCGATGATGGAGTTTATCTTGCGCATTACCATCGGTAAATCGCGCTTCATCGCTTCTCTTCCAAGTATGGGATTCGCGTTGACGCCCTTTCCACCGGTGATGCCCTCACCTATTAGGATTCTCCTTTCCTGGGGGACGTGCTTGAGGTAGTCTAGATCGCCCAGTGAGGTGTTTATAGCCAAGGCTTCAAAATCGACGAGGGAAAAGAGGTCGGCGATCTTGGTTCCACACTGGCCGACCCCGATGATTAAAGCCCTCACCTTCCGCTCACCCCGCCACTAAGGGGATTATCTCGTTTGGCTCTATCTTTCCGTCCCCATTGATGTCGCTGGCCCGAAGGATGAGGTAATTCCCATGGAGGTATTTGAACATCCCCGAGCTGAATATGGTCTCCACAGCCCCGATGTTCTTCGGATCGAAGAGAACCGCCAGTACGTAGCCGTTCTGCGTCCTTCCGGGAGCTATGAGGATCGTGGTGGTTTCGGGGTATGCCCTCCCGTTGATAATGACCTGGTTGCCGCTGAGAACCACCGAAAGCCCACTGTTGTAGTTTGAAACGTTGAACGAACCAAAGGGGGCTAGCACGATGTGGTTGCCCTCCTCAAAGTCCAGCGAGCCTTCCTTGAGTTCAACGGTGGCACCAACGGCCGAGACTGCATCTCCAATCACGGATGCAACGTTTGCGTAGGGTTCGAGATAGTTGACCTCCCACACCCCACTTGAGAGGGCGTTGATGACCTCGTAGATCGAAACCTCAGGGATTATTTTAACGTTCCGTATGAGTTCGAGGGCGAGTGCCTTGTCAACGGTCGTCGTAGTTAGATTAAGGTTTTTCAGGGTCCAGTTGATCACGGAGGGCATCACATTGTAACCAAAACTCTCCAAGAGGAACGCGGCCCTGGCGGTGTATTCAACCGATGGAGTTCCAGTGAAAACCTGACCGAGCATGTTGGTGCTCTCCCTGAAGTAGCCCCAGGCACCGTCCGGAAGTCTCTGGGAGAGGAGCCAGTCAAGGTGGGGCTTCAGCTCCTCCGGCGTGGAGACGTTTGAGAGCGCTTCAAGGACCATAACGGTAGTGGGAACGTTCTCGGCGGTCATTACACCAAAGAGGGGGTTTAGGATGATGCCCCAGCCCCCCTTAGTGAGGGAGAGCAGCCACTTCTTTCCAGCGGTAACGTCACGGCTTGAGCGGTCTCCCAGGGCCTGAAGTAGGGAGAGGCCCATTGCCGTCTCGTAGGGCTGGGGGATTGAGAAGAGGCCCCTCCACTGTCCGGGGGCGTACTCAAGGGACCGGGTGAAGTTGATGAGTTCAACCCTCTCCGAGTCGCTGAGGTTCCCAAACCTCGCGAGGGTGAGGACCGTGTAGTAGTAGTCCTCGGTTATGGTTCCTGCCCTGAGGGCGTTGTCTTCCGCGGACTCCAGGTGCTCCCTCGCCCAAGCGATTCCTTTTTTAACACCCTCCGGTAATGGTGTGCAGTAGTGGAGGGCCTCAACCGCGTAATAGGTGGCTTTAGCGGAGGAGGCACCTCCAGCATAGATTCCCCAGCCACCGTCCGGGTTTTGACTCTTTATAAGCTCAGAGCAGAGAACTGACTTTGGACTGGTAAAAGTTCCCTTGGAAAGCTCGTCGGCGAGCAGGGAGAAAGCCATAACCGCATAGGCTGTCGGGGTTAAGGAATCAACGTTGAGGAAGGCACCGCTGCCGCTGAGAATGAAGTAAGTGCCGTTGTGCTGGCCTTCTTCCTCAAGAACGGTGAGGGCCTTGGCTGTGTCAAAGCCAAAGGGTTCGTAGAGAACCAGGGCGTAGGTCAGCATGGCCCGCTCAAGCCCGCTCAGGTTGCCGCTACCTAAGAGTTCACTACATCTCTGGAGATCCCCTTCAACGGGCTTGTGACCGATTGCTTTAAAGGCGATGAGCCTGAGGGCAAGGTAGTCGGGGCTTAAGTCGGTGAAGTTGGCAACGTAGTCGGAGGCGGAGTCAACGACCAGGCTGTTGTTGATGTTGAGACCAAGCTCACCAAGCGCCCAGAGCGAGAGAACCGTCGGGTAGAACTCAATGGGCGAATCTTTGATGTAGCCCCATCCCTTTCCCTCGAAGGAGCCAAGGAGGTAAGCCCTACCGTCGCGGAGACTGGTGTCGAGGGCATTGAAGGCAGATTCACCGGCGTACTTCTCCACAACCGGCTTTGCGGTGGTCAGACCTATTATGGCCAAGGCAGTATCCTGTGGGGTGCTGATGCTCCCTCTGTAATAGCCCCAGCCGCCGTCCGGATTCTGCCAGCTCTCGAGTGTGTTAACCGCATCAAGAACGGTGGCAGCGGCGACACTGGTGTTCACAGTCTTCCCAACAGTCGATGCTAACGCCGCAAGCAGGAGAGCCTCCTGGGGAACCTCGTTCGTGTAGTCAATCGCGGGATTGAGGAATGGCTGGGACTCATCGATAACGCTGGCCGCACTCGCGTACGGGATTAAAACCAGGATAATCAGGAGTAACGGGATTATTCTCCTACCCATTTCATCACACCTAAGCACCTTAGACCATGAAAATAAATAAACTTTTCCACAGGGGAAAAGGAGAGATCGTCAGAGCTTTACGAAGCGCCCTTCCGTGCCGCGGCCGCTTGGGTCAACGTCGTCGCGCATTATGAGTACAACCCTGCTCGGCCCGTACTCATCCTCGATGTGATAGCCCGGCAGGCGCTTCACAAGCTCCTCCGCGAAGGCCCTGATCTCCTCGTGGCGCGGCATGTTGTTGATGGTAAGCCTGTTCCGGGAGAAGCCGACGAACATGTAAGCCTTCGCTTCCACGAACATCGGGTTCGCTATTTTGATTAGCTTCGCGTAGCCATCTGGATTGTTCATGTTCTCGCCCTTGACGAGGGTTATCCTCACCACTGTCCTAGTCGGCAGGCCGTTCATTAGTTTGAGGGTTCCCTTTATCCCCTCCCAGCCGTCCGGAATCATCGGGACGTTGACGCGGTTATAGGTCTCGGTGTCAGGGGCGGTCAGCGAGACGTAGAGCTGGGTCGGGAGTTTGTCCTCGCGCTTCATCTCCTCGAGTCTCTTAGGAACGGTTCCGTTGGTGACTATGAAGGTAGTAAAACCCCTCTTGTGGAACTCCTCAACGAGGTCGCCCATGTAGGGGTAGAGCATAGGCTCGCCGGAGAGACTTATGGCAGCATGCCTCGGGTTCCACGCCTCCTCAAACTTCTTCATGTTTATGCCGGGCATGCCCTTGTAGCCGACGAGGAGCTTTCTCTGGGCCTTGATGCTCTCCTCAACTATGAATGCAGGGTCGTCCCATGGCTGGGGAAGTTCCGTCCCCAGGAAGCCCTCCATCGGGCGCCAGCAGAATATGCAGTTGTGGGTGCACCAGGCGGTAACCGGCGTCATCTGCAAACAGCGGTGGCTCGCTATGCCGTAGAACTTCTGCTTGTAGCAGAAACGGTCGTGCTTCAGGCTCTCCTTGAGCCAGTGGCAGAGCTTCACCGAGCTGTGCCTGCCCACTAAAGCGTAGTGCTGCTTCTTAAAGAGTTCGGTTATTTCCTCAGGCATGTTGGGGTTGGATACGAACGTTATCGCCATTAGTCTCACCTAATCCCTCTCTGGGCTGGCTTTGGACGAGCCTTTTAAAAATGTGATGGGCCGGTTTTGTGGAACGGTCATTTACCGTCGAAACTCAGTTCGGCAATCCCCGAAAGGTTTAAAAGGTCTGAGCCGTGTCAGTCATCATGTTCGAGAGAATAAAACCTGAACTCCCACTCAAGGAAAAGGCCGCTGAAATGGGACCACTCGAGGAACCAGAGGAGAGGACCGAAAAACCGAGGGTTAAACTCATCCTCGAGATCAGGCGCTACCACTTAGCCTGAGCATTTATAAGAACGATGTCCTCAAAGAAGACGTGCATCTTAGTGGTGACCTTAGTGGTCAATCCAGCTTTTTCCAGCCCCTCTAGGGTTTCTTCCACACCGGTTATCGAACTCTGGACTATCTGGACGGTTCCACCGGGCTTAAGGTAATGGGGCAACTTCCCGATAAACTTATCGAGAACTTCCCGTCCGGTTTTCCCACCGATGAGGGCCAAGTCTATCGGTTCCTCTGGCTCACCGGGCAGGTAGGGAGCGTTGAAGGTTATGACGTCAAACTTTCCGCCAACCCGCTCAAAGAGGTTGCTCACGCAGAACTCAACGTTTTTGATACCGTTCAGCCGGGCGTTTTCTTTGGCCAGTTCAATTGCTAAAGGGTTTACATCAACGCCGAGGACGAACTGAGCTTTCCTCGCCATCAAGAGGGCTATCAAACCCGTCCCGGTTCCCATGTCGAGGGCGAGGTCACCCTCTCTAACCGTTAGATTCTCAGCGAGGAGGAAGGTGTCCTCGGCAGGCTCGTACACCTGAGGATGAAGTTTGATGTTCAGGCCGTAGTAAAGGGGCATATGAAACACCGGAAGGAGTAGAAAAGCGTGTAGGGGGAAAAGGAAGTCACTTCCTCTTCCACTCGGTGTAGCCACAGCGGCCGCAGCTCCAGCGGTCCTTGTGCTCGGCCATGAAGACTCCAGGCCCGCAGCGCGGGCAGAACTTGTTCTTCCTGACGATCTTCCTACCCTTAACCTCGTAGAGCTTCCACTTCTGACTGGTCTTCTTCTTGCCCTTCGCCATTCAGACCACCTCACTCCTCCTCTTTCTGGATGAACCCGTTCCTAAGGAGAACGTAATCGGGTTCGATATACTGGAGCCTTTCCTTGCTCTCGTAGGCCTTCGCGTAGCCCTTGCTGACGTGGCTTCCGAAGTAGCTCCGGATGTACTGGACAACAACGGTCTCGGGGTCGAGGTCTAGCATGGCGACGAGCTTGCCCTTCACCGCTTCCCTGCTCGGGGTAGGCTCGCCCTCGTGAAGGACGTCAAAGTGTATCTCTTTCCTTCTGAGGAGCTTGTTCTCCTTCATTTCGGTAACCTTAATCTCCATCGTGAACCACCTCCATCTTGGACATGAGCTTCCCGCATCTGAGCTTGCATTCGGGTGTTACCCTTATAAGCACTACCCCCTCGTCGGGCTGGCCGTAGAGTACTACCGAGCCAACGGGGGCGTAGAGGACTGCCGGAATCGCGGCTAGGTCTTCCTCACCGCTCACGCTTAGGTAAACGCGCCTCCCACGTCCGGCCAGCCCAAAGCCCTTTCTGATTGCGTTTAATAAAGCTTTCGTTATCGTCCCTGGGGGATTTTGGACAGTCATGAGAACCGCATCAGTCTCGATATTGGGAGTGTAGTCCCGTCTCTCCGTTCTGTGGTCGTAGATGGCCATACTCGGCTTGATACCGAGCCGGAGGACGTTCTCAGTAACTACATCACCGACAGTTACTAAGAACGGGGCGCGCTTCAGTTCGTCCATTATCTTGAGGTAAGGCTCCGGAATCTCGCCCCGTATAATCTCACCCATTGGTTCCTTCAGGGCAGCGCGAAGCTCTGGGGTGAGCACGAACCTCATCATCTAACCCTTACCGCGTATTTGCCGGGAACTTTAACCCCCAGCTTCTTGGCTATCATGCTCTTCTCGGGGTCGGTGATTATAACCAGGTCGAACCACTCGTCGCTGAGGTCCCTGCTACCGCATATCGGACAGCAGTCTTCCGTGGTGATGTAGTGGCAGTGCCTGCAGGCACGCTCCTTGGCCATGGATCACGCCTCCTTCTCCTTGCGCTTCTCCCTCTCTATCCAGTCCCTCTTTCCGAGACCTGGCTGGCGCATGGTGAGGCCGACCTTGTTCTCCCTTATGACACGGCTCTTGACGCTGACCGCTATGACCCTAGCCCTGACGTAGTCGCCGAGTTTGAGGGTTCTGTTGGTCTCCTTGCCTATGAACTGCTTGTTCTTTTCATCAAAGACAACGTAGTCGTCCATGAGCTGGCTGATGTGAACTAAGCCATCCATCGGGCCAATTCTGATGAACGCTCCATATGGGGCAACGTCTATTACCTCACCCTCAAAGACCTCGTGCATCTCCGGCTTCCAGACGATGATATCAAAGATCACCTCGTGGTAGGTGGCACCGTCTCCGGGAACGATAACGCCCTGGCCGACCTCCCTGACGTCCATAACGGCCAAAACTACGCCCTCGTCACGGTCGTAGATACCCTCGTAGGCCTCGCGGAGCACTGCCTTGGCGGCCTCCTTCGGATCCATTGTGAACATCCTGGGCGGAATCCTGACGACGTCCTTAATCGTTAGGAGCTTGTACATGCCTCAACCTCCCAAAGGTAAGAAGGGAGAAGAGGTCATTCCTTCTTCCCAAACTTCTCTTTGTAAAGCTCTATGGCGCGGAGGATTTCCTTCTTGGCCTCTTCGGCGTTGCCCCAGCCCTCGACCTTGGTTGTTTTGCCCTGGAGTTCCTTGTACCTCTGGAAGAAGTGGGCTATCTCGTCGAGGAAGGCCTTTGGGACATCGTCGATGTCCTCCCAGTCCTTGAAGTAGGGGTCATCAGCCGGAACGGCCAAGACCTTCCAGTCCTTGTCGCCACTGTCGTTCATCTTCATTATGCCTATCGGCCTGGACTCGATGAGGGTGAGCGGGTAAACCGGCTCACGCATTATTACCATGATGTCAAAGGGGTCGCCGTCATCGTAGTATGTCTGCGGGATGAGCCCGTAGTCAACCGGGTAGAAGAACGGACTGTAGAGCACCCTATCAAGCTTTATGAGGCCGTGTTTCTTGTCAAGCTCGTACTTGTTCCTGCTCCCCTTAGGGATCTCTATAACGGCGTTGACAACCTCCGGAGCGTTCGGTCCGGGTTCTATGTCATGGAATGGGTTCATTTCTAATCACCTCTCACCAACTCTACAGTTAGGCTTTCAGATAGTGCTTTTAAAGTTTTGGTCGGGAGGGGGAGAAAAGCAATCAGCTGGCGCCGTTGTTTCCAGCCCGGTACTCGTAAACCACCTCACCGTCGGTTATCGAGTAAACGTCCTCCCCGTTCTCAACGCGGTGCACTATCGGCTTGTCAACGAGGTCAAAGACCCTCTCAAGGTCTTCAACGGAGTCAAGCTCGATCGGGTCATCCGGAACTCCACTCGGGGTTCCCGCAACCACGAACTTCCTCAGGCCCTTAAGCTCATCCTTCGGCTTCCTCTCCCGCCTTGTGTAAGTAAAGCCCAGCGGTGGAAGGGCAAAGGCAAAGGCCATAGCCGGAAAGACCGTCCTCCCGGTCGAGACTGGAACGTTCTTTCCCAAGAAACTGAAGGTGTTTACCGTCGTGTTGACAGTTCTACCGACCTTCTTGTAGGACTTCAATGATCCTTCAAGGGCCAACATTCCAGCGGTGTTCCTGATGAGATTTATCCTCTGGGTGAAGGTTTTCCTTCCGGGAACGCTGACGTTGACGATCAGGTAGACATCCGAGGCCGCTCGATAAAGGCCCGTTCCCTCGCGAAGATCAGCAAGGGCGCCGGTGAGTTTGGTCATATTGAAGTTAACCGGAATCGAGAACGAGCCTGAAAAGTCCCCTTCCCAGCGCTTTATCGTCGTGTTCTTCAGGGATATGCGCTTCTTGTTGGCGGTAACGTAGTAGTCAGCCCTCAGCACCGCGCTGTAGGTTCCTCTTTCAGGGGGGCTTGTGGAGTAGTCATAGGCACCCCTTATCTCGCGGGTTATCTTCTCCGGGTAGTATCCAAGCGGCGTCCCGTTTCTGTAGACCGTCTCGTTCGAGAAGAATCCCATATGACTCAGACTTCCCCTCTCAACGTAGAGTGTCCTGTAAGAAACCTCCGTCGTTGTAGGACTCTTTAGGTAAGCCGCGGCCGAATAACCGCCAAAAAGAACTGCCAGACTTATAAAAGCGACGAGTGCAATGGTAATCGCCCTGCTCCGTTCAATCCTGAAATTTATCATGAATCATCCTCCTCCGAAAAACTAGTTCCATTGCAAACGGCCCTCACATTCAGGCCGTTGCTCACTATCCCATACCCCTCAATCCTCGCACCGGAGTTGAGGGTGTGGGTTCCACACGAAAGCCCGCAGTGTCCGGCCCGCACCGTAACGTCGATGTGCTCGCTTCCCCCTGCCGGAACCCTAACGTACCAGACCAGTCTGGTTCCCCTCCTGCAACCGCAGCCAGAGGGTGCGAGGAAATAGGAGCCTGAACTTGCCCTAATCCCACAGGGGACGATCCGGAAGTCGGTGGAAATGAAGTCGGTCACCGTAAGCTCAAGCGGCTCGGAGGTGGGATTCGTAACGGTTATCCTGAAAGTCCATGGACCCCTCGCCCCCCTTTCAACGGTCGCGTTTCCGAAGATGAGGGTCTTCTCTATCTTCGGATCGCCCCTCACAATGACCTTAATCGGACAGGGTGAGAGCGATGCCGAGCCGCCGTCCCAGCTGGCGTAGAGGCCAAGCGGGATTATGTACGTCCCGGGACTTACGTTCCCTGCGGTAACCCTTCCAATCAGAGTACGCTCCTCTCCAGGTGAGAGAACGGCCGAACCCCCATTTTCAGTCTCAACCTCAACGTCCAATCCTGTGGGAAGCAACGAGTAATCCGGCTCAACTGCCACAGCTACCTCATGGTTTCCGGGCAGGTAGTTCATGACCGTCAGTGCACCGAAGTTCTCGGTGGAGTTCTGGCCCACCGTAACGACCGCCGCATAACCATCGTTACACCTGAACCCAACGTACTCCTGGTCGTGCGGCACGATGTCCACCGAAACGTCCCTGACCGAGCTGTAGCCCTGGAAGTTCCCGCTCGATCCCACCACCAGGAGGAGACCAAGGATGAACGCCAAAGCCAGGAAAAGTGTCCTCATATCAACCATCCCCCATGAGTTTGCTCAGGAGGCTTCTCCTCCTGGTTCGTATTCTAAGAACATCGCCGTCCGCTATGTCAGCCAGTCGGTAAAAGGCTAGGAGAACTAGGGCCAGCTCGGCCGAGTAAGCGACCAAAGGAAGGTAAGGATTCGCCCCGTAGAGTGCCGCCACAAGGTTCCCCGGCAGTATGGCTGGATAGGAGCGAACCGCCACCTCCACACGGTAGATCCTCGTATCGGCTGGGACCTTGACGTCCACCGTTACGTTGTGGAAGGAACCGCCGCCTAGCTTGAATGCCCTTGCGTTTGTGATTTCCGCCCCTTCCCCTTTCTCCCCGACGAAGTAGTAGAATGGATATACCGCGCTGTTCTTTACAGTAAGGTTTCTCTCGAAGGAACTCCCTGGGAGGTACCAGCCCTCTTTCTGACCGCCGGCAAGGGTTGAGGAGTAAGTGAACGCGAGGGTGCCCCACGACGCCACGGTAACGAAGATAAAGCCGGCAATGATTCCGACGGACAGAACGGCGTAGAGGGTTCTCGCCCTAACGCGGATGAACTTCCTTCTCTTCGAGTGGCTTCTTTTCTTCCCCCCTCCGGAGAACGTCAGGAAGGCACCGAGGATGAGGAAAATGACTACGGCATAGACGCTCGTCAGGCGCTTCCTCATTGACTCTATGAACGCTCCCCCTCCCCTTATGACTAGTGGATGGCCAGAGAGGGTTATCACCTTTCCGGCGACATCGGAGGGTTTGACGGGGGGGTAGATCCCATCCTGCTGGTCTGTGGCCACGTTGTTGTCTCCCTTCGTCAGGTAACCGTTCTCAGAAACCGCAAATATCCTGTGGACGGTCCAGCCGTCGCGCCTGTGGAATACTATGATGTCCCCAACGTCTCCGGTCCTTGAGAGCGGGTTTATGAAAAAGAGGTCGCCCTTGTTTATTGTAGGCGTCATGCTCTCGGAGTATGCGTAGGAAATCAGAATAGGCCTGTCGAGCAGAAAACCCGCCACTGAGGCGGTCAGGAACATGAGCAATAAGGTTATCGTAATGTTTTTTACCAATCCTTTCATGGATATCCCTTCCTTACAGCGCGGCACGAGCCGTCGGATTAGAGCGTATGAGAGCTATGAAAACCGATTCAATTCACAAAGTTAATGTGGGAGGCAAAAGCCTCAGACTGAAATCACGGCCCGCATGCACCTGCGTGTGCCTCAAAGCTCATCTGAAACTGATCCATGCCCTCGGTAGCGTTGGTGTTGTCGAAGATCATGCCTATGGGGACTGGGTTGCCGTGCTCGACTGTGAACTCTATGTTGTCACCTGGACCCGCTATCGGGCTGGTGTAGTTCCCTGCAAAGAGCAGTACGTTGTCGTGGTCGCTCTTTATCTTGACGCAGATCGGGTAGTTGGTCTGGTTGTTCTCCCAGAGGTGGTTGCTTACCTGGAACATTTCTTCAAAGACGTAGGTCGTGTTCGGGCTCATGCCGTTTCCGCCGCCCTCAGGGTGGTTGGGGTTGTACTGGCTTATGTCGACGTAGAGCTTTCCAGCGTCGTAGGTCACGTAGGGCTGAAGTGCAGTAAGGTCAATAAGTTCGTTGTCGTCCGAGACGACTTGGAATGATGCAGATCTGTCCGCTGAGTAGTAGCGGAAGTTCGCACCCGCTCCAACCGCTAGGAGCATTCCAATCATAAGTACGGCCAATCCAAGTAGTTTATTCATGCTTCATTCCTCCTTCAGTTGTTCCCCTGTCCGCACTTTCCAACAAGCTCCGACGGCTCGGTGCCGAGTCTGTAGGCCTGTATGTGGATGGTACTGCTCTGAGTGGTGTTTGTAGCGTCGTTTCCAACCGTAAAGTCCATTCCAACCTTAACTGCGTCGCCGTTGTTCACGATGAAGCAGACGTCGTTCTTCGCCATGTCACTGGCGTAAACAACTGTGCCGTTTGCACTGTCGTGTACGTTCATGTCTGCACCGTAGAACTGGATCGCGGTGTTGGCGTTGGTTATCCTGACAACAATTGACATGTTGTTCTCCCAGAGGTGGTTGCTTACCTGGAAGACCTCATCGAAGTTGTACTCTGAGTTCGGGCTGAGTCCGTTTCCGTAGCCCGGCCAGTTCGGATTGTTCGGGCTTATATCAACGACGAGGACGCCGCCATTGTTTATGTACGCGTAGGGCTGGATCGGGGTGAGGTCAATAAGCTCGTTGTCGTCACTCACGATATTCCAGTGGACGCTCCTGTCTGCGTTGTAATCCCTGAAGTTGGCTCCGGCTCCCAAAACGAGACCAAAGGCCACCAGCAGGCCAAAAATTCCCAAAGCAAGATTCTTTCTCAATTTTTTCGCCTCCGTTTGGAGGCACCGTGGACCAGATCAAACCTGGGTGCGGGGGTTTTAGAACCCCTCGGTGCCACGAACACACACAGCTTTGGCCCTGCATCACAGCAGTGCCCCTTAGGCGGGCAACCCCCTAAGGTTGCTCCACATCAAACTTAGCCTCAAAGGTATATAGTAAATTCCGGGTTACCGGTGGGGTAACGTTACGTTACTCCCAGTAAAAGGCCTCGCTTACCTGAAGAAGCTCTGAAAAACTCACACCAGCCGCCTAACCCGCCGGTGGTGCACAAAACTGATAATGAGGTACACGAGTGACGCGAAGATAAGGTGGACGTTTCCGAGGTAAAAACCTGTGAGGAGAAAGATGAGCGAGGTACCCGTGTAGAAGGCACTCCAGCTTATGTCATTCCTCTTCACGACCTCCATATAGACGGTCACGTCGTCGGGTATCCTCAGTAGTGTGACGGTGCCCCTATCGAAGGAGATAACCCCCTCCCTCTGGAGTCGCGGGATATGGGTCTGGACGAGGCTCACGTAAACGCTCTTCCTGTGCTTCCTGTCGGTCGCGCCTTCCTTCTCTGCAATGAAGTCAACCACTTCCCTGAGCTCCGCTCGCCCCTCCCTGTTCTGGAGGAACTCTATCATCAGCATCCTCCTGCTGTTTCCTAGTATGACCGAAGAGGTCCCCACGTTTTTCACCTTAACCTGTAGTGCTTCCTTTGATTTCCGTTTGTGTAGAAAGCCTCGACCACACCCTTTCTAACGAGTCGCCTGAGAACCCTTTCTACCCCCTGCCTCGTGCAGTCCAGGCCCCTCTCATGGAGGAACCTCGTTATGAACGCAACGCTAAGTTCCCCATGGGCGCGGAGCATGCCTCTGATTTCACTCTCCAAGTCCACTGAACCGTTCATGCCATCACCCCACATTAAGCCCGCGGTGTGTAACACCCGGATGTTGATTAGAGTTGGACGCCATCTTATTTAAGAGTTCCTAAAAAGTTTTATTCACCGATCACAACGCTCAAATTATGATATCCAAAAAACGGGTCTTATCAAGCAGATAAGCCACAAAAGCGATAGTATGAGAGCGTTTCATAACGGGGGTTCTTAAACAGGACTTGGAGTTTTTCCAATATCCTAAAAATAATGTAAGAAAATTCCATGAGTTAAAGACCTGAAGATGGAACACACAGAAAAATCCCACAGACATAAAGAAACCATTATAGTGAGGATTACAATACGAGGTATAACATGAGGTTCGAAAAGCGAAGACGGGGTTTAAATGGTAGCCCCGCGGGGATTCGAACCCCGGTCCAGGGATCCAGAGTCCCCGATGCTTGGCCGCTACACCACGGGGCTGTACCCGCTGATAGATGAAGGAGGGGATTTATAAATTTTTTCCTTTAATGGGGCCGACGGACGGGGCAAAGCTTATAAAATCTCCCCACATGTATCCCCTTGGAATGGGCCGGTAGCTCAGCCTGGTTAGAGCGCGGGGCTTTTAACCCCGTGGCCGCGGGTTCGAATCCCGCCCGGCCCGCCAGAATCGTCCTCACTTCTCCAGAAAGCAAGTTCTCATGCGAAAGCCTCATGATAACCGCCTCCTCGATGAAGCGGCTCCTGGTTAGTTATTAGGACTGTGGTCATGGTCTTCACCACAGTTCAGCGACTTTGCCGATCTCAAACTTCCACATCTTGGCTAGGTTTTCCATACGCTCTGAGAAGCGCTCGGAGAGTTTGTACATCCCACGATCCTCGTAAACCATACCGAGGGCTAGGAGCTTTTTCAGGACCCTACCTTTGGATCAAGTTTCGCGTGAAACTTCGCTAGTGGTTCTTTGGTTTCTTTCATGGGATCACCTCGGCTGTGATGATTTTGCAGACTGTTCTTATGGTTAGATTCCTCGTAAGGTTTACCCTTAGGGACAAGGAGCTAAAAGAGGCTGTGGATGTTGTTTAATAGTTGTTGGAGTGTTTGCTGGTCGAGTTTTCCGATCAGTTTTCCATTTAGAACGAGGTCTTTGGGAAGGGTGAATAATTTAAATGGCTTGATGATACTTATGTTTCTTAGGTTTCCTGTCCCGGGTATTAGGTTGGAGTTTGAGATTATTATCAATCTCTTTTTGAGTTCCGGACGTAGGGTTAGTATCCGATAGTCTTTGTGTCGGGAGACTTGGCAGACTATGACATCTAACTTGTCTGAATTGAAGTTACTCTCTGAGACTATTATGACGGGCCGTATTTTGTCTTTTAAAACGAACTGTCTTTTGTATGCCGTGTTATTCTGGAGTTCATAGTAGGGAAATGGTGCCGTCCATATTTCACCCTGTTCGAACATGTTTTGTCCTCCTTGGGTTAGGGAATCACTCTTCTAGGAGTTCGTCAATGAAGTAGTCATCTATTGCTCTTGGTTCAGGATTTAGGGACTTTATTTTCTCTGCAACGATTTTAAAGTCTTTTTCAAGTTTGGCTATGTCTCTTTTTTCCTCAACAAGCTTTAGGACTCTCAGAAGCAAGAGGAGGGAGTATCCAATTAGTTCCTCCATGGTTTTAAGATCCCTGTTCTCTGCCATTATCCTGAGGATGTTTGATTCGAGGAATAAGAATTTGTCAAGGGTTTCGAATTGTTTAATCTCTTCCTCAGTCAGAGTATCTTTGTTTAACGCTTTTTCCCATAGCTTTGTGTTTGATTCATTCATTTGGGCCTGAAGTTTTACTATCTCAGGAATTAGAATATTGAGAATTTCCTCTTTGACCTCTTCTGGACGCATGTAGTTGTTTTCTGCGGCTTCTATGAGCTCATCTAAGAATTGAGACATTTCAGAGATGATAATATCGTGGATATCTCTTATTGCCCTCTCATAAGATTCTTTGGTTGCCTCTTCAGGAGTGATCTTTAGGAGTTTCTGTAGGATCTCATCGGAGTTTTTATCTATTTGTGTTCGTATTTTTTCAAATGCATCTGATAGGGAGGTGATATCCGTGAACACGGGGGGACTTCTTTGAAGAATCTTTGCCAGAATGCATAATATCCTCTCGCCACTTGGGCGCACATTATGATCGCCCTCATAGCCTCTATCTCCAAGGGAAGGTATCCGTATGGGGCTTAAATAGGTTTCGTACGTAATAATTATTACTCCATCGTTTCAAAAGCTAAAAGTCCTGACTTCCTCCCCGCCCTAAAGAACGAGGCTTTCGGGAGAAAGAAGTAAAGAAAATCACTTGAGATTCAACTTTAGAAAGAGAGCTACGAACTTTGATGAAACTCTGCCCAGCAAAGTTTCGATGGTGGGCCCGCGGGGCTTCGAACCCCGGACCTCCCGCTTATCAGGCTATGGAACACTCACAAACGGCCAATTGGAAAAATGTGAGCCTCTCAAAATGCTCCTTTTGGAAAAAGAACGACTGATTGGAGAATGGCAGAAATGGGGAATGCAGCACCTGTCAAAAAAGACGCTCATTGAGTATGAAAACGCACTCAAAAAAGTACAAACCTTCAATGATATACTACAAATGAAAGACGGCTCGAAGAATCAACGACTCGCACTCAGAAGCCTTGCAAAATACATGTACGAGGCAAAAATCATCACAAAAGAAGAATACGAAGCAATAAAGAACTGTGTCAAACTCAAAAGGACAAATAACATCGACACAAGA
>NZ_JALVUC010000019.1:317802-454769 GCF_027023865.1 Thermococcus sp. | reverse complement strand
GGTGTGTCCTCAAGCTGAATTCCAAGCTCTCTCAGCTCGGCCCTTATCCTGTCCGCCAGCGCGAAGTTCCTCTCCTTCCTGAGCTGGGCGCGCACCTCTATGAGGAGCTTTATTAGTTCCTCCTCCTCACCGGCTTTCTGCTCGCGGAAGTAGTCCTCGAAGATTCCGAAGACCTCGCTGACAGCCTTGAAGAACTCCCAGGCCTTCCTCAGTATGCTCTCCTTCGGCGTCTCCACCCGGGTCAGGTAGCGGTTGACCGCGTTGCTGGCCTCAAAGACGGCCTTCAGGGCCTCGGCCGTGTTGAAGTCGTCGTCCATCGCCTCGTAGAAATTCTCCCTAGCGTTCCGTATAGCGTCGTAGGCCTCGAACTCCTCGCTTCCCCACTTGAAGGATATCTCCGCTTTCTCCATAGCCACGCGGATGTTCTCAAGGGTGTTGTAGAGCCTCTCCAGGTTGTTCTTCGCGTGCTCCATGCCCTCCTCCGTGTAGTCGAGCGGTGATCTGTAGTGCCTCTGGAGCACGAAGAGCCTTATCACCTCGGGGTCGTAGCGCTCCAACGCCTCGCGTATCGTGATGAAGTTGCCTAGGCTCTTGCTCATCTTCTCGCCGTTGACCATGAGGAAACCGGTGTGCATCCAGTAGCGGACCCACTCATGACCAGTGCACGCTTCCGTCTGCGCTATCTCGTTCTCGTGGTGAGGGAAGATGAGGTCGTTTCCTCCGCCGTGGATGTCGAAACTCTCTCCCAGGTACTTCGTGCTCATCGTGGAGCACTCGATATGCCAGCCGGGCCTCCCCTCCCCCCAGGGGCTTCCCCATTTGGGTTCGCCGGGCTTCGCCTTCTTCCAGAGGGCAAAATCCTCGGGGTTTCTCTTACCCTCACCGGGTTCAACACGAGCGCCCTTGACAAGGTCCTCCACCTTTATCCCGCTTAGCTTTCCGTAGTCCTTAAACTTGCGAACCTCGAAGTAAACGCCGTCACTTCCCTCGTAGGCATAGCCCTTCTCCTCCAGCCTCCCAATGAAGTCTATGATGTCCCCTATGTGCTCCGTAACGCGGGGATAGATATCGGCCGGCTTGACCTTTAACGCTCCCATATCCTCCAGGAAGTAGCGAAGGAACTTTTCGGCCAGCTCTCTTGGATTCTCCCCAGTCTCGTTCGCCCTGCGAATGATTTTATCGTCTATGTCGGTGAAGTTCATGACCATCATGACTGTGTAACCTTTATGCTCGAAGTAGCGCCTCACGACGTCAAAAGCGATGTAGGTTCTCGCGTGGCCGATGTGGGTGTAGTCATAAACCGTCGGACCGCAGACGTACATCCTAACCTCGCCCTCTCTGAGCGATCTGAACTCCTCCTTCTGTCTCGTCTGGGTGTTGTATATCCTTATGGCCATCTTCACCACCGGGGGAACTTGGGGGGTTCTCTTATTAGGTTATCGCCCCCTTGGTAAACGGCAAAAGCTTAAAAAGCAACCCTCTCAATCCGGGGTAGAACATGAAAAGGAGGTTACGATGATGGCGATCAAGAAAGGAGACGTCATAAGGATTCACTACACCGGAAAGGTCAGGGAGACCGGTGAGATATTCGACACGACCTATGAAAAGGTCGCCAAGGAGGCGGGCATCTACAACGAAAAGGGCATCTACGGCCCCGTTCCGGTTGCGGTCGGTGCCGGCCACGTCATTAAGGGTCTCGATGAGCAACTCGCAGGTCTTGAGGTCGGGAAGAAGTATGAGATAACCGTTCAACCAGAGAATGGCTTCGGAAAGCGTGATCCCAAGCTCATAAAAATCTTCACCCTCGGCCAGTTCAGGAGACAGGGCCTCCGCCCATTCCCAGGCATGCCGATTGAGATAGAAACCGAGGGCGGTAGAAAGCTCAAGGGAAGGGTTCTCACCGTCAGTGGCGGCCGCGTTAGGGTCGACTTCAACCACCCCTACGCCGGCAAGCATCTGGTTTACGAGGTGGAGGTTGTTGAGAAGATAGGCGACCCGATTGAGCGGGTCAAGGCCCTCTTAGAACTCCGCATGCCGAGCGTTGACCATGAGAAGGTCATTATTGAAGTCGGCGAAAAGGACGTCACGGTTGACTTCACCCCCGTTCACAACGAAGTTGATAAAAACACGCTCGTCCTCGGTGAGATACTCCTCGAGAGCGACCTCAAGTTCATAGGCTACGAGGAAATAACCTTCAAGCCGGGCGTTGACGAACTCCTCAAGCCGTCCGAAGAGGAGGCTGGAGAGGAGCCTTCTGAGGAAATCGGGGAAGGGGTTGCAGAGGGAAACCCCAAGATGGAGAAAAAAGTTCCCTCAGAGGAAACCACAGAGGAGAGGACTGAAGAAAAGGCTGAAATACAAGAGGAGCCAGAGAACGAGAAGGCTAAGGAGGCTGAAACCACAAAAGGAAAACCTGAGGATGAAGATAGGAACTCCAGGAAGGGCACCAAGGGCAGGAAGACGAGAAGGACCACCACCAGGAAGACCAGTAGTAAGAAGAAGACCAAGGCCGCCGCGGGGAAGATGGAAGATGAGAAAGCCGCCGGCTCGGAGTGAACTTTTTAATCCCTTCTTCTTAATCCTTTTGGGTGCAGGCCATGGTCAGTGAGGGGAGACTGAGGATTCTGCTTGAGGATCTAGGTTCGAGGTTCACGCGGGATGACATCCCTAAGATACGTGAGGCCCTCATGGCACTGTGCTATGTCATGGATATACCGGTGTCGTACATCAACCCCTCAAACGGCTACCACCCCGTGGTCGTCTTTAAGAAACGATTTGGACGGGTTCAGAAGGAAGCCCCCGTTTCAATAGCTGACCTAAAGATTCTGAACCGCTACAACATGCCGGGATGGAGGCACGAGGTCGAGTTCTGGCTTGACAACGATGTAGTTCTACATGAACCCGTGGCTGGGATAGAGGCACTCCTCATTGGCGATCCCAGACAGCTCAACCGGCTGGGGGACACGATTAGGCGCCTCGTTCAGTACATGACATTCCGACCAAGAAAGCTGGTTCTGTTCTACAACACGATCTACATGGACTTTGGAGCGGGTAGGTACGTTCAGATAAACCTAAGGGGGAGCGACATTGAGTTGAGGCTTATAAACATGAAACTCAGCGAGGCCGCGGGTTACCTTGGGAAGGCCGTCGCTCACATGGACTCGGTCTTTGGAAACAAGAACGTGGAGTTCTACCAGCTCCTCTTCGCGTACTCAACGGAGACTAGGAGCGCCTTTGACTGGTTCTTCCACCGCTACATCTACCCGAGACTGAACCCTGAACAGAGAGAGTTCCTCGAGGAGATGCAGGACTATAGAAACTTTCTAAGCCTTCTTTACACTCATGTTAATCGGCTCAACAAGGACAGGATAGGCGATGAGGTTGGAATCCGCGTTGTCAGGCGTGCCAACCCAAGAAGACCCCTAGAGATAGGACTCGTCTTCACCAACCGGGGAATAGAAGTTCGGCGCTACGCTGGAAACGTCCAAATAAACTTTATGGTGTAACGGATGGGAATCAGGAGAAATCCTTACATCCTCTATACTTTATCACTTCCCTTCATCCTCGCGGTGCGCTACAGTTGGAGGGGAATATTTCTCTGGGCGTTGTACAACGTCCTGTTCTTAATCGCGGTTCCTTTTGCCCTTGCGCTCTTCCTCGGTTTCAGGCCGACCGAATTGGGCTTTAAACTTGGCAACGGTAGGGGCTATCGCTGGGCACTGGTCCTGCTAATCGCCACAATTCCACTCAGCCTCTACGGCACGACGGTTCCGTCGATGAAGGATTACTACCCAATTTTTAGCTTCTCCAGTCCGCTTGATTTTGCTATCAAAGAGCTCGCCATGGGGGCCATAATGCTGGCCAACGAGGCCTTCTACCGTGGTGTCCTCCTCATGCCTTTGGCCGAGAAAAACAGGTGGCCGGCCATCCTTGCGCAGGACGTTCCTTACACCCTTGCCCACATCGGAAAGCCTGGGATCGAGATTCCATACGCCTTTGTGGCGGGGATAGTGTTCTCATGGCTCGACCTTGAAAGCGAGAGCTTCCTGCCAAGCTTCCTCCTCCACTGGCTTGGCTCGGCGTTCTTTGATGTGCTATGTGCGTTTATGTGAGGTCAACGGACAAGGTCATGCAGTATTTCTAAAACTTCCGCCGCGCTCCCCCCAAACACCAGAACCATCGGCTCCTTGCCCCAGTCGCCGAGATGGTAGACGAGATCGGGCCTCTCTCTGACTCTCTTCACCGCACTCTCGATTCCCCACTCCATCGTTCCTCTCTCGGCCTGCTTAACCTCCTCCGGCTCCTCCCGCCGGTCATAGAAGGAAACGATGAGACCGAGTTTTTTGGCCTTTTCGACGAGTTCCTCCGAGTATTTAAGGTTCAGAACGGCCCTGACTTCGGGGTAGAACTCGCGCGTCCTGAGGAGAGCTCTTCTGAGGTGGTCGCTCGCTCCAGGCTCAACCGGCCCCACGGGCTTAACCGTTTCACCGTAGCGGACTATCCTGCCCTTAACTGCGAAGACTTCGTTGAAAGGGGTTACTAACGCGAAGTTCGTCCCTACCTCAGGAACGTGGCGGCTTAGCCTCTCGCCGAGCTTTACAAACTCTTTGACTGCCCCTTCAAGCTCCCCCCTAGCTCTCCAGCGGTGGGCATCCCTCTCAAGCTCCCAGAGTGGATTAACGGCTTTCGTCTCGGCCTTTGAGAATCTTATTGCCCCCTCGACGAATCGCTTTGCTTTCTCAACGGCTTCAGGAAGCTCAAAGTCCTTGGCTAAGAACGTTGTTAAGGCAGAGGAGAATGCACAGCCGGTCCCGTGGGTGAAGCCCCCAACCCTCTTTCCGGAGAACTCGCAAAATTCACCATTCCAGTAGAGGACGTCTGTGTAGCTTAGATGGCCACCCTTGACGACGACGGCCTTTGCTCCCAGCCCCTCGGCTATTGTCTCCGCCACTTCCTTCATGTCGTTGACCGAGCGTATCTTGAGGCCGCTCAGGGCTTCCGCCTCAGGAACGTTCGGCGTAGCTATTGAGCCGGGAATAAGGGCTTTAACGGATTCGATTGAGTCAGCGAGCTTTGCACCGGTGCTCGAAGCAAGGACGGGATCAAGAACCCTCAAAAGTCCCTTCGTTTCCCCATCTACCGCTTCTGCAACCTCACCTCCCCCTACCATACCGATTTTGACTGCCTTGATTTCAAAGCTCTCCTTAACGGCCCTTAACTCTTCCCCAACAACCTCTGGCGGAAGGGTGTGGTAGCCTCTAACCTCCGAGGGGTTCTGGTAGGTGACGGATGTAATAACGGGGAGTGGGTGCTCGCCCAGGGTGGAAACCGTCTCGATGTCCGCTTTAAGCCCCGCTCCGCCCCCGGTGTCGAGGCCGGCAATGATTAAAACAGCCATCCCATCACCCCAGCCTTTTGAGGATTTCGAGGGCGGCTTTCCTACCGCTCATGAACATCCCGCCGAATATCGGCCCCATCCTGGGCGCTCCAGCGAGGGCATTGGCTGCCATTCCGGTCACGTAAAAGCCGGGGAAAACCTCCCCTGTGTGCTTCACAGTCAGCTCCTCGCCCTTCTCAGCCCACATAGGCCCCTCGCCGGGAATCCTCTCTATCAGCCCGCGCTTGAGGAGGTGCCCGCTTATCTGGGCACCGTGGCCCGTGGAATCCACGACGAATTTCGCCTCAACGGTGAGAGGGTCGACGTGGAGACCCGTCATCATTACCGGCGTCCAGTTGATAACCACCCCGGCGACGCGGTCGCCCTTGACGACCAGGTCCTCAACCCCCACCATGTTGAAGAACTTTACCCCGGCCTTCACCGCCTTGCTCGCGAGAGTTGTTGCAGTCTCTACTGCATCGGCAACGTAGAGGCCGTCCCTGAAGAGCCTGTAACTTATCCCGAACTCGTCGAGGATTTCCCTGGCTTCCTCCTGGACGACGATCCTGTTGAATCCCATAGCTCCCCCCCAGATGCCGCCGCCTATAGAGAGCTTCTTCTCGAATATCGCAACCTTTGCCCCGTTCTTCGCCAGGTAGTAACCGGCAACCATTCCGGAGGGGCCCGCTCCGACTATGGCAACGTCGAGAGAGAGGTTCTCTAAGAGGTCGTTGAAGTAGGCCTCAACTATCGCCCTGCTTATCTCCACTTCCTTCATTGTCACCACCCAAAACCTTTTAAGCCGCGGTCAAAACTTAGTTTTGAAACTTAAAAACTTTATTATAAACTGGTTTTAAATGGGTGATTGGGATGACCCAGCTTGAGGCCGCGAAGAGGGGAGAGGTAACTGAGGAGATGAAGTTCGTAGCGGAGAGGGAGGGCATAGACCTGAAGAAGCTCAAGAGGAGCATAGCGAAGGGCCACACCGTCATCTTCCGCAATGTTAAGCACGACTGGGTTAAGCCAGTGGCTGTCGGCAGCGCCGTCCGCGTCAAGGTGAACGCGAACATAGGCACATCCCGCGATATAGTCAATGTCAAAGCTGAGATGGAGAAGGCCAAAACTGCCGTTAAATACGGTGCAGACACGATTATGGATCTCTCCACCGGTGGTGACCTCGACGAGATCAGAAAAACCGTAATGCACGCCGTTGATGTGCCAATCGGCACCGTTCCCATCTATCAGGCGGCCGAGGAGATGCTCGCCAAGGGAAAGGCCATCATCGAGATGGGCGAGGACGACATGTGGAAGGCCGTTGAGAAACACTTCAGGGACGGCGTTGACTACACGACGATCCACGTCGGCGTTACGAAAGAGGTCGTCGAGAAGATGAAGCGGACGAAGAGAGCGGTCGGCATGGTCTCGCGCGGCGGGACGTTTTTAGCTGCCTGGATACTCCACTGGGGCGAGGAAAACCCCTTCTACAAGAACTACGACTATCTCCTCGAACTGGCAAAGGAGTACGATGTGGTTTTAAGCCTCGGCGACGGCCTGAGGCCCGGTGGACTTCCCGATGCCGGCGATGAGCTTCAGATTGCCGAGCTCTACACCCTCGGGAGGCTCGTCAGGCGCGCAAGGGAAGCCGGCGTTCAAACGATGGTTGAGGGGCCGGGTCACGTCCCCATTGATCAGATAGCGGCGCAGGTGAAGCTCGCGAAGGTCGCAACCGACAACGCACCCTTCTACGTCTTGGGGCCGATAGTTACGGACATCTTCCCCGGTTATGACAACATCACGGCGGCAATAGGCGGCGCCATAGCGGCCCTGAACGGTGCTGACTTCCTCTGCTACGTGACTCCGGCGGAGCACCTCGGCCTTCCGGACGTCGAGCACGTCCGCCAGGGGGTTATAGCGGCGAAGATAGCGGCACATGCCGTCAACCTCACGAGGTTCGAGGCGGACTTCAAAAAGGACTACCTCATGAGCCTCGCCCGCGGAAAACTCGACTGGGCAGGGCAGTTCGAGCTGAGCCAGGACAAAGACAGGTTCATCGAGATAAGGAAGAAGAGACCGACGAAGACGGAAGCCTGCTCGATGTGCGGCGATCTCTGCGCGATAAAGCTCATCAACGACATGCTGAGGAAGGGGTGAGAGCTTGAGGTTAATATACTCCGGCAAGACCAAGGACGTCTACGAGGACGGCCCTTATCTCATCTTCCACTTCAGGGACACCATCCTAGGCAGGGACGGTAGGGAAGACAGCGGGGGCAACGAAGTTGTCGGCGAAAAAGCCGGGAAGGGGAGCGTCGTTTTAATGCAGACGGAGTTCTTCTTCAAACTACTCGAGAAAAACGGAATAAGAACGCACTTCGTCGAGAGGATTGACGATAGGAAGGCCCGCTTCCTGAAGGCCGAGAGGATTCCGCTCGAGGTTATCTATCGGGAACTGGCCTACGGAAGCTTCCTGCGGAGATACAGGGACTGGGTAAGGCCCTTTCAGCCCTTGGGGATAGCCGAGTTCACGCTCAAGGACGACCGCCTCGACGACCCGTTGATAGCTGAAGACTCAGTGATCGCCCTGGGAATCGCGAGCAGGGGAGAGGTCGAAAAGATGAAGGAAACGATGGGGAAGGTGGTCGGGATTTTGCGGGATTTCCTCTCTTCAAAGGACCTTCAGCTCGTTGACTTCAAGCTCGAGTTCGGCCGACTCGGCGGGGAGCTTCTGGTGATAGACGAGCTGAGTGGAGACACGATGCGCGTCGCAAAGGGCAGGAGAATATTAACCCGGGAAGAATTGCTGGGGGTGATCGAATGATAATCTCGACGATAGCGTCTCATTCCTCCCTCCAGATACTCCTTGGGGCCAAGGGTGAGGGTTTTAAAACGAGGCTCTACGTGAAACCTGGAAGAAGAGCCTTCTACGCCTCCACGAGGCTCGCAGACGAGCTTTTTGTAACCGAAGATATGAGCGCAATACTAAACGACGACGGCATCGTAATTCCGCACGGTTCCTTCGTGGCTTACCTCGGCCTTGAGGCGATAGAAAGGGCCAGAACCAAGTTCTTCGGCAATAGGCGCTTCCTCAAGTGGGAGACGACCTTTGAACTTCAGGACAAAGCGCTCGACAAAGCTGGAATACCGCGCGTTGAGGTTGTCAAGCCGGAAGAGGCTAAGCCCGACGAGCTTTACTTCGTCCGCCTTGAGGGGCCGAGGGGCGGTAGCGGGCACTTCATCGCTAAAGGAGAAGGGCTTGAAGAAAGGCTGGAGGGTGTTGAGGGTGACTACAGGGTTGAGCGCTTCATACCCGGCGTTTACCTCTACGTCCACTTCTTCCACTCGCCAATCCTGGGCAGGCTTGAGCTGCTCGGCGTTGACGAGAGGATTCTCATAGCGGACGGAAACGCCCGCTGGCCGGTGAGACCGCTCCCGTACACGATAGCGGGCAACGTCGGTGTCGCCCTCAGGGAGTCGCTCCTGCCAAAGCTCTATGATTACGGTTTGGCATTCGTCGAGGCGATGAGAAAACTCGAACCACCCGGAATAATTGGACCCTTCGCGCTCCACTTCGCCTACGACGGAGAATTTAAGGCCATCGGTTTCGCCTCGCGGATAGACGGGGGGAGCAATGCCCTCCACTGGTACGGACGGCTCTACTGGGAGGAGCCAATGAGCGCGGGCAGGAGGATAGCGCGGGAGATAAAACTGGCCCTTGAGGATGACAGGTTGGGGGAGGTGGTAGCTTGACCTACACTGGGAGAACCCTCGGAATAGGCCTGATGAACGGCAAGCCCTTCACCTTCTACCTCCTCTGCTCCCGTTCCTTCCCGGAGAGGAAGGCCGTGATTAAGGGCAGCACCGCTTACATAATCAACCGAACCGAGACGGACAACCCCTATGTGAGCTACCCCGTTGTGAGAACGAACGAGAGGTACGCGGTGGTCACCAACGGCCTCCACACGGACTTCATCTTCCAGGCCCTCGACTGGGAGAAGCCGAGGAAGGCTTTAGTCCACGTTCTCGACGCGATGGACTACGAGAGAGATGCATACGACACGCCAAGGATAGCTGGAGTTATAGAGCGAGGAAACAAGAGAGGCTGGCTCGGCTTCGCCGGAAGGGGCTGGCTGTGGGTGAGGGAGCTTGAGCTGAAGGAAGGAAAGGCTTTTGTTACCGCAACCTACAACGTGGATGGCTTCGTTGAACTCGGCCTGAACAACTTCAGCCCGGCCAGAGAACTCGCCTCGGAGGTTCTAAAGCTCCCCTTCGAGCACAAAGTTCTCGCTATCGGGGTCGCTGAAAATAAGGATGGGTGGAGGATTGAAACCACCTCTAATCTTTAAACTTTAAAGTTTCTTCATCAGGTTCGCCATCTCAAGCGCCGCCATGGCGTACTCGAAGCCCTTGTTGCTCTTAATTCCGGCCCTATTCAGGCCCTGAAGCTCGTCTTCAACGGTTATGACGCCGAAGATAATCGGGACGCCGGTCTGGAGGGAGACGTTCGCAACGCCCTTGGCAACTTCGTTGGCAACAAGGTCAAAGTGCTTCGTTTCTCCCCTGACGACGGCTCCAAGTGCCAAAACCACGTCGTACCTTCCGCTCTCGGCGAGCTTTTTGGCAACCAGGGGTATCTCAAAGGAACCGGGAACCTTAACGACGTCAACGGCATCAACGTTGTGCCTCCTGAAGCAGTCTAACGCTCCCTCGAGCATCTCCCCTGTGAGCAGGTCGTTGAACCTGCCGACTACGACCGCCATCCTCAGGCCCTTTCCGTCGAAACCTCCCTCAAGGGTTCTAACCTCCATAACACCACCACCGAATTCGTTAATCCATTAATTATCGGATTACACAATTAAATTTTCATCGGGAGTCTGTGGCCGAGCTTCTCCTCCTTCACCTTCAGGTAGAACCTGTTATGCTCGGTTACCTCCCCTGGTGCGGGAACTATCTCCAACACTTCAATCCCTAACTCCTCTAGGGCTTTGGCCTTCGCCGGGTTGTTGGTTATGAGCCTGATCTTGGAGACTCCAAGGGTGCGGAGCATCTGGAAGGCGGCCTCGTAGGTCCTTTCGTCGGCCTTATGACCTAAAGCTTCATTGGCCTCCACCGTATCGAGCCCTTTGTCCTGGAGTTCGTAGGCCTTTATCTTCTCCTTCAGGCCAATTCCCCTCCCTTCCTGGTCCATGTAGAGGAGTATGCCCCCTTCTTGGGCTATCATCCTCAGCGAGTTGGCCAGCTGGCTGCCGCAGTCGCACTTGAGAGAGGCGAGCGTATCTCCAGTGAGACACTTTGAGTGAACCCTGACGAGCGGAACGTCTCCGTAAGGCTCTTTAATTATGGCCGCATGCTCCTTGAAGTCCAGCTCGTTGTCGAATGCTATGATCCTGAAGTCGCCGTACTTGGTCGGAAGTCTCGCGTTGGCGTAAACTTTAATCAGCTGTTTCCGCTTTACGAACTCCTTCCATACGTCGTCGATGTTTACAACCGGAAGATCGTGCTCCTCCGCGAGCTTTAGCGCATATTCCCTGTTGTGGGAGTCGCCTTTTTCGTCGAGTATCTCGACGATTAGGGCATATCTCTTAAAGCCGAGGATCTCCATGAGCTCAAGGGAGCCTTCAGTGTGACCGTGGCGCCTGTTCAGGCCAATTCCCCCGAGGAGGTGGAGATGGCCCGGATACCTGAAGTGCTCAACCGAGAGCCCCTCGACGAGCTTTTTAGCTGTTAAAGCCCTCTCCTCAGCTGTTATGCCCGTGAAGTTTTCCCTGTAGTCAACGGGAATCAAAAAGTTCGTCTCCCCCTCCTTGCTCGGCAGCGGGAAGAAGCCCCTTTTCAAGGCCTCCTCCATGTCCATAGTGAGGCAGAGGAGGCCCTTCATCGAGAGCATGAAGTTTACAACCTCCGGAGAAGCTATCTCGGCCGGATAAACCAAATCGGCCTCAAACTCCCTCCTGTCGTCAATGAGAACGATGGTTTTTCCATCAAGGACTTTTTCTTTTATTGAGTTCCAGTTCATCTTTTCCTCCCCGGAGGCAAATTTGTTCCATATCTTTTAAAAATTTGTTCCAAAAATGGAATTAAGTGGAGAGGATCCTCCTCACGTACCTCGCGATGACATCTATCTCGCAGTTCACCCTCTCGCCGGGCCTTAGGAGGCCGAGGTTCGTCTTCTCCAGCGTGTAGGGGATCACCTGGATCCAGAAGCGGTTGCTCTCTACCCTCGCCACCGTAAGAGAGACGCCGTTCAAAGCGATAGAGCCTTTCTCTGCAACACCCCACTTCTCGGGTGGCATCTCGAAGGCCATCCACGTCGTGTTCCCGCTCGTTCTCTTTGCTATGAAGCGGATCGTCCCGTCAACGTGGCCCGTCACTATGTGCCCGTCGAAGCGGCCGCTGGCCGGCATGGCCCTTTCGAGGTTGACGACCCTAGCTTTCCTCAGGTTCGTCCTCCTCAGGGTCTCCTCACCGACGTCGAAGGTAGCTATTCTCCCGTCGAAGTCCACGACGGTCAGACAGGCGCCGTTTACCGCCACACTATCGCCGGGCCTGACATCGAAGGGAACCTCCACGTAGAGCTTTCCGGCAGAGTAACGGGCTTTACCGGTTGCCTCAACTATCCCGCTGAACATTCCAACCACCCGAGTAAGCAGTGACCAAAAAGCTCTCCCCGAGCCTTTCCATCGAGTCTATCCTCAAGAGAGGCGCATTGTTCGCTTCCTCAACCTTCAGGCACTCGAAGGGCTTAATCCCGTTGCCGAAGAGCTTCGGCCCGTAGAATAGGTAGAACTTGTCGGCGTAGCTTAAAAACTGGCATGCTATCCTCCCGCCCTCTACGAGAACGCTGTCTATTCCCAGCTCGCCGAGCTTTCTCAGGATTTTCCCCGGCTCGGTTATCGGGTAGGCTTCGGCTATGCCCTCAAACTTCTCCGGCATCTCCGTGAAGAAAATCGTCCTCCCATCCTCGAAGAGTCTGAACTTCCTGCCCTTCCCCACCTCCTCCGCCACCCTGCCCGAGCGGTCGAGGATTACCTTAACCTTTAGCGGACAGTTCTCAAGCCTGCAGTTAAGCCTCGGGTCGTCGGCCAGGACCGTCCCAGAACCAACCATTATTGCCATGTGCTTCCTCCTGAGCTCCTGAACCCTCTCACGGGCCTTCTCACCGGTTATCCACTGAGAAGAACCGTTTTCAGTTGCTATGAAGCCGTCCAGAGTCAGGGCAAGCTTGATGGATACGAAGGGCATCCTAGTCGTTATGTACTTTATGAAGATCTCGTTGAGCTTCTTGGCTTCATCTTTGAGAAGGCCAACCTCAACCTCTATCTCGGCCTTCCTCATCTTTTCTATCCCCCTGCCTGCCACGAGGGGGTTCGGGTCCTCCATCGCAACGACAACCCGCTTAAAGCCCTCCCTGATTATCCTGTCGGAGCAGGGCGGTTGCTTCCCCCAGTGGGAGCAGGGTTCAAGGGTTACGTACATCGTAGCATCTTTGACGTCGTGACTTTTGGATTTGGCATCTTCTATGGCGTTTACCTCCGCGTGCTTCTCGCCGAAGCGCTGGTGCCATCCAATGCCGATTATCTCCCCGTCCTTGACTATCACCGCTCCGACCATCGGGTTTGGATTCACCCAGCCTTCCCCCCTCTTTGCCAGTTCTAACGCGAGATGCATATATTCCTCATCTTCCATCTCACCACCAACGAAAGTTTGTTCCAGGAACTTAAATTTTTTGTTCTATATATGGAAAACAAAGGCTTTTTATACCTTCTACCGAACGTTTAGACGGTGATTTTCATGGAGGATCCGTACGTCTGGATGGAGAACCTCAGCGATGACCGCGTTCTGAGGTTCGTCGAGGAGGAGAACAAACGCTTTAGGGGTTTCGTTGGGGAGCTGAGCGACGAACTGTTTCCAGAGGTCTGGAAGTACTACTCGATGCCGGTAATCTACGGCTCCAATCTCACCGAGAAAGGCGTTCTGGCAATGTACAAGGAGAGAGATAGACAGATTATTAGGTGGCTCGGTGGGGGGGTTATAGTGGACTCAAAGGAACTTGAGAAAGAACTCGACGATGAGGTTCTACTGCAGGGGTTCACAGCTGACAAATCGGGAAAAATGCTCACTTACAGTTTCTCAATCGGTGGTGCTGATGAGGGCATAACGAGGATAGTTAACCTCGAAACCGGCAGAGTCATAGAGGAGTTCAAGCCCTCCATCCGTAATGTAGTCTTCACCAAGAATGGTTACTACTTCAGCAGGTTTTACAGGCACGGAGAAACGCCGGACGGGGTTAAGTCACCTGCCGTAAGGCTCTTCTTCAGGGACGGGAATGGCGAGAGGATGGTCTTCGGAGAGGGCCTTGGCTCGGGTTACTTCGTCTCGCTGAGAAAGAGCATGGACGGGAAGTGGGCGATGCTCACCGTTACATTCGGCTGGAACAGCGCTGAAATCTACATCGGGCCGATAGATGCACCGAAGCGGTGGGAGAAGGTCTACTCTGCCAAAGTGCCTGCGGAGCCTATTGATGTTGTTAACGGGAAGCTCTACATCCTCACAAGGGAAGGAAAGGGCCTCGGAAAGGTGGTGGCGGTCGGGGGTGAGAACGTCACCAAGGTAATAGCCGAGGGGGAATTTCCGCTGGAGTGGGCCGTAATAGCAGGGGATAGAATCCTCGCTGGCAGGCTCGTACACGCGAGCCATGGGATTGAGATTTACTCGCTCGAAGGAGAGAAGCTCAACGAGATAACCTTTGACCTCCCGGGAAGCGTCTACCCGCTCGACACCGACGGGAAGAGGGTTCTCCTTCGCTACGAGAGCTTCACCATTCCATATCTCCTCTACGAGTTCGACGGAAAGCTTAAGCTCGTCGAAAAGCAGGAGGTTGAAGGCGATTTTAGGGTTGAAGAGGATTTTGCAGTTTCAAAGGACGGCACAAGGATACACTACTTCCACGTGAAGGGCAAAGAGGATAACAAGAGGGTCTGGGTCTTCGGCTACGGCGGCTTCAACATCTCACTCACGCCGAGGTTCTTCCCCCAGGTTATCCCGTTTATCAGGCACGGTGGAAGCTTTGCGATGGCCAATCTTCGCGGTGGTTCCGAGTACGGTGAGGAGTGGCATCGCGCTGGAATGAGAGAGAACAAACAAAACGTCTTCGACGACTTCATAGCGGTTCTGAGCAAGCTCAAGGGTGAAGGTTACAAAGTGGCCGCATGGGGAAGGAGCAATGGCGGGCTTCTGGTTTCGGCAACGCTCAGCCAGAGACCGGAGGTAATGGATTCCGCTCTGATAGGCTACCCCGTCATTGACATGCTGAGGTTTCATAAACTCTACATCGGAGGCGTTTGGGTTCCTGAATATGGAAACCCCGATGACTCTAAGGACAGGGAGTTCCTGCTCAAGTACAGTCCTTACCACAACGTTAAGCCCAAGAGCTACCCACCGACACTCGTATATACCGGCCTCCACGACGATAGAGTTCATCCCGCCCACGCCTTCAAGTTCTTCATGAAGATGAAGGAAGCAGGGGCGTCGGTTTACCTGCGCGTGGAAACGAAAAGTGGTCATATGGGCGCTTCCCCTGAAACAAGGGCTGGGGAACTGACGGATCTGCTCGCGTTTGTAGTGAGGACTCTTTCATAAATTTTTTAACATTTTTGTGTTAAATAGAAACCATTATAAACACCAATTTGACTTAAATATGGGTAAAGAGCCATGCCGAGCTATATCGTTGTTGGTGGTCAATGGGGGGATGAGGGTAAGGGGTCAGTAGTGGCCTACCTCGCCCTGAAGGATAAACCGGATGTGATAGCCCGCGGCGGCGTCGGGACGAACGCGGGTCACAGCGTTTTTATAAATGGCCGGAAGTACGCGGTCAGACAGCTTCCGACGGGCTTCATCCAGACTGAGGCGAGGCTTCTCGTTGGGGCAGGTGTTCTCGTTGACCCCGGGGTCTTTTTCCATGAGCTTGAGCACCTTAAAGACTTCAACGTCGCCGGTAGAGTCGGCATCGATCACCGCTGTGCGATAATCGAGGAGAAACATAAAGAACTTGACAGGACAAACGGCTATCTCCACGGGAAGATAGGCACCACCGGAAGCGGCTGCGGGCCTGCAAACGCGGACAGGGTGATGCGGAGGGCAAAGCTTGCAAGGGACGTCAAGGAGCTTGGACCTTATCTAACGGACGTCGCTGGAGAGGTCAACGATGCCCTGGATGAGGGTAAGCTCGTGCTCGTTGAGGGAACGCAGGGCTTCGGGTTGAGCCTCTACTACGGCACTTACCCCTACGTTACCTCAAAGGACACTACTGCGTCGGCCATAGCGAGCGACGTTGGGATAGGCCCGACGAGAGTGGACGACGTCATCGTGGTTTTTAAGAGTTTCCCGACTAGGGTTGGTGCAGGTCCGTTTCCGACCGAGATGAACCATGAGGAAGCCGAGCGCATGGGGCTGGTCGAGTATGGAACCGTCACCGGCAGGAGGAGGCGTGTTGGCCGGTTCGATTTTGAGTTCGCGCGCTACTCAGTGAGGCTCAACGGGGCGACGATGATAGCCCTTACCATGCTCGACAAGTACGAGGGGGATGCCTTTGGGGTTACAGACTACGACAAACTTCCCAAAAAGGCGAAGGAGTTCGTTGAGGAGATAGAGGAGCACGTTGGAGTACCCGTCGGGCTTATTAAAACAGGCCCGGAGCTGGGGCACATTATAGACAGAAGGGAGGTTATCTAATTCCCCCAATTCCTTTGAAAATCCACAGCAAAAGTTCTGCCGAGAGGAACGCTGCAAACTCCACCAGCAGGCCCAGGGCGACCTTTTTCCATGCCCCCAGCTCCCTTCGCTCCCTCTTTTTCAAACAGTCCTCTGCAACGAGCACTGGAATGGCCTTATAGGAGCCGTAGACGAGCAGGACGTAGAGCCAGGCGAGGAGATTCATCGAGAGGAAGACTGCTCCGCTCTGCTCCATCAGGATGCCGGTCGCTCCCCCTATGAGGAAGACCTCCCGCCAGGAGTAGTTGTACCTCCTCACCGCGAGGCCCCAGAACAGGATGAAGGGAAGATAATAAGCGAACGCCAGGTACAGGTCAGTCAGAGGGTTTGGATTGAAGAGGGCCCTCTCCCCTGGAGGCCGCTTCAGGTTGTCCACTATCGCGAGAACCTCCGTGAGGTAAGCGGAGGCCATACCCACAGTCAGATATTTTGCCAGCATTCCCTGGCCATAGAACCGCCACACCCTCTCTCGAAAGCGATGGAGGGCAACGAGGGCTGTGTAGATGAGCCACGTTGTTCCGAACCAGGGGACGGCCAGTAGTGAGATGAAGCCGGAAACCTGGAAGAGATGCTCTCCTTTTGATCCCATTTCAGGCCTCCCGGGAATGTGTCGTGAGCCACTTCACAATAGCTTTGTGGAACTCTTCTCCCCATTCGGGATCCTCAAAGATTTCGTGGTACGCTCCGGGAAACTCCCTCAGCGTTTTGTCCGTTACCGTAAGCCCCTCAAAGAGTCTCCTTGAACCCTCTGGTGGTGTTATCACGTCTCCCGTTCCAATGAGGATGAGAACCGGGGAGGTTATTCTTTCAGCCTCCCTGTGTGCAAGCTCCATGTTCTCGAAGATGCTCCTCCCAAGTTTTGTAGAGATTCTATCGTGGACTAGGGGGTCTTCCACGTAGGCTTTGACCGCCTCCGGATTCCTGGAGAGTAGCTCTGGCTTTATGCCATTGGAGAGGGTTAACCCCGGTGCAATCCTTCCAAGGAACTTTGCCAAAGTGACCATGAAGCCTAGCGTTTCAGGACTCTTCGCGAGGGCAGGTGAAGAAGCCACGACGCCCCTTATTTTGCCGGGCCTTGTTTCTGCGTAGCGGATGACCGTTAAGCCACCGAGGCTGTGACCGAAAAGAAACACATTTTCACTTATCTCTTCAATTATGGAATCAATTATTTCCATAGCCTGCTCTACTGTCGCGTGTCCTCTCTTTCCGGGACTCCTGCCGTGGCCGGGCCAGTCAAAGACATAGACGGCGAAGCCTGCCCCATTGAGCATCTCTATAAGCTTCTCATATCGCCCGCTGTGCTCTCCGAGGCCATGCACCAAAACGACCCAGCCCCTCTCAGGGGTTCCAGACTTGGATTTGTAGACCTCCATAATCAACCCTCCAGCCAGAGTCTTTTGAGAGGAAGCCTATCGAATTCCTCATCCTCACTTACAATCGCCTGAAGGCCGTTGTTCTGGATCGTGGCGACGTGGAGTGCATCCGAGGGCTTGAGGTTGTATCTGGGGATGATCTCTTTGGCGGTGAGGTAGTCGAGAAAAGTCAGCGGAAGAACCTTGACAACCGGAAGAATCATCTCGTCGGCGAGGTTTATTGACCTTTCGTAGGGAACGCCGTATTTTCTCCGCAGGACGTGGATGAACTCATCGAGAACCAGCACGTCGGTGTAAAGCCCGTTTTCCTCCACCAGTTTTGAATAGAAACCGTCTATCGAGCTCTCATAACCAGGATCACTGCTTCCAAGGGTCAGATAAACGAAGAGGTTTGTGTCCAGGAAAAGCTTCATCCACCGATCCCCCAGGTCTCGTCGAATTCATCTTCGAGGCTGATTCCCTTAAGCTCTCCCGGCTTCGGTTTTTTCTTTGCGTTTATTTTTTTCCTCTCTTCCCTTATCTTTCTGATGAGTTCCTCACCTTTAATGGGTCCTCTTATCAACAGCCCCTTCTCTCCTGGCTCGACTATGACTTCACCACCTTCCTTTATGCCGTAGGCCTCCCTGAAAACCTTCGGAATGACTATCTGGCCCTTCGGCCCGACCTTAAGGCGGATGTTAACCAAGGGTATCACCAAGTATAACTTGGAGTTCCACAGATAAAAACCTTACTGGAAAAATCATGAGGAGAAGGGGCTTTCCGTTATCTCCCCGTTGGTGAACTCCACCAGCTTTTTCACGTCCTCACTTATGGTTTCCGGCTCAGGCTTCATCTGGACGTAGAACACATTAGTCTTGGGTGTTAAAGCAACGTGCTTTATGTTATGGGGCTCTGACATACCCTCGATGAGCGATTTGAGCTTTTCCACATCGCGTCTTTTCTCGAAGAGCGCCTCGTAGGTCTTGCCTGCTATCTCAACATCCTCCTTTTGGAGGAGAGGCTCGTTCTCAATGTCCGGCCTTAGCCTGTAGTATCCCTTCTGAATAAGGTGGGCCTCACGTCTTATGTTGTTGAACGGTCGGATTACCACGTAAAGCTTGTCGTGCCTGCTGGTCACAAGGGATACCGGAAAGTAGAGGAGACTCTGCCTCGGAAGAAGCGTGAGGGTGAACTCGAACTTTTTGATGTTCTCTCTGTTCACCTTGTAGTCAGCCCTGAAACCTATGTATCCTCCCAGCCATACATAGTTCTCGTCCTCGGGCTTAACGATGCCTTTTATCACCTTTATGTAGTGCTCCATAAGCATCAGGTTTAGCTTTCTTCCCCTGTAGAACTGAAGGGAAGCGATGCCCGCCAGTACCAGGATGACTGTGAAGAGGAGCCCTGTGTTCATACTTAAGTCATCCCCACCACGTATTTCCCGATTACCTCAAGCTCATTGAATCCCCGGGGTTCCCTTGGCAGGAATGGTATCTTCACGACTTCAACGTTCTTAAATTTCTCGTCAACCTCCTCCAGAACCTTTTTCTGGGAGTCTATCTTAACCTTAAGTTCCGGTATCTCCGGTTGCAGTTCCATCATCTTGTTCATGACTATCAGGTTGAATGGTACATTAAACTTCCTAAGGCTCTCGTATGCCCTCTCCGTCTCGTACAGCGGGAGCATCTCAGGGTTCATCACTCCAACCACCGATGTTACATCGGGGTCCGTTATCATGGTGTTTACAGACTCCACCTCCTTCCTGTAAGCCTTAAGCTCCTTCATCACCTCGTCGTTTTCCTCCTCCGTTGGCAGTACAAAGGTCTTTCCCTCTATCTTAAACTCCTGTTTCCCTTTTATGTTTGAGATGGCGCGTCTTCTCTCAAGGATCTTCCTTCTTAGTTCTATCAGTTTATCTGTCCATATCAGTGATATACTGGGGAGCGCGAGGACCCTTAACGTGAGGCCCGTTGGAGGGGTGTCGAAAACTATGACGTCCCAGTCTTTGCCGCTGTTCAGTATCTCCCTTATCGCTTCAAGCGTCGCGTACTCCTCGATCCCCGGGGAGAAACTTAGAACCTCAAAATACTTCTCCAGATTTATGACGGTGAGGTAACGGTACATGTGCTTCATGCTCTCCTCAAGCCTTTTCAGGTAGGAGGTTATCAGTTTTTTCATGTCAAGCTCACTTGCGTAGAGGTTCTCGCCTATCTCCCTTGGCTTATCACTCAACTCCTTCATGAAGACGTCGCCCAGGTTGTGGGCCGGGTCTATGGAGACGATTAGGGTTTTATAACCCATCCTGGCAAGGGCCAAAGCGGTCGCGGCTGAGCTTGTTGTTTTTCCAACGCCTCCCTTTCCGATGAAAAAGATGACCCGGAACTTTTTCTTGGGTATCAGAAACTCCCTTACCTCCGGTTTGTCGTCATGATCCATGTTACCACCTCCACACCCACCTATCAGTCTATATCAAACATGCTGGTTATCTCACCGAATATATCGTCCATATCTGCGGCCCGCGCCTGCATAACGTACACCTCCCTTACCATGTGGGGCATGAGTCTTATGACCAGGGTGGTCGGGGGGGAGGGTATTCCAACAAAGGAACCCATTATCAGAAGGGCAAAAACGTTTTCAAGCTCTCTTGTCTCGAACTCTATATAACCGGTTGACTGGTCCTTAAAAGATTCCATCATCCCCTGGAAGAAATCTCTAAATTTTTTGATCTTCTCTGCCTTGGACAATTCCAACACCTCCAGCAAACAAAAAATGGAAAAAGTTAAAGACAATCACGCTGCCGTGGGGGTGACATACTCTTCCTCTGGCCTCTTCCATGCCAGCCAGAACTCCCAGGCCAGCATGAAATTGAGGGCGAGTCCTACAAGGGTTATGAACCCTACCGAGTACATAGTCAGAGCGCTTGATATCCCTGGCACTACCGCTATCAGGAACCATATTAGGGCCAGGGTGACGGTTATCCAGAGGAACAGTGCGGGCACAACCACTGCCCACTTCCATTTTCCTGCTCTCTGAACCTTACTAACCCACAGGGCCACTGTCATAAGCGCTATTGATGCCAGCATCTGGTTCATACCGCTGAAGGCCGGCCAGAGGATGAGCCACTGGTTGCCCCAGGCGAGTGCAACACCGAAAACCGCTAGGATTATCGAGGAAATCCACTTGTTGGTTATTCCCTTGAAGAAGCCCTTGCTGGTATCCGTGAACATTCCGAATATCTCCTGCCATGCGTACCTCCCGAGCCTCGTGGCCGTATCCAGGGTCGTGAGGGCAAAAGCTGCAACCCAAAGGCTTGCAAAGGTCGTCCCTACCGTGGTGTTTATGCCGAGCGCGTTGTTCAGGGCATAACCGTAGCTCTTAGCGAATATTGTTACCTTTCCCACCTTACTGGCCACCAGATGGGCGTACGTGCTTCCCCATGTTGCACTCGTTATGTGGATTCCAGCATCAGAGAACACTTGGAACCCGTAGACGGCTATGGCGGCTATAACTATCGTGGAGAGGAATCCCTCGGTGAACATGCCACCCCATCCGATCATGAGGCCGTGTATCTCGTTGTCAAGCTGTTTGCTTGAGGTTCCCGAGCTGACGATTGAATGGAAGCCGCTGAGGGATCCACAGGCTATCACCAGGGGGATGGTGGGCCAGAACGGCGAGGCCTTTCCACCTATCACGTTGGCACTCCACGTTGTGAAGGCCGGTGCTGTGAACCTCCCGCTTCCGCCTATTGCTATGAACGCTATTATACCGGCTATTAACCCAAGCCAGAGGAGGTAAGCGTTCAGGTAATCCCTGGGCTGCAGGAGTATCCACACGGGTATCGAGGACGCTATTACGATGTAGACCAGCAGGAATATCGCCCATTCATGGAAGCTAAAGGTGACCGGGAATTCAAACCCCAGCCACACTGAGAGGAGCATGAATATTATTGCCAGGACAGTGGATAACCTGAAGTCTATGCGAACCTTGTACATGAGTATTCCCAGTAAGATACCGAAGGCCATGAAGAGCAGTGCCGCCGATGCCGCCTGTGGAACCTTTTGAAATATCCCCGCTATAACCGCCGTGAAGGCAGCTATAACGAGAACCAGTGCGAACCATATATACACCTCAAAGGCGGCCCCGGTTCTCTTGCTCATCAGTCTCCCTGCGATCCACTGGACCGACTTGCCATCATAGCGAACCGATGACATGAGGGAGAGATAGTCGTGTATTGCACCAATGAAGGCGTTTCCGAACCAGACCCATAGTAGTCCCGGAAGCCAGCCCCATGCCATTGCGAGGGCCGGACCCACTATGGGGCCTGCACCGGCTATTGATGCAAAGTGATGTCCGTAGAGGACAAGTGGGTGGGCTGGAACGTAATCAACGCCGTCGTAAAACTTGTGGGCAGGTGTTGGTCTGTTGGGGTTTACCCTAACAATCTTGTTCTGGACGGCCTTGCCGTATGTGAAGTAGAAAAATAGGTACAGCAAAGCCGCTATTACTACTATAACCCCCGAATAGGTTGCCATATTGTACACCTCCAGACAAACTCGCACATGTTAACCCATAAAACTATAAATGCCTTTCGGTTATTTAACCTACCTCCGTCTCAGGTCGCCGCATAGAAGGAAGAACTTTAGCGTACAATGTAAAACAAACATTATTCTATGATAGTTAGGGAAATTAGGGGATATAAGAAAGTTATTCAAGTTCGATTAGTGGTTGTCTGGTGTCGACTGTGTCGCCTTCTTTGACGAGGATTTTCTTTACTGTCCCGTTTCTTGGTGATGGGATTTCGTTCTCCATTTTCATTGCTTCTAGGATTATTAATCCTTGACCGGTTTTAACCTCTTCACCCTCTTTAACGAGGATTTTTAGAATTTTACCCGGCATTGGGGACGTAACAACACCCTCTCCCGCTGGAGCGGGTGTTGAGGTTGCTGGAGTGGCTGGGGCAACTGGAGCCGATACTGGAGAAGAAGCAGCGGCCGGAACACCCAAACCAGAAAACTGAGGCATCGCTGGGGAAGTTTGAGTTGAACCTGCCATCTGGGGTAGGTATTTAAGCGCGCTTAAATCGACTCCCTCAAGGCCGACTTCAAACTCAACGCCGTTAACGTAAAGTTTGAGTTTCTGGGCTGTTGGTGGCATCTTTGGGGTCTTCCTTCCACCTTTTCTCCTCTCAAAGAACTCCTTCGCAATCTGCGGGAAGAGGCAGTAAGTTAAAACATCCTCATCCCCCTCGATTCCAAGCTCCTCAAGTTCTTTCCGGCAGTTATCAAGGGCAGGCTTGAGGAGTTCGCCGGGCCTCTCAGTAATCGGCTCCTTGTCGCCGAGGACGCGCTTTTTAAGCTCCGGGTTTATCTGCGCCGGCGGCCTGCCGTAGAGACCCTTGATGTAGTTCTTGACCTCTTCAGTTATCCTCTCGTACCTACCGAAGAGGACGTTGAGGACTGCCTGGGTTCCGACTATCTGGCTTGTGGGAGTGACCAGCGGGGGCCAGCCCAAGTCAGCCCTAACATGCGGTATCTCCTCAAGAACCTCCTGGAGTCTTTCTAAGGCTCTCATCTCCCTCAGCTGGCTTATGAGGTTGGAGTACATTCCACCGGGAACCTGGTACTTGAGAACGTAAGGATTGACCATGAGTGTTTCCTTGTGGAGTAAGCCAGAGTACTTCTCGTCAAGCAGTTTTTTGAGGTAACGTGAGACCTCATGTATTAGCTCTCGGTCAAGGTGGGAACCGACGGCCTCCGGCAGGGCATGCCATATCGTCTGTACCCCAGGTTGAGCGGTTCCGAAGGCGAGCGGGCTTATGGCGGTGTCTATGAAGTCCGCCCCGGCTTCCACCGCTTTGAGATAGGTCGCGACCGCCATCCCGGTCGTCGAGTGGGTGTGGACGTTGACGGGAACACCGTAGGTTTCCTTTATCTCGCTGACCAGCTCATAGGCCCTCCAGGGGGTTAAAAGACCGGCCATATCCTTTATCGTTATAACGTCCACGTCCAGCTTCAGGAGTTCCTCAACCTTCCGCATGTAGTACTCGAGCGTGAAGACCTCGCCGGTCGTGTAGGCTATGGCCCCCTGGACTTCAGCACCGACCCCTTTGGCCTTTCTTATTGCCACTTCCATGTTTCTCACGTCGTTGAGGGCATCAAAGACCCTGAATATGTCTATCCCGTTCCTGTGGGCCAGCTCTACAAAGCGCTCAACGACGTCATCTGGGTAGTGCCTGTAACCGACGACGTTCTGACCGCGGAGGAGCATTTGGAACTTGGTCTTCGTTATGTGCTCTCTAAGGAGCCTGAGCCTCTCCCATGGGTCTTCGTTGAGATAGCGGATGCAAACGTCGAAGGTTGCCCCTCCCCAGACTTCCATCGAGTAGAAGCCTATCCTGTCCATCTTCTCGGCTATAGCCAGCATGTCCTCCATCTGGAGGCGCGTTGCTATGAGCGACTGGTGAGCGTCCCTGAATGTGGTATCTATTATCTCGACCTGTGCCATTTCCATCACCCTTAGCCGGGTAAAGAACGGAGGCTTTTAAAAGTCTTACGACGTAAAAAGAAGAGAGGTTAGACAGTCGACGAAATCAGAGTAGTCCCTCTGCCCTCGCAGCTTCCTCCGGATCCTCGTTCCTGTGAACGACCTTAAGGAGGGCTTTTATGAACGGCTCTGGATTCTCGCGCTGGAAGATGTTCCTGCCAACGACGGCCCCAGAACCGCCCGCCTCAATGACCTCCCAGACGAGCTTGAGGAAGTCAACGGGATTCTCTGCCTTCGACCCACCACTGAGGAGAACGGGAACTCCAGCGGCGGCATCGACGACCTTGGCAAAGGTCTCCCTAGAGCCGGTCCAGTAGGTCTTTATCATGTCCGCTCCACTCTCGACGGCCGCCCTTGCCCCATACATAACGACGCGGTAGTCCTCCTTCCTGCCGTACTTCTCGGTGATATAGGGGCCGCGCGGATAGGCGAACTGAACCACTGGGAAGCCCAGGTCATGGGTGTAGCTCGCTATCTCAGCGAACTGGCGCATCATGACGTCTTCCTGTGGGGAACCCCAGTAGACGGTGGCCGCTACCGCATCGGCGCCGAGCTTTACCGCGTCCTCAACGTAACCCAGCTGGCTCTGTAGAAGCTGATCATCCTTTGGTCTTAGGTTGGTCTTGCTGGTGAGTTTAACCATCAGGCCAGTGTTTGGCTTCAACTCATCGGCGGCCAGTCGGGCCACGCCGGGTAGCATCATGACGCCGTTTATGCCTGCCCTAACGACTTTCCTTATGGTTATCTTTGGGTTAACGTGCTCCCAGTGCTCTTCAAAATCGGTCGGCCCGTGCTCAAAGCCGTGATCCATCGCGAATATCAAGGCCCTCCCATCCCTGCGGAAGAACCGCCTAAGTCTCCTCCTAATACCGACGCTCTGATATGCATCCATAATATTCACCGTGGGTGATATATTCTTTAAAGGATTTAAGGTTTTTGGACGGAGGGGCTTTAAGGGGTTCACCCAAATTTTCCCGGTGGGATGCATGGGAGACAATTTTAGGAAAATCGAGTGGCAAATCATCCGTCTCGAAGAGGTCGACTCCACAAACGAGTACGCCAAGCGCATTGCTGAGACCTCCCCCGAGGGAACCGTTGTAGTTGCAAGGCGTCAGATCGCAGGGAAGGGCAGGAAGGGCCGTTCCTGGGCCTCACCTAAGGGTGGCCTCTGGCTCAGCGTCATCCTGAAACCCGGCAGGGTGGATCCCAGGCTGGTCTTCGTCGGTGCTCTGGCCGTTGTTGATATGCTCGCCGACTTTGGAATCTCCTCCGGGATCAAATGGCCAAACGATGTCTGGGCTGCTGGAAAGAAGATAGCGGGAATCCTGACGGAGGGGAAGGGCAGTGAATACGTCGTCCTCGGGATAGGTATCAACGTGAACAACCTGGTACCCGAAGAACTCCGGGAGAGCGCCGTTTCAATGTTTGAACTTCTTGGAACGAAAATCCCCCCTGAAAGGGTTCTTGAGAGGCTCCTCCCCCACATCAGCGGCTGGTACAGGGTCTTCCTTGAGAGGCCAGACCTGCTGATGGGAAAGGTCCGTGAGAAAACATTCATCCTCGGGGGAACCGTTAGGGTGATCCAGGATGAAGGAGAGCTGATCGGAAGAGCCATTGATATCCTCGACGACGGCTCGCTCCTCCTTGAAACCTCCTCTGGGCTGAGACGAGTGGTCTATGGGGATGTGTCGCTGAGGTTTGTCGAGCATATTTAATCGCGGATTTTTGTCATTTCATCAAGATTTTTTGCAGAAAGTTAATATAACAACCATATCAAGCCTTCTTTACTGTCATTCAAACACGGAGGTGTTATCAATGGGGCTTCTCAGAAGATACTTGGACTACCCTGTTCTGTGGAAGGTACTCTGGGGACTTATCCTGGGTGCCGTCTTTGGCCTTGTTATGGGTTACCTCGGCTACGCCGGCTTTGTGAAGACCTATGTCAAACCCCTCGGTGACCTCTTTGTCAGACTACTGAAGATGTTAGTGATGCCGGTAGTCCTAGCCTCACTCGTCGTCGGAGCGGCCAGTATAAGCCCGGCGAGGCTCGGCAGGGTAGGCGTCAAGATAGTGGTTTACTACCTGCTCACGTCAGCCTTTGCGGTTTTCTTCGGCCTCTTCATGGGTAACCTCTTTCGCGTCGGGACTGGGGTGAGCCTCGGAAACGGTGAGGGTAAAGCAATACAGACAACACAGCCCTCGCTGGTCCAAACGCTCCTCAACATAGTGCCGACAAACCCCTTCACCTCCCTCGCCAAAGGTGAGGTTCTGCCAGTGATATTCTTCGCCATAATCCTGGGTATAGCGCTGACCTATCTAATAAACAGGAAAGATGAAAGGCTTAAAGCCGCTGGAACAACGCTCCTCAGGGCCTTCGACGGCCTCGCAGAGGCAATGTATCTCATAGTTGCAGGAGTGATGCAGTACGCTTCCATCGGTGTCTTTGCCCTCCTCTCCTATGTCATGGCAGAGCAGGGTGTAAAGGTCATCGGGCCTCTCGCCAAGGTTGTCCTGGCGGTCTACGTGGGGCTAACACTGCAGATACTCCTCGTCTACTTCGTCCTACTCAAGGGCTTTGGCATTGAACCCCTCAAGTTCCTCAGGAAGGCCAAGGACGCGATGCTCACAGCCTTTGTCACGAGGAGTTCAAGCGGAACCCTACCTGTTACAATGCGCATCGCTGAGGAGGAGATGGGCATCGACAGGGGAATATTCTCTTTCACGCTCCCGCTCGGTGCGACGATAAATATGGATGGAACGGCCCTCTACCAGGGTGTCACGGTGCTCTTTGTCGCCAATGCAATTGGTCACTCACTCACACCGAGCCAGCAACTCATCGTCGTTCTAACCGCCGTTCTGGCCTCCATTGGGACCGCCGGAGTTCCGGGAGCCGGAGCGATAATGCTCGCGATGGTTCTCCAGAGCGTCGGCCTCGACCTCACTCCTAGAAGCCCTGTGGCTTTGGCGTACGCCATGATACTCGGAATCGATGCAATACTCGACATGGGCAGGACTATGGTTAACGTCACCGGCGACCTTACTGGAACGACAATAGTCGCAAAGACAGAAGGAGAACTCGATGAGTCCACGTGGAGAGGGTGAGCTTTTCTGCCTTTTCATATTTCGCGTCCTTTCCTCTTCCGGGGATAAAGTTAAATACCCTCCCTCCATCTAGGAGCAGTGCTATCGGAGGTTGGTTTGATGAAAAAATTTGCGTTTGCTCTACTGGCTATCCTTCTCTTAGCCATTCTCCCCGGCTTCGTCGCTGGTGAGAGCGGCTATAATGGCTATTCGGAGAAGCTTGAGGAACACTACGTGGTTTCGTGGGATGGCTCCGCCAACATCACGTTCATCACGACGTTCTACGGGCCGCCGGAGCTTTTGAACAAGACGAAGGAAAGCATAGTCCAGATGGGAATCGAGAACGCCACCAGGATGTTCATCCAGCAGGAGGTCCAGGCCCTTTCTAAGAAAGGGATAACACTTGAGAACGCCACGGGTAGAATCGAAGGCTACAACACCACAGGCCCGCTCGTCAGCATAGTGAGCGGAAGGGCACTCAACGTCGCGCGCTACTACACCTACGGCAACGTCTGGGAGATAAACCTCGATCTTTTGAGAACTGCTGACCTCGCGGGCATAAACCCTACAAAATTCAACCAGAGCTTTGATTTCGACAACTACTATGTGATTCAGCTCCCACAGGGAGCCAAAATAAAAGAGGTTCCACCCTCCTACAAAAAGCAGTCCAATGGAAGCTACGTCCTCATCCAGACCTCCGTTGAGGGAGATACGGTGAAGATACACTCACGCATCCACTTCGCCAAGGGTGTTACGATGGCCGATATTCAGGCCATTTACGGCCAGCCGAGGGCTTTTATAATCCAGTACACTGGCAGGAAGGGAAGTGAGGGGAACTATACGAAGTGGATCCTCAACGTGGAGAACAACATCACCGTGGGCAACGCCGTCACCATTATGAACACGAGCCAGGAGTACATACAGCCACAGGAGTACATAAACTACCTTAAAATGCAGGTCGCCTACCAGGGCGAGGAGAAAGTCATACAGTCGATATATCAAAGCTATGCCAAGAGCTTCCAGGAGCAGGGCATTGGGATAAAGAGTTGGAACATCAAGCTCCTGAACGTCAAATCCCCCGGACCGCTCATCGTGAAACTCAACTGGGTGCTGACCAACTACACCAAGTACTCAAACGGGGTCTACACCTACACCTACGACCCGACCCTCGGCCTCGGCGGGATACAGAGCCTCAACCGCATTGAGGCAGAGATAAACCAGACCGTCACAACGAGGATAAAGCTCCCTGATGGGGCGAAATTCACGAAGATACCCTCAAACATAGACATCGAGGCCAACGGCAGTAAAGTGATCATGACCGTTGAGAAGCTCAGCGACCGCGAGATAGTCATAAGGAGCCAGGTCTTCATCCGCTATGGGATGGAAACCAAAGATTACTCCTCGATGATGGCCAAAGTGCCCACGAAAGTGGAGTTCCAGTATACCGTCAGTAAAAAGAGCGGTGGCAGTATCTGCGGTCCGGCTTTGATAGTCAGCCTCGTGGTGGTTCCCCTTCTCCTCAGGAGGAGGCGCTGAGCCTCCAGCCTTTTTCTCTATTGCCGGGAAGGTTTTTAAAGGGTCACCATAAGGCCCAACAGGTGATGAGGGTGAAGTTTAAGGGCAAGGCCTTTGGTAACAGCGTGAGAATTGAGTTCGATATCCTCACCCTTAGTGAGCTTAAGATAGACGACCTTCGTGACTTTGACGTTGATTCACTAAAGATTGAACTCAGACCCACATCCTCGGGAATAAGGCTTATAGGTGTCTGGGAGGGCCCGGTGGAGGAGGCTGGAGAGGGAATAAAGAGGGCACTCTTCGAGAGCTACAGGCTCCGCGAGAGGATTCTCCACAGGATTAAGAGCAAAACAGAGGCGATACGTGGGACAATGCAACAGCTGGGCTTCCACGAGGAGGTTGAAGGCTACGGCAACGCCCTACGCTTCATAAAGAAGGTCGGCCAGTACAACATAGTGGTGGTGGCATCGACCACAGATGACCTGGTTCGCGTCGAGGTCTACGGTAACGACAAGAAGGTCATAAGTCCAGAGCTTGAGAGCATCTTTGAGGACGTTGAGGTGGAGGAGCTTGAAATATACGACTTCGACGAGGGGAAAGAAGAGCGACTCGTGATAAATCTGGAGATACCCAAGAACGACGAAAAACCGGAGAAAAAGATAGTGGAAGCTATAAGAATGATAGAGAGCATGCTCATGGCCTGATTTTCCTCATCTGTATTTGTTCTCAAGCTGGAACTGCTTCAGCTTCGCGGTGGGGCCCTTCACCGTGGGCTTTCCTGATGTGGTTTAGGCAGGCTTCCTTTATCGCCATCTCCGTGAACTGAACGTTCCCCCTGAACAATTCAACGGTATTGCGCTTCAAGGCGGCTGTTCTGTTCTCCCCTTGCCTGCGAACTCTGCAATCCATCCTCTCGATGAGTATTCCTTCAGGGTGGCCTCCTCGGGGGCCAGCCTCTCCCCGGCTTGACAGTGTTATCACCTGAGGTGTTCAAAATAAGCTTTTAATACGACCTGTTTAACACAGGCATGGTGATGTGATGTTCAGACTCACCGACTTCAACTTTCACAACAAAACCGTTTTTCTGAGGGCAGATCTCAACTCTCCGGTTAAAGATGGACGGATAATCAGCGACGCCCGCTTTAGGGCGGTTCTCCCGACGGTTAAGCATCTCGTAGAAGACGGCGCGAAGCTCGTAATCGGAACCCACCAGAGCAAGCCTTACAAGGGGGATTATACCACCACGGAGGAGCACGCGAGGATTCTAAGCGAGCTTCTCGGCCAGGAGGTTGAATACGTTGAGGGCATCTTCGGTAGGTACGCACGAGAGAAAATTAAGAATCTGAAGCCAGGTGAAGCCCTAATGCTAGAGAACCTCCGCTTTGCCGCGGAGGAGGTTAAGTACAAGCCGATTGAAGAGTGTGAGAATACCTTCTTTGTGAGAAAACTCGCCCCCCTCATAGACTACGTGGTGAACGACGCCTTTGCCGCCGCACACAGGAGCCAGCCCTCACTCGTTGGCTTCGCCCGCTTAAAACCGATGATAATGGGTTTCCTGATGGAGAGGGAAGTTGAAGCCCTCACAAAAGCCTACGTCACTGAGGATAAACCCCGTGTTTACGTTCTCGGCGGAGCTAAGGTTGATGACTCACTCCACGTTGCGGAGAACGTTTTGAGAAAGGAAAAGGCAGACCTCATCCTCACCGGCGGCCTCGTCGGCCACGTCTTCACCCTCGCCAAGGGTTTCCACCTCGGTGATGCCAACCTCGAGTTCATGGCCAAAAAGAGCCTCCTTAAGCTGGTCGGCTGGGCTGAAAAAATACTCGACGAGTTCTATCCCTATGTGAGAACCCCGGTCGATTTTGCCGTTGATGCCGGGGAGCGTGTTGAGGTTGACCTCCTAAGCGACGAGAAGATGCTCTTTGATGAGCATCCCATACTGGATATCGGCTCAAGAACCGTCGAGAAATATCGCGAAATCCTGGAGAATGCGAGGATAATCGTTGCCAACGGCCCGATGGGCGTCTTCGAGAGGGAGGAGTTTGCCCTTGGAACGGTCGGGGTCTTCAGGGCGATAGGCGAGAGTCCAGCCTTCAGCGTCGTCGGTGGGGGGCATTCCATAGCGAGCATCTACCAGCACAACATAACAGGCATAAGCCACGTTTCAACGGGTGGGGGGGCGATGCTGAGCTTCTTCGCGGGAGAAAAGTTGCCCGTTCTGGAGGCCTTCAGGGTGAGCTACGAGCGGTTCAAAGCTAAAGGGTGAGCAAGAAGACTAGCACCACTGCCACTAAAACGCATATCAAGGTCATGAGCAGGAGCCACTCCACCCTTTCCATTAGCTTTCTGTTGAAATAAAGGGCGTGCCCAAAGACTCCCAGAATGAAGGACGCCAGCACTAGGAAGGCTTCCTCAAGGGAATCCACCCTAGTCAAAAGGAGATACATCGCGCCTGCGACTCCAGCGAGCAGGAGCGCTCCCAGAGCCGTTAGGATGAGCCTCAGCTTCTTGGCGTTTGTGATGTAGAACGTCGAGGTGAAGGCCACGAAGAACACCAGAATCGCCTGTATCTCAAGGGGCACCCCAACCCGCGCCCCATACAGAACCCTCTCGTAAATCCAGACGATACCAGAGACGATGGTTGAGATTACAAGCGCGAGCACGAAGATGTTGTGAAGGTGATCGATTATGCACAGAGCTTCCTCCAGTTCCTCCATCTCCTTTGAGGAGGCCTCTTGGGTTGCATCTTCATTCTCAGGGGGATTTCCCTCTGTCATGGTACCACTGACGATGGTTGACGCTCGGGAATTTAAACCTATCAGAAAAGAGACAAACGACAACCTCATTTGTCATCTCCAAGCTCTCCAAGGAGGATGAGTCTTATCCTCTTCGTGAAGTCTAGGAACTCCCTCGCGATGGCTTTCTTCTGTTCCTCGCTGAGGCCGTCGAGGGAGTTAAAGACCTCCTTGAGGGTGATGCCAAGATCCCTCCCCCCGAGCCTCGCAAACTCCTTAAACCTTTGAGTAAGTTCTTCTACCTCTTTCAGCTCTTCATCGTGCTCCCTGAGATACTCTACGCCCTTCTTCGTTGCCCTGTAGAGCCTCTTGTCCCTCTTGCCCTCGCCGACCCTCTCAATAAGGCCGGATCGCCGTAGTGAACCGAGTATTGGGTAGACCGTTCCAGGGCTTGGGTGAGGAATTCCATAGGTGTTTTCAAGTTCGACCATTATGCCGTAGCCGTGCATCGGTCTCTCTGAGAGCATCTTTAGTATGAGGAGTTTGAGGTGTCCCTTGAAGTTCGGGCGCTCCATTTTCCCACCGATATGTCGAACGATAGGTTATTTTATAAAACTTGTCCCCTATTCATCGCTGTTGATGGAATACAAAAATCGTAAAGGCAATGTGAATGCAAATTTTTACATTTTTCTAAAGTTTCTTTTAAAAGCCTTGCCCCTTAAGGCGTGGATTAGTGAAAGAAAGGCTGACAGCCACGTTTTTCCGGATCACAGTGGTCTCCTCCATAGAAAGAATTTAAACAGTTCCGGCCTGATGTCTTTACTCCATTTCCTGATGGGTTCTTGGCGCGATAAACTTATTACCCATCCCCCCACTCTTTAATGGGTGGTGATATGAGATTGGTTCTCAAGCCCCTCTTCGATGCCGAGCTTCCGGCGGACTTTGGGGATGTCGTCAGGGCAAAGCTTCAAGGGAGGGAAATAAAGACCGGCGAAAAGGTTGTCGTTGACCTGATAGGTGAACCCCTGCACTTCAAAGTCCTTCTCGCGGAGCCTTCTCCGCTAAAGGTAGACAACTCAACCGGGATAGAGTTCTCCTCGGGCAACATTGATGTGGTCAACTTGGAGTTCAACAAGCCCGTCGACGATGTGATACCCCTCAAGAAGGGCTTTCTTGTGGTCCTTGGGAACGAGATAGCAATCCTTTCTAAAGAGGGACAAAAGCTTTATAGCGAGGAGTTCAAGGAGCTTAAAGGAATTAGGACAACCGAAGATTCGGTGGTGGTAATATATGGCTCGGGAATTAAAATCGTTAGACCTTAGCGGCTTCACCTTCGATGAAACCTGGGGGGAGAAAAGAAAACGCGCCGAGAAAATCGTTGAAATTCTTATGGAGACTCACCCTAGAGAGAAGATCCTCATAGGTGACCCTTACAGGACGCTCGTTCACTGCATAATCTCTCAGCGGATGCGCGATGAAGTGACCTACCGCGTCTGGGATGAGCTTTTCAACCGCTATAAGGACATCGAGACAATAGCGGCAACGCCCGTTGGGGAGATGCAGGAGTTCCTGAGGAGGCAGGGCGTCGGCCTCTGGAGGACGAAGGGTGAGTGGATAGTCAAAGCATCTCAGATTATCCTCAAGGAATACGGCGGAAGGGTTCCCGATAACATACACGAGCTGATGAAGCTCCCCGGCATCGGGAGGAAGTGCGCCAACATAGTTTTGGCTTACGGCTTTGGGAAGCAGGCAATTCCCGTCGATACCCATGTCAACAGGATAAGCAAACGCCTCGGTCTGGCCCCGCCGAAAGTAGCTCCGGAAAAGGTTGAGGAGTACCTGAAGGAGCTGATTCCGGAGGACAGGTGGATCTACGTCAACCACGCGATGGTTGACCATGGGAAGAGCATCTGCAGGCCGGTAAAACCCCTCTGTGAGGAGTGCCCGCTGAGGGAGCTTTGTCCCTATGCGAAGGGGCTGGTTAAGAAAGAGGATATACGGTAGCTGCCGGCCGGTTCTACACATGAACCTTGGTTTAGGTGTAGAAGATTCCTCAGGAGGTCAGTCTTCCCCCTCCACCTCTTCTCCTGCAAGCTTCCTGAGCTTGTCGAGGTCGGAGCCAACCGCCATGAGGACGTCCCCCTCACGTATCTCGTCGTCCTTGCCCGGGTTGTAGATGTACCTGTTCCCCCTCTTTATTGCTAGGATTCTCGTTCCGATTTTGCTCGGGAGCTTGAGTTGCTTTAAGGTTTTTCCATGTAGGACTGAACCTTTGTGGACGGTAACCCTCCCAAGCTCCTCCTCAGTGTCCTCCATTATCTCCCTGATTATCGGGTGGGGTTCGATGTCACGTAGGATTATATCCGCTATGCCGTATGCGGCATCGCTTATGCGCTCGTTTATATCGGCCGTATCCATTATGCTGAGGAGTCTCTCAGGATCCTCCTCCTTCTTCGCTGCTCGAAGGGCAAGCTTTTTGACCTCCAAAGTCAGATCATCCATGCGCTCCTCCAAGAGGTATACCTCCTCCGCTATCTCGTCGCTGTTGTACATGACGGAGGAGAAGGCAAGGTCTATCATAAGGGCGGAGAGGTCCTTCATCTCGACGAGGCAACCCCTGATCTCATCGAACTCATCCATTCGGCATCACCTTTATGACACCTCTTGCAAGCTCCTTAAGGTATTCCAGGGCCGTTCTGGTGCCCCTACCAATGAGTATGTCGCCGGACATTAGCCTCGTGTCCTCGTCAGGATCGAAGAGCCAGCGCTTGCCACGCCTTATCGCTATCACCCAGACCCCCGTGTTGGCCGGAAGGTCAAGTTCTTCGAGCGTTTTGCCCACGAGGATAGATTCCGGCGAGACTACAGCCTTTCCAATGGTTTCCTCACTCTCAAGGATGACCTCGTTGATGAGTGGGTGGAGCTTCTCCTCGATGACCATCTTCGCAAGGTCCGCCGCCGCGTCTGATATCTCGTCTATCGAGCGCCCCATCTGAAGGATTGATGTTATCCTCTCCGCGTCCCTGATGTTTCTCGCCGAGAGCACCGCCCTGACGGTTAAGTTGTAGTTGAGCAGGTCGAGGTACTCCTCAAGCTCCAGAACCTCCTCTGCCATCTCCTTCTCGCGGAAAAGAACCGCCGAGTAGGCAAGGTCGACCATAAGTTCGGCGGTGTTCTTCATCTCGACGAATATCTCCTTCACGTTGTCGGGAACTTCAACCTCGTCCCATTCTTCCATCGAAGTCCCTCCCAAGTTTTGAATCTCCAGGCCGGCTTATTTACTTTTCGCCGCTTGATTTGTGCAATGACAACTTTTATAAAACCGCTTCCTTAAATGGCCCGGAGGTGGGGAGAATGGGGGTGGAAGACGATGCTCCCGGTGGAAGTAACCGTTGGAACCCGTGGGTGGCGGGAGAGGTTGAAGCAGACATTTCTGGTAACGTTTTCCGGTTTTACTACTCTGCTTGGCCTTTGATTTCATCAGTGGAGTTGTTTTAGGTAAGAACTTCAAGATGATAGCCACCTCGTACCCGCTTCTTCTGATAATTCTCCCGGGTCTCAGCGATTTAAGGGGCAACGTCTTTGGTGCGATGGCCTCGAGGATGACGACGGCCCTCCACCTAGGTAAAATCAGGGGAATCCTCGATAAAGAGGTAACAACAAACATGTCAATGGCCATAGGGAGTTCCAAGATACCCCTTATAATCCTCTGGGCAACTGGTGCAATAAAGCTTGGCTTTTCCCACTCGGCCTTCATCGTCCTCCTTGTCATGATTGCTTCTGCGATAGTCATAGGTTTGCTACTAGGCTACTCCACGGCCTTCATAACGATATTTCCCTACCGCTGGGGCGCCGATCCAGATATGATAGCGGCCCCATTGATAGCCTTAGTGGCAGATGTCATAACCATCCCAACGCTTGTTTATCTCATATTCTTCTACGAGGGCCATAGTGTGGCCTTCTACGCATTCACGGCGCTCATGGTGGTTTTCTTTGTTTCTTTGATAGCCCTCTCGGACTACAAGAGAGAGCACGTCAGGGCCTTTAAGGAGGTCTCGGGGGTTTTGACGGTTCTGGCACTCATCGAGATATTCTCGGGTTCGACCCTTGAATCGTACAGCGACATCATCTCTAAGGCCATAATCCTGAGCGTCATGTATCCCTCACTACTAGACAGCGTCGGCAACTTTGCCTCGATAGCGGCTGCGACAACCTCAACACGCCTTAACCTCTCAGGAAAGAGCGCCCTTAAGAACAGGGAATTTTACTTTGATGTCTCTGCTCTGCTCCTGCTGACGCCGATAATCGGTTTCCTGACCAACTATATAGCGGTCCGTGTCACGAACCTGATAGGTTACCAGGCGGCGCTTATATGGCCTTTCATTCTCGGCTACCCGCTTCTCGTCGTGATTAACATGGCCATCGGGGTTTTCATCGCCTACATCTCACACCGTTTTAACATAGACCCGGACAACGTTGCCATCCCAACCGCTACAACCATATCGGACGTTATGGGAACCATCTTCATCGTCCTGCTCGCAAAGATGATGGTGGGAGCATGATAGGACTGTCAATGACAGCTTATGATGAAAAAACCCTCAGGGGGTTTGAGAAATGGGTCAGGGCAGCCGAAGGGCTTGGCTTTGACTTCATTGAACTCCTAAGCGAGTGGCCGCACTACCTCTCTGAGAACAACCTCAACTTTTTCTGTGAAGTCCTCAACTCCTACGGTATGAAGGCCACAGTACACGCGCCCTTCAGCGACATCAACATAGCATCTTTCAACGGGCACATAAGAAACGTCTCGCTGGGAATAATCCGCGAGACGCTGAAACTTTCGGCGGAGATCGATGCACTTGCAGTGACGATTCACCCCGGTCACTGCTCTCCGGTGAGCGTGAAAAACCGGCGGAAATATCTTGAAATCCATAGGGAATCTCTGAGGAAGATATCCAGCTGGGCTGGGGAGTACGGCATAAAGGTGGGTGTGGAGAACATGCCTCGTTTTCCGATTCTGGATGCGCAGACCCCCGAGAGGCTGGCTGAGCTGATAGAAGGGATTGACATAGGAGTCACCTTCGATGTTGGGCACTTAAATACTACCTCAATGGACTTCGACCGTTTCCTCGAGCTCCTTGGGGATAGAATAGTGCACGTTCACCTCCACGACAACTCCAGCAAAGCAGATGAGCATCTCCCACCCGGAGAGGGAACCCTCCCGTGGAGGAGGGTGTTTCCAAAGCTGCCCGAAGTGACGATGGCCCTCGAAGTGAACAACCTTGAATCCGCCAGGAGAAGCCTCGAATTTTTAAATGGTCTGCACCAATGAACTTCTCAGTCCATTGAAGTGCGAATTTTACAAAACGCAACTCTTTTATACATCCGGGATGAATTTTCTCTGAGAAGCAGTTTCTGGCGGAGGGATACCAATGGTGGAAAAGATAGTTGAGGAAATGAAGCCCTTCTTTGACCCGAAAGCGGTCGCTATCATAGGTGCAACCGACAAGAGGGGAAAGGTTGGAAACGTCATTTTTGAGAATTTCAAGATGAACAAGGAGCGCGGAATCTTCAAGGGCAACATCTATCCGGTGAACCCCAAGCTCGACGAGATTGAGGGTTATAAAGTCTACAAGACCGTTAAGGAGCTTCCCGATGACACTGATCTCGCTGTCATCTCAATACCCGCAAAGTTCGTGCCCGCAACAATGAGGGACATCGCGGAGAAGGGTATTAAAGCCGCTATAATCATCACCGGCGGCTTCGGTGAGCTCGGTGAGGATGGCAAGAGGCTCGAGCGCGAGATCTACGAGGTAGCCAAGACCCACGGGATACGCGTTATTGGTCCCAACTGTGTTGGAGTTTACGTTCCGGATAAGGGTGTTGACACGGTCTTCCTGCCCGAGAACAAAATGGACAGGCCGAAGAGCGGACCGATAGCCTTCGTCAGCCAGAGCGGTGCCTTCGCCGCCGCAATGCTCGACTGGGCCACAATGGCCGAGGTCGGAATAGGAAAGATGGTCAGCTACGGTAACAAAATAGACGTCGACGATGCGGATTTGATGGACTACTTCATTCACGATGATGAGATAAACGTCGTCACCTTTTACATCGAGGGAGTTAAGGACGGCAGGAAGTTCATCGAGAGCGCCAAGAGGATAACCAAGGTCAAGCCAGTGATAGCCCTAAAGAGCGGAAGGACCGAGTACGGCGCTAAAGCGGCTTCGTCCCACACGGGTTCTCTAGCGGGAGCCGACACCATTTACGATGCGGTTTTCAAGCAGACCGGCATAATCCGCGCGGAAGACTTCGAGCACATGTTTGACCTTGCAAAGGCCTTCGCTGTATTAGTTCACAAGCTCCCGAAGGGCGACAGGGTAGGGATAATCACCGACGGTGGCGGCGCTGGGGTCATGGCCAGCGATGCCGTGGCAAAGTTCGGTCTCAAGATGGCAGACCTCAGCGAGGAGACGGTGAAGTTCCTCAGGGAAAACTTCCCGCCGCATGCGGTTCCTAAGAACCCAACCGACGTCGTCGGTGACACCGACGCAGAAAGGTACAGGATAGCCCTTGAGGCCTTCACAAAGGATCCAAACGTAGATGCCATAGTTATTATAGTTCTCTTTCAGGTGCCTCTCCTTGAGGAGGAGAAGGTAATCGACATCGTCGCGGAGTACCAGAAGAAGAGCGACAAGCCGATAGTTGCCATCGCAATGGGTGGAAAGAAAACCGACTACTACGCCCGCATGCTGGAAGAGAGGGGAGTTCCCGTTTATCCGACCCCTGAGAGGGGAGTCAGGGCCATGGCAGGTCTCGTTAAGTACGCTGAATACCTGAAGAGGCTTGAAGAGTGATGGTGGTGGTAACATGAAGGAGGAAGCCCTCGAAGTTATTGAGTCCGTCCTGAGGGAGGGGCGGACAGCCCTCGTAGAGTACGAGGCCAAGCAGGTGCTCAAGGCCTACGGCCTTCCCGTTCCGGAGGAGAAGCTAGCAAAGACCCTCGATGAGGCACTCAAGTACGCCGAGGAAATAGGCTACCCCGTGGCAATGAAGCTCATGTCACCGCAGATTCTCCACAAGAGCGACGCCAAAGTGGTTCTCCTAAACATAAAGACGCCGGAAGAGCTGAAGGAGAAATGGGAGGTAATCCACGAGAACGCGCGCAAATACAAGCCAGATGCCGAAATTCTCGGTGTCCTAATTGCCCCAATGCTCAAGGTTGGCAGGGAGATAATCATCGGCGTCACGGAGGACCCGCAGTTCGGCCACGCGCTCATGTTCGGTCTAGGCGGAATCTTCGTTGAGGTTCTCAAGGACGTCACCTTCCGCATAATCCCAATAACCGAGCGCGACGCCAAGAAAATGATAACCGAGATAAAGAGCTACCCGATTTTAGCGGGAGCGCGTGGTGAAGAACCCGCTGACGTGGGGGCCATAGCCCAGCTCTTGCTCAAGGTCAGTGAACTCGTTAACGATCTCGACGCCTACGTTAAAGAGATGGACCTCAACCCCGTCTTCGTCTACAACGAAGGGGAGGGGGCAGTGGTCGTTGACGCTAGGATAATCCTCAAGGAGCCAAAGGAGGAGAAGCCGGAGATTAGCTCCGAGTACAGGGAGAGATGCGCCTGATCACTCCTTCTTTATATTTCCCTCCGCTTCTTCGCGCTCTTTTTCCTCACGATAGACGTCCTGGATGTAGCCTAGTATGTCGTGCATTATGAAGAAGCTTATTGCCGCGTCAACCGCCGAATAGATGTTCCCCGCTATGAGGAACAGCAGGCCGAAGAAGAACTCCAATCCAGTGTAGACTAGGGCTACCTTTATGGCCGTCCTGTTCTCCCTGCCAACCCCATAGGCCAGGACGAGGGTGAAGAGTGCGAAGGCAAGGTAAACCATCGAAGACCAAGAGTAGGAGTAGTAGAGGAGCAGAACACCATCGATTGCGAGTAAATACGTGGCGAGCTGAAGGCGTTTCATGGGTATCGGGACAGGTTCTCGAGGGGGTTTAAAGGGGTTGCGCTCGACAAAAATTTAATTAAAAAAGATGCTCCCCAGTTGCAACAGACCCACATAAACGAACCACGCGAGGATCGTTATCGCCCCAACCATCTCTGGGATGGCAAGACCCTTGAAGACCCTCTCCTTTAGGAGGTAGAGCATGAGGAAGAACGTCAGAACCGCTGTGAGGGACCAGAGGTATCCAACGAAAGCCCCGGAGCGGCCCAGTTTTATTCCTACTATCGCAATGTCCGCCAGTGCCAGAACGTAGAATAAAACGGCCGATGGTGTGTGGTAAGGCAACTCCTCCGGGAAAACTCCAACGAGAAAGAGGAATACCATCGCGAGGGGCATGAGGTAGCTGAGACCGTTTTTGAGCGCCCCAAAAGCCGCGATGAAGCCCACCACGGTGAACGCCATTAGAAAGCCGTTGAAGTACCACCTCTCCGGATTTTTGAGCGAACCCATGTCACTGAGGGCGTTGTTCGTGAAGGAGAACCAGGGGTTCCTAGACAGTGCTATAACGAGGCCTGCGAGGAATATGATAGGGAGGAATACCGCAATGTATGCTGAGAGTCTCTCGAACTCCATTATATCACCTCCACCTCAACGACTTCTTCCTAGTTCCTCCCGAGGACGGCCCGATAGAGTTTTTTGAACTCCTCCCAGGAGCCACGTATTATCGGGTGCCTGGGAATGAATGAGACCTCATCCTCGGGGAGGGTAGAAAGCTCGAAGGTGCCGATCTTCTTCGCTATCCCAACTATCTCCTCCTTGTCCATGCCGATGAGTGGACGGTAGATTGGTAAATCGGTGGCCTGACTGACGATATACATGTTCTCAAGCGTTTGTGAAGCGACCTGTCCGAGTGAATCGCCCATGACTATACCCTTCGCACCGAAGTCCTTGGCAATTTTATCCGCGCTTCTCACCATGTTGAACTTGCAGAGGACGCAGGTGTATTTATCCTTCTTCATCTCTTTGAGCTTCTTGATTATCCTATCGCGCTCCTTCGGTCTGACCACTACCAGCTTGCCCTTCCCACCGTAGCCGTACTTCTTGAGCTGATTCCAGATTTTCCTGACCTTCTCAAGGGTCTTCTCGCCCATGTAGATGTGAACTGGGATGACCTCCACGCCACGCTTCATCATAAGGAAAGCCGCCACTGGGGAGTCAATACCACCGCTGAGTAAGGCAACCACTTTTCCCTGTGTCCCGATTGGCAGGCCGCCCCATCCCCTTACCTTGTCCACGAAGACGTACGCTTTACCCTCCATCAGCTCGACGCCGACTTCTATGCCATATTCGTGAAGGTCAACCTCACTCTCCTCGTTCTCGAAGATGTACTCCCCGACCTTCGCCTGAACCTCGGGACTCTTGAGCGGAAACTCCTTGGTTATCCTCCTCGCGGTGACGCGGAAGCGGGGCCTTTCGAGGTTGAGTTCACGCTTTTTCTTTCGGAAGAGCTTGAGCGCGGTTCTGTTTATCTTGTCTATCTCCGCATCGACTTCCATCGCCGGCGAGAGCGAGACTATGCCAAACACGCGGGTGAGAACTTCGACGGCTTCCTTCGCCCTGTTCGTCCTCACCAGAACCCTACCGTGCTTCGCCTCAACCTTTTTGAAGTCAATCCCCTCGCTCACCAGGGCCTCGCGGATGTTGTTCATCAGTATGCTCTCGAACCATCTCCGCGTTTGCCTCGCCTTCGTTCCTATCTCACCGTACCTCACGATAACAACGTTGAACATGCCATCACCCCAGCGCGTGTGGGAACTTTATTATTATGTCCACGTACTTCTGTATCCCTGCGTAGAGCAGGAGGGAAGCTATGTATGAGGAGAGCAGTATGAGTTCGTTCATCTCGAAGATGTGCGCCGCTATCGCCCTCGCCTTTGGGGTTGCATCGACTATCGTAACCATGTACTTTCCCTTGAGGGACTGGTTGACCAGTATGAAGCCCACGGCCAGGAACACTCCAGCTAAACCCCAGAGTGGGCCAAGGGCGAGCATGAGGAAGAGCGTCGAGGCCACCACTATCCAGCCACCGATGACGCCCAGCAGTATGACGAACTCTATCATCCTTCCACCACAATGGGTTGGGAGCGGGCAATAAAAACGTTTGGCCGGCTCAACAAAAGCTTAAAAAGCCCGCCGAGTACCGCCCACCATGCTCTACGTCGAGATACTGGGAAACATTCCTGAAATGGCAAGAGACGAAGTTAAAGCCATGCTCGAACTCGGCGAAGGGAGAATCACGGGTCAGGATTACCTCCTTCTCAAGGTTGAAGGGGGAGAAAAAGTCTTTCCCCACCTTGACAGGCTCGGGCTGGCCCACGAGTATGGATTGCTCGTGGTTGAGGCGGATTCCGTTGGAGAACTTCTCAAAAGGACTGGAAAAATTGACTGGCCCATTGAAGGCACCTTCAAGGTCGACACCGAAACCATGACCAACTGTAAGCATGAAATTCTCGACCTGCCGCGGAAGCTCGGGTCGGTGATACACGCCCAGGGGTTTAAAGTGGACCTCTCAAAGCCGGACACGCTGGTTAGGGCATACTGCGGCGAGAGACTCTACGCTGGAGTAAGGCTCCACTTCTTCGACCCCAAGGACTTTGAGGGCAGGAAAGCCCACCATAGACCCTTCTTCAGACCCATCTCCCTCCATCCGCGTTTCTCCCGTGCTCTGGTAAACCTAACGAAGGCAAGGAAAGAGATTCTCGATCCCTTCATGGGCGCCGGTGGGATTCTGATGGAGGCCGGCCTCCTTGGTCTCAAGGTCTATGGTGTGGACATCAAACCGGAGATGGTTGAAGGGGCTGAGATGAACCTCCGGCACTACGGGATTAGGGATTACGTCTTGAAACTCGGTGACGCCACGAGGCTAGAAGAGCTGTTTCCGAGAAAGAAGTTTGAAGCGATAGCCACCGATCCACCCTACGGCACCTCTGCTACCCTCGCCGGAAGGAGACGGGACGAACTTTACAGAAAGGCCCTGGAGAGCATGCACCGCGTTCTCAAGCACGGCGGGAGACTGGCAATAGCCTTCCCCGCGGACTTCGACGGGGAAGCCGAAGGCGAGGCGGTGGGCTTCAGACTCGTTAACAAATACTATCAAAGGGTTCATAAGAGCCTCGACAGGTGGTTCTACGTGTTTGAGAGGGTGTGATGCCCTCAACCTTGCAGTAGCATGGGGGGTATGGAACCGTCGCTAAGGTCTTCTTTTTGAGTTGTTTTCGCCTGTTCCTCCCCCCATCAGCGGCAGTTTCCGTAGAACAGTGTTGTGTGGGAGGGTCTTTATGGGCAACCTTGCATTTTTCCTAACCACAAGTTTCCGTAGAACAGTGTTGTGTGGGAAGCACGGTCATAGACGGTAGAACAGAAGTAATCATAGACGATGTTTCCGTAGAACAGTGTTGTGTGGGAAGCACGGTCATAGACGGTAGAACAGAAGTAATCATAGACGATGTTTCCGTAGAACAGTGTTGTGTGGAAAGAACGGTTTTCTTATCTCCAGTGGCCGGGAACACTCCCGGGTTTCCGGAGAACAGTCTGTAACAATTAGAAATGCACAGCAACGTGTGGTTTATTATGCATCGCGATAGTTTAACCCGCAACACCTTGAGATTCACAATCCTTATAAGGTTCTGCGTTGTAACGTTAAATGGCAGGCATGCCTAGGGTGTTTAAACATGCGGTTAAAAATAACGTTTAAAACTAACAATGAAGTACCAAAACAGCCCAATAAACACGCCGTCCAGGGGTTCATTTACAGCATGCTGAAGGACACGGAGTATGGGGGAAGGCATAACGAACCGCGCTTCAAGTTCTTCACGTTCTCCGATTTCTTTATAGACAGAAAGGGAAGGCTTACGTTTATAGTGTCCTCACCGGAGAGGGGGTTCATATACGCACTATATCACAGCATCAAAGAGAAAGACCACGTACACATTGGAACTCATCAGCTGAAAATCACTGAAGTCCGGAAGTTCGGTGTGCCCCTCAGGAACAGATTTCAGACAGGTTCCCCTATAGTGGTTTACAGGAACTCCGAGGAAAACGAGTACTTTAAACTCCATGCCCATCTTGACCTAAGGTTCTTCCTCGAAAGACTTCGTGAAAATGCGGAAAAGAAGTACAGTGCGTTTTATGATGACGATTTCATCCTCGATAGACCGATTTTTGACAGGTTAATCCCAAAGCTCAGGAACAACGGGAAACTTGACGTATACGTCAAGGTAGTCAAGAACGGCGTCCCCTTCCCGGTAATAGGCTCCAACTGGGAACTTCTTGAGAAGGAGCGGATAAGACCAGAGGAGAAGCGTTTCTACCGCTTTATAATGGATGTGGGCCTTGGGGAAAAGAACAGCCTCGGTTTTGGGTTTTTGAACCCCGTCAGGAGGTGAAAAATTGGAGTTGAAAGAGCTAGTTAGCCTCGGCGGACTCCTCCACGACATTGGAAAGCCCGTCCAGAGGGCAGGCTTGTATTCAGGCGACCACTCCAAACAGGGGGCGAAGTTCCTCAGGGAGCTGGCGAAGAGCACCGGCAGGGAGGAGTACAAACTTCTGGCTCTGTTTTCGAAGTTTCACCACCGAAATCATATGAAAGAGACCGAAATGATAAAAAAGATCAGCGAAGTCCGCCCTGAGCGCTTTGGGCTCAGCGAAAATGACATTCTCAGGGCGCTTTGGATTGTCTACGAGGCAGACAATCTTTCCTCAACGGAGAGGGAGGAGGGAAAGCCAGAGCAGATAAGGCCGCTCTACTCTATCTTCAACCAGGAGAAGGCCTACCGGCCGATCTCCCTTGACTTCGCCCAGGAACTCCCACTTCCCGGTGAAGTTGAGCGTCTGATGGGGGAGGACTACAGGAAAGTCGTCGAGGGTCTGCAAAGGGAGATTCCCAAAGCTGGTCTCAGGGTGGTGTGGCTCCTGCCGGTTCTTGAAAAGCACCTGACATTCGTCAGTTCAGTGACTTCTAAAGGCAACGTCATCTCGCTCTACGACCACTTGAGGATGACGTCTGCGATAGCCCTAGCGATGTTCAAAGCCGGGTGCACCGTTGAGGGCATAAAAACGGGCAGATGCAAAGACGAAAAGAAGTTTCTCCTGATCGAGGGCGACTTCTCAGGCATACAGGACTTTATCTATGGAATAAGTGGGAAAGGAACTCTGAAGTACCTCCGCGCGAGGAGCGCTTATTTAGAACTCATCGCCTGGGACATTGTCATTGAAATCCTAAGGAGGCTAAGCCTAACGAGGATCAATGTGGTCTTCAACGCAGGTGGCCACTTCCTCATACTCGGCCAGAACACGGAAGACGCCAGGAGGGAGCTCGAAAGCATCAGGAAGCACGTTGTGGAGTGGCTCTACAGGGAGTTCGACGGGAAGCTTTACCTCGCCCTTGAGTGGGAGGCGCTAACCGGCGAGGAGCTCGGGAGAAAGAATGGGAAGAAACTCTTTGCAGAGGCGAGGAAGAGACTCAAGAGGAAACTAAGCCTGAAGAAGCTCAGGCGCTTCGAGGAAGTTGAAAATCTGTTCAAAGATCCAGAAGCTGGTGGAAGGCTTGAGGAGTGCGCTATCTGTGGAAAAGAGGTGCCCGAGAGCGAGCTTGAAGCCTTCCGGCTGAGTGACGATTCAAATGTGAGAGCCTGTAAAACATGCAACGAGCTCGCAGAGCTTGGTCAAAAACTGCCCAAGGTTAAAGGAGTTGTACTCGACAGGAAGGCCCACGAGGGCGAGGGGATAACAAAAGGTCCATTTAGATACTTCATACCGTACACTGAGGATCCAATACCGGAGGGAGAAGTTCTCCTCCTCAAGAACACCCTTGATGTTCCCGAGAACCTTCCAGAGGGCATTGAGTTCATCCCGTATCTTGTGGCCGACTACTTTAAGCCAAATGCAGAGAACGAACACACGGTTGCAGAGTTCACTGAACTGGCGGAAAACTCTACAGGAACAAAAAGACTCGGCGTCCTCAAGGGCGACGTGGACAACCTCGGGTTGTTCTTCATGAACCTAGACAGCCCCTCAAAGCTCGCCACCGCTTCCCGCTTCATGGATTACTTTTTCAAGGCGTACCTCAACGAAATTATAAGGGGCAAGTTCAGATACACCATGGGAGAAATCCCCTCACTCAGAGACTGGCCGGAAGAGCCCGATATCGTCGTGGTTTACGCCGGAGGGGACGATTTCTTCATTGTTGGGGCATGGGATCAGGTCTTCGAGCTGGCTTTCCGAATAAGGGAGGCCTTCAGGGCCTACACAGGAAACGGGAGGAGTTTATCAGCTGGTCTGGGTTACTTCCATCCCAAGACGCCGATATACAGGATGGCTGATGTCGTCTCGGAGAGACTTGAGAGGGCGAAAAACGAGGGAAGCGATAAGGACAGGGTCTTTGTGATAGAGAGAACCGCCCCAGAGGGATTCCCCATTGCTTACCGCTGGGAACAGTACGAGGAGCTCTGGAAGACTTACAAGCCAAGGATTTACGCCGGAAACGGCGGGCTGGTGAAGGAACTTGCGTCAAAGAAAGGCCTCCTGTGGAGGATTCTTGAGCTCAGGGAGCTCTACGTCAGGGATCCAAAGAGCGTAAAGTGGGCTTACTTGATAGCTTACCTCCTCGGCAGGCACAAGCTCTCAGGCCTGTTTCCAGAGCTCGTCGGGATAGATGCGGAGGCCGTCCTAAGGGGCAGGCCACAGCCGATTTACTGGGTTGATGGCATTCTAAAGGTTGTTTTGATGGCCGTTAGGGGGTGATTTGATGGTCTACGGAAAAGGCCACCCGGGTCATGGTATGGGCAGGTATCAGAGGGAGGCCCGTGAGGGCAACGTTGGCGAACTCTTTGGAGAAAACCCGGACGTAATAGGGATACGGGAAGCCTTCGAGAAGAACAGAATATCGTGGAAGGATATTGAGCCTTACTTCAGAGAGATAGCCCAAGAGCTGGAAGAGAGCAAGAAAAAAGGAGATTTTCCCAGCTGGAGCCCAGAGAAGAGACTTGCGAATGCCGTTGTGGTGGCAGCTTATCTAAGGGCTCAGAACCTCAAGACGAATCAGGTAAGGAAAGTCCTTGAGATGACGCGAACCATCGATCTGAAACTGAAGAAGGGGGATACAGCCATAAAGGACGACGTCGTGAAGACCCGCTACCTGCTGGCGTATGCCGTTGGCAGGGCTACGGGAGGGGCGAGATATGCCCTTGATGCATTTCACCGAGTCCTCGACCCAATGCTGGCCCTTCTAATGAAGAAACCCGACGTTGGCCGATTTGAGGAGGTTTATGACTTCTTACAAGCGGTTGTTGCCTACCACAGGTTCTTTGGAGGTGGTGAATGATGGACAGGCACTTTTATGGAAAAGTCGTTATCTGGGGCAGGATTAAGGCCCTCACCGGCCTCCACATAGGTTCTCAGAGGGACATTTCGGAGATAGGGGGCATCGACAACCCTGTTATAAAGGATCCCATAACTGGTCTGCCTTATATCCCAGGATCTTCACTCAAAGGGAAGCTGAGAAGTCTATTTGAGGTGTTCACGAACTCCAAGCTCGATGAGTGGAAGGAAAAATATGAAGCCTTGAAAGACTATTCCTCTGGTAGCTGTAGGGAGGAAGGCAGGGAAAACTGCGGGAAATTCTTCAACAAGAAGATCAACAATGGTTGGATACATGTCTGTCCCGATTATTCCTCCGCAATTAATTGTCCTGTCTGCCGTCTCTTTGGTGCGAGTGGGAAGGAGAGCAACTTTCCCTCAAGGCTGATAGTCAGGGACGCGTTCCTCACGAAGGACTGGGAGGACAGATGGAGGGCCGGAGAGGACGTAACCGAGGCAAAAATCGAGGTTGGCATTGACAGGGTAACCTCCCAGGCCAACCCGAGGACCAACGAGCGCGTCGTGGCCGGGGCGGAATTCGAATTCGAGATGATCTACAACGTCGAGGATCTAAACCAGTGGGAGGACGACATAAAGAACCTCCTAACTGCGATGGCCCTCCTAGAGGACAGCTACCTCGGCGGTTCTGGTTCAAGGGGCTACGGAAAGGTGAGGTTCCTCTTCGAGGCCTTCGAATTCAGGAGCGCCGACTACTACCGCACTGGTAAGGAGGGGTACAGAATAGGGATTAATGCCAAACGCAAGCCAGCTGTTGACATTCTAAAGGACTTTGAGAACCTGTTCTCGGAGGTGAAAGGAAAACTGGGGGCAGGGTGATGCTTGGACTCAAGTTCAAGGCAATTAAGCTCTTTCCCAGGGGGCCCATAAGAGAGCTCCCCAGGGCCGACACGATATTTGGTGCGATAGGTACTGCAGTGGCGACGCTCTTCGGGGGCAACGCGGTGGATGGGCTGGTGCAGGGATTTAAAGAAAGTGCCCGAATCAGCTCCGCCTTTCCCTTTGAAGGGAGCACCTATTACTTTCCTAAGCCCTTAAGCGTTGGCGTCCTCAACTTTGACGAGCTTTTGAAGGACCTTCCCAAGGAAGAGCGCCATACAAGGGAGAAGGAGATAAAGAAATCGAGGTACCTCGACCTTGAAAACTTCGAGAGGGCCCTTAAGCTTGAGCCCTTCGACGTTCCCAAAGGTTTGCCCTTCAGGAGGGTGGACGTTCCAAGGGTAGCTCTCGACAGGGTTACCAACGACTCCAACCTATACTTCTGGGATGAGATGAGGTTCAGAGAAAGTTCGGGCTTCTACTTCCTTTACTCCGGTGATGAGGGTATCTTCAACGACTACATCCTTCCAGCGCTCCGCTATTTAGGTGACACGGGAATCGGAGGAAAGACAACCTGGGGCTTCGGTCTCTTCGACTTCAAGGTGGATACGGTTGAGATGAACGTGCCAGACAGTCCCTGCAGTGCAACGCTCTCCAACACCCTTCCCACAAAAACTCCGGTGCTCTGGAGCTTGGTAAGGAAAGGCGGCTGGAGCTCTGGCAGGAGAAAGCCGAAGCTGAACTTTATCGCTGAGGGCTCCATCGTGGCGGACGACCCTGGAAGGATAGTCTCCATTGATATCGGGCTTTCTCATGAGGTCAACGTCTACGGGCTCACGTTCCCCATACCGGCTGAGGTCCCGGACGAGGCTTCGAGAGGGGTGGATTGCCCATGAGACTGAGGGTTCTCTCTCCACTCCACATCGGCAACGGCAACAAGCTCACTCCAGTTGACATCTATCCTATCAAGGACAGTGTCTACGTCCTCGACATCGAGAGGCTCATTAACGACCTCCAGAGGCTCGGCGTTGACATTGAGGAAATCCTTGCGCTTCTCAAAAACCCTCCTGGGGAGCACTACGTGTGGAAAGGCTACATCGAAGAGTACCATCTGAATCCGGCAGATTACACCCTCTACTCTCTTCCGATCTTTGGTGGTGCTGGTGAGACGAGCATGCAGATAAGCGAGTTCATAAAGTCCAACAGAATGCCTTATATACCCGGTTCCTCTGTGAAGGGAGCGATAAGAACTGCAGTGTTTTATAAGGTTCTGAAGGAGTGCGGAGATTCAGGAACGGCGATGAACCTCGTCTCGACCCTTTCAGGAAACCTCGCGAGGGGGATAGGCTACAGTGAAAGTTTGATTGACTACTACATCGGTTATCTCGACAGGGAAATAGCCAGGAACCGCAGGTTCGGCAGGAAGAGGACGGATGACCTGCTTGAGGCCATCGTCTTCGGGATGGAGGGAGGTAGATACCCAGGAGTACGGTACGAGCCCAAGCACGACCCGATGAGGGGGTTGATCATCAGGGACAGTCGGAGCATAGACAGGAAGCACCTAGCGGTTTACCGCGTTGAGGCCGTAGGAAACCCCTCGCCGATACCGATATGGGTGGAGGCGTTTCGACCGGAAGCGGAGACAGAGGTAGAGCTCAAATTTGACATCGAACTCCTCAGGGTTAATTCTGACTATTTCAACGGCCTTCTCTGGGAGTGCCTCAAGGATAGGGGAAAGCCGTGGGAGGCCTTCGAGGACTTTGTCTGGGAGGCGGTGGAGGAGTTCTATAATATCATAATAGACAACGAGCTCAAGAGCCTTTCAAAATTTGGGAGGCATGGAAGCTCAGTTCGCTCGTTCTACGAAGGGCTGAGGGGGAAAGAGAGGATCATGAGGCTCGGCTGGGGAAGTGGCTGGATAAGCACCACAATTGGTCTCCTTCTGGTTGATAAGGGCTGGAAGTGGGAGCAGGTCAGGAGAAAACTCGGATTGGGCAGAAACCCATCGGGGAGGGGTGTTTCGAGGGAGTTCCCGAAGACAAGGCGTCTGGCAGACAGCAAGCCAATGGGCTGGGTGGTGTTGAAATGAAGCTCCTCATAGCCTCGTGGGGGAACTTCGAGAAGTGGACGGAGGTCAAATACCGCTTCGGCAACGAAGTCAGCGCCGGCCCTTCAACCCTTCCCATTCTTCAGAAGGTCATAAAACCCGACTGGACGGTAATAGTCCTCCCGGATACTCTGGGAAGAGACTTTTCCTCGCTGGAAGCCCTGAGGGAGGACATAACCGGTAGGGTTCAGATGTTCCTCGAAAGGATAGAGGCCGGCAGGGAAGTTGACCTTCTCCTGGTTCCCGGCATAGGAAAGTTCGAGCACGGGACCTTTGAGGGAAACGCCATGGACGTCTATTATCATGCCATCCACGGCCTCTCCCAGGTGATCCCGGTCGAGGGAGAGCTTGAGGTGCACTTCGACATAACCCACGGGCTCAACTACATAACCTTCCTCGTCCACCGGGCCCTCAGGGAACTGCTGGGAATAAGGGCGCTGGTCAGCGAGACATACTTCAAGGCCTACAACTCCGATCCCTTCGTACCCAAACTCAAGGCGGAGCTGGGCATAAACGTTATCGAGGACGTCAAAATTGAGCCCCACCCCTTAACCGAGAGGCTTCCCGGCCTTGAAGGGTACATCACTCCTTACCTCATCGAGAAAAAGGCTCTTGGAGGACTCAAAAGAGAGCTGAAGGCCTTCAAGCTTATAAAGTCGGAGAAGAGAAAGCTGGAGGCGTGGGTAGGGTCGGTCGTCTTCGGCTTACCTCTTCTCTTCGCCGAGAACTTTCCTGAGACTGGGCCCATAGAGGAAGCGGTGGACGAGCTCATAAAGACGTGGGAAAGCAATATCGAGGTCTTTAACAGATCCGTGAGGAGGAAACTGGCCCTTGGAGAGGGCCTCGGCGTTCTGGTGAAGCTCCTCTTCCAGGCGAGGGCTTTAGAAAAACTGAGACCGAGCCTACCGGCAAGCCTCGATGAACTGTACAATGTCTCGGAGAGAGTCTTTAGGGGCGCCAACAGGGAGAGGGCGAACGTTGAACTCGGTAAAATGGAGGACAAGGCAATATCCTACGCTTCAGTCAGCTGTTTCCCAGACTGGATGCCCCTAAGGGATTTTTCGGGTTTCGCGAACGCCAACACGGCGATAGTGCCCCGCAACTTCCTAGCACATGCGGGCCTTGAGGCAAACGCAACCGAGGTTAAGATGGAAAGCTGGGATGTCGGGGACGCCAAGAGGGAGGCGAGGAAGCACACCTTCCTCAGGTATTCTCAAGATGCAAAGAGGCGCGTTGAGGGAATAACGGCAAAGGCCTTGGGAGGTGTCTGAATGCTCGACGCTTACTTAAAGAATGGCGAACTCTTCCTGAAGGAAGCGGGGATACGGGAGGTTACTCCCGAAGTGATATCAGCGACGTACCTCCAGCCCATCAATGAGATGACCAATGAATACGTCTCGGTGGATTCGGAGAGTGAGGCCATAGCAGTCCTGAGAAGTTTCGGGTTTGAACTCTCCGGGAAAACGAAAAACATCCTCCCCGGACTGATAGAGGGCAAAAGGGGCACATGTTCCATCTGCGGGCAGGAAGGGGCCGTTGTCCCCAACAGGGCGTTTATATTCCCCTTCGAGAGGAAGGTTGACTCCATCGTGGACGAGAGCAACAGGCTGGCCCTCTGCCAGGAGCATGCGTTCAAACTCTACGCTGCGATGGCGTACCTCTACACTGTCCCAACGGGAGCGGGGAGCCTGAAGTTTTTCTTCGATGCCCCCGAAAGGGAGCTCAAAAGGTTCAAGAGAATGTTTAAGGACGGCTTTTGGAGGGAGCACTTCAGGGTGGACGTTCAGGAGAAAAAAGGGAAGAAGCGGTACTCGATTAGACCCTCCCTCCTGCTCAGCAGGTACCACCCTAACGAAGCGTTCTTTGCCGTTCTCCACGAGTTCGTCAAGTCCCTGAAAGACACGGGAGCTCTGGATGAGGCCATAGAAACGGGGAGGACAGTAAAAACGTACTTAGTGTACGGCTCGGGCCAGTTCTACAGGGAGCACGTGATAGAGGGAACCACCCTTGAGAGGCTGATAGGCTTTCTGGACAGAGTCCAGAATTCGGGTAAGGAAACCCAGTGGGGAAGGAGACATCTGAGTGTCTGGGACTCCGCGGTGGTTATGTTCTATGAAAGCCTGGAGATACCACGTGGAAAAGACCGCTCCAAAAATTTCTTGGAGCGCGAGGAGTTCGTGAGGAAGCTCCTGGACGGGAAGTTCGATTTCATTCTTTTAAACGGGATCTTCATGGAGAGGCTCAAGCGCAAGCTACCCCTCCCTCCTTATTACTACACATGGGCACACTCCTACCTGGAGGTTTTTGGAGGTGGTGTTGTGGACGTTAAAACATTTGAACATGTGAACGGACTCGGCTACAGCCTTGGGATGAAGATGAAGGGGACGAACCTTGAGCGCTACCAGTGGGAGCTCTTCAGGGCCAGGGGCTTTGAGGAGTTCCTGAACAAGCTGGTGGAACTCCAGGCTAAGCTGGAGGAAAGCCTTGACCTGAGGCCAATCTACGAGAACGAAAAGGAGTGGAAGGTCTTGAAGGCAATACTCCTGAACGGCATGCTAAACGCTCTCCACTCCAAGGAGGGAGGAAAATGAAGGCGATAGAAGTTGTTACCCTGACGAAGGTTGAGGGAGCTAACCTGAACTCCAACGGGACTGAGGGAGTCATAGCCGTCCTCAAAAAGGTCCGCGACCCAGTTGACGGAAGAGAATACATCCGCATAAGCGGTCAGAGCGTTAAGTATCACCTAAGGCAACTCCTTAAGGAGCTCGACTGGGAACTGAGCCAGGTGATTCCCAAGAGTGAAGGCGGACAAAAGGTCATAGTCTCCCTCGGGGAACCGCAGAATTACATAGACGACGACCTCTTTGGTTATATGATAGCGAAGAAGGTCGAGGGGAAAAACGCCACCCTCAGGAGAACCGCGGTGGTCAGAACCAACGGCATGGTCTCGATCTTCCCCTACCAGGAGGACAGGGACTTTGGGGTTAGATACGACCCGAGCGGAGACAACCACAACATATACGAGACCGAGATAGCTACCAACGTGATGAGGGGCAACTTCCTCATCGAGCTTGACAGGCTGGGTGTCTTCAAGGAGGGCCTCGAAGTTCCAAAGCTTGAGGGGCTTGAGGTTAGGAAAGTTAAGGATGCCACTGGTAGGGAGGTCACCCTCTACATCCTTCCGGAGCCAGAGAGGGAGAAGAGGCTTAAGGCCCTCCTAAACGCCGTACTCCAGTACCACGGCGGCGCGAAGCTGAGCAACTTCTTCACGAAGGCCTACCCTGAGGCTATGGTGGTCGTGCTCCTGAGGCGCAAGATACCCGTCATCGGCGATGCACTCCGGGTTAAAGAGGGCTACGTTGACGGAAAGCTCGTCCTCGACGTGGAGCGGCTTAAGGAGACCGTTGAGACGTTCCAGGACAACATCGAAAAGCTCTATATCGGCCTCTTCGAGAGCCGCTTTGCCAACGTGGACGAGCTGAGGGAAGCCTTCGAGGACATGGAGAACGTTGAGATAGTGGGTATGAAGGAACTCAGGGAAAGGATAAACAAGCTGGAGCTCGGTGAGTGAAGTGCTCGGCCTGGTAGTTGAGGTAAGGCCCCTGCAGGCCCACTTCAGGATACCATACAACTCGCTGCTCTTGGACAGTTACCCCTTCCCACCGAGAACCACAGCCATAGGGATGCTCGCCGGGGCCATGGGCCTCCCTGAGGAAGGGTTTAGGAAGCTACTGAAGGAACTCAGGTATGGTGTCATTATAGCAGACCCCGGCTCCAGGGTTGAGGAAAAAGCAGCTATATTCAAGAGCCCCAACTCACCCCTGTACCCCATAACCAAAAATCTCTTTCACACCCCCACTTACAGGATGTTCTTTGCAGGGGACGATGACACAATAGAGAAGGCCCATGACGCGCTCCTTGACCCGTTCTTCGTCCCATACCTCGGGGACAGTGAGAGCGTAATCTATCCGGCAAAGAGGGCCTACCTCCATATCGTCGGAGTAGAGGAAGGCCAGGAGTCCACGCTCCGGAGCGTTATACCATGCGAGGAATACGCGAGGGGCGCGAGGTTCATCCTCCTCAAGAGGAACAACCTCACCCCAAGGGAGTACAGGATGCCCGTGGACTTCACCTACCGCGGGAAAGGGAGACGGGCAGTTTACCGAAAGGTGGTGGCCTTCGCGGGGGGCTACGTTGAGCTGGCCAACTCCGTGAATGTTATGCTCTTCGACGGGGAGCCGGTCGCTGTGTTCTGAGTAACACCTTCCTTCCAGTTTTCCTTTTTTAAGGCTTTTTTTCTCGAAAAACAGAAAGACAACATCTAAATTTTAGAATATGGTTACAAATAGCCTTAGAATTAGCAAAAAGTCCCACAGGCTGTGATTCAAGGTCTGTTTGAGGAATTCATCGAAAGGTTTTATAGATTTGAAATAAAACTGCTGTTCCTGGGGGGATGGGGCCACAAATGAGTAGGATACGCCTGAAAGAGGATTTTGGGTGGTTAAGGTGGACAGGGAGAACGCTAAAGCGAATTTTAAATGGCGATCAGCGAGTATTTTTGATAAATGGATTTTCGATTTCTCTGTTGTCCATAAAAAGTTAGTAGACCTGATTAAACGGCAATCAGGAAGTTCTAATGTGTTTTATATTTTTGTGTCAGATTTATAAATCGATTGCATTACCGCAGGTTTCTAAGATAAACCTTAAATAGGAAGTTTGTGAGTGGATATCTTGAAAAACAGAGTAAATTTCCAGAGGGTTTCCGTAGGACAGAATTGTGTGGAAAGACAGCTGGGAGAAGGCCGGCAAAGAAATGGAGAAGGGTTTCCGTAGGACAGAATTGTGTGGAAAGATGGTGCTCTAAAATACACGAGTACATTCAGTGGCCCGCGTTTCCGTAGGACAGAATTGTGTGGAAAGCCCAGTACTCAAGCCCGACCTGTGACCCTGTGTTCGGGTGTTTCCGTAGGACAGAATTGTGTGGAAAGCAGTCTGCCCGCCTGGGGTGTTGAGCGTGAGGCTCAGGTTTCCGTAGGACAGAATTGTGTGGAAAGAAGAGCGGGAAGCTGTATAAGTATGGGCAGGTTGTTGGTTTCCGTAGGACAGAATTGTGTGGAAAGAGTTCTATGCCCAGTCCCGCGCTCATACCTACAAGCCATCGTTTCCGTAGGACAGAATTGTGTGGAAAGTGAAAGAGTTCCAGTCCGACCCGCGCAAGGCTGGGCAGGTTTCCGTAGGACAGAATTGTGTGGAAAGATGAGTGGGTGGTTTTAGAACTGGTGGTAAACCTAGTTTCCGTAGGACAGAATTGTGTGGAAAGTTCAAGCTTGAAGGACTTCCAGCCAGGCCATTTAACCGTTTCCGTAGGACAGAATTGTGTGGAAAGTTGGAGGGGGCACACAACAAGAGCCAATCGAGGACTTGTTTCCGTAGGACAGAATTGTGTGGAAAGATGAAGCTGGACATTGAGCTTGACTTGGTGCTCCCGAGCGTTTCCGTAGGACAGAATTGTGTGGAAAGCGGTTTCTTACAATCGGGGGAGCTTGAAAAGAAAGTGAGTTTCCGTAGGACAGAATTGTGTGGAAAGCGGCTCCGGCGTATCGCGTTAAAAAGCAGGATACGGGAGAGTTTCCGTAGGACAGAATTGTGTGGAAAGCAACGAGCCCACCGACCGCTATGAGGCACTTTACACCATGTTTCCGTAGGACAGAATTGTGTGGAAAGCCATCAAACTTCTCAGCCTTGTCCACCGCCACCACACTCGTTTCCGTAGGACAGAATTGTGTGGAAAGCCATCAAACTTCTCAGCCTTGTCCACCGCCACCACACTCGTTTCCGTAGGACAGAATTGTGTGGAAAGACCGACATCGACTTCTCAGCGCTCGTCGCAAACACAGTTTCCGTAGGACAGAATTGTGTGGAAAGTATTAAGGCAAGGCGAGGTTGAGGAGACTATAAAGAGTTTCCGTAGGACAGAATTGTGTGGAAAGACCTCATTGAGCAGTTGCGGGTTCACCGCTACCACCGTTTCCGTAGGACAGAATTGTGTGGAAAGGGGTTATATCCAGTGCGGATGAACTGCTGAAGGAAAGGGTTTCCGTAGGACAGAATTGTGTGGAAAGGGAGGATTTCCTCATCTAAGAGTGCATCGTTGAGGTCGTTTCCGTAGGACAGAATTGTGTGGAAAGATGACTTTCTCGAGGCTTTGGACTCAATAGAGATTATTGGTTTCCGTAGGACAGAATTGTGTGGAAAGTCTTCCACCTCAATCCACATTATAATAGTCGAGTTATTGTTTCCGTAGGACAGAATTGTGTGGAAAGGAAGAAGCAAGTCCTGGTGCGTCCGCCACAACCAATGTTTCCGTAGGACAGAATTGTATACAACATCCTGTGGTGGTTCTCATGAAGAGGCCCGTGTACATAACCCAGATGGGGGTGCTCGAAAGGAGGGGCAACACGCTCTTCCTTGAGAATGAAAACGGCAGGAAGGCTATACCCGTTAACTCCACGAGCGAGGTCCACTGTTTCAAGCCCGTAAGTTTAACAAGCGGTGCTGTAAAGCTTCTCTCCGAGAAAAACGTCCCAGTACACTTCTACAACAAGTACGGTTACTACCGGGGTTCATACATGCCGGCTGAGGGGCAGGTGAGCGGCACGGTTGTTATAAAACAGGCCGAACACTACCTTAACCTGGAGAAGAGGCTCTACATCGCAAGACAGTTCGTGGAGGGAATAAAGGCCTCGATGATATCTTTCCTCAAGTCCCAGAGGGCCGAAAGGGAAGGCATCGAGGGGATAGGGGTTGAAGGGGGCAACCCTGTGGAGCTCATGGGGGTTGAGAGCCAGCTCTGGAGGGAGTTCTACGACGTTTACGCTACGCTTCTGAAGCACTTCGACTTCAGTGAGAGGAACAGGAGGCCGCCGAAGGACGAGGTGAACGCCCTAATAAGCCTCGGCAACTCCGTGCTCTACACGATTGCCCTCTCAGAGATAAGGAAGACCTACCTTCATCCTGCCATTAGCTTCCTCCATGAGCCCCTGGAAAGGCGATATTCACTTGCCCTCGACATGGCGGACATATTCAAACCCATAACCGTCTTCAGGGTTATCCTCAGGCTCGTGAACAGGATGCAGATAAGAAGAGAGCACTTCGACAGGGATGTAGGCGTGATGCTCAACCGCGAGGGACTTAAAGTTTTCATCAGCGAGCTGAACGGAGAGCTCGGAAGAAAGGTTCTCCACCCCAGGTTCAAGAGAAACGTGTCCATCCGCTACATGATCCGCCTTGATGGGTACTCCCTCGTCAGGCACTTTCTCGGTGATAGAAAATACAAGTCCCTGCGGGCGTGGTGGTGATGTACATCATAGTGGTCTATGATGTCGACGTCAAGCGCGTGGCGAAAATCCACCGCTTCCTGAGAACCCACCTCCACTGGCGGCAGAACAGTGTCTTCGAAGGTGAGGTGAGCAGAGCACAGCTCTATGAGATAAAGAGGACCCTGGAAGGAATGGTGGAGGAAGGTGACTCCGTGCTAATATATGAGCTGCCCGGCGATAACTTCAACCTCCACATCATAGGCGTGGATAAAAACCCTGTGGGGGAGATAATTTGAGGGTTACGGGCGTTATGGTTCATTACTACTTCACCTGTAAGCGGGAGCTGTGGTTCTTCTCCAGAGGGCTACGATTTGACTTTGAGAACGAGGACATGCTGATAGGCAGGCTCATCCATAAAGACTCATATGAGAGGGAATGGAAGGAGGTCATGCTCGGGGACGCAAAGCTCGATGTCGTCATTAAGGGACATGGTGTTGAAGTCATGGAGGTCAAGAAAAGCTCAAAGCTTGAGGAACCTGCCAAATGGCAGCTGAAGTACTACCTATACCTCCTGAAAAACGTTGGTGTCAACGCCAAGGGTGTAATCTCGTATCCCAAAGAGGGACGGCGGGAGGAAGTCGAGCTCGTTGATGAGGACATTGAAACCCTTGAGAACGCCCTGGCGGACATCGAAAGGGTTATATCACTTGAGCGACCACCCGAGGCAGAGAAAAAGCCCTACTGCAAGAGGTGCGCCTACAGAGACTTCTGCTGGGTGTGAGGTATGGAGTGGAACGAACTAATTGAGCTGATGAAAAGAAAGAGAGCCAAGTCCGATAGGAGCCTTCATCAACACTCCGCCGGGGCACAGGCTATCGCCCGGGAACTCCTTAAGCGAATCCCTCACGACCCCAGCCTGGACGAGTGCCTAACGAAGCACGTTTTTCTTCACGATGCTGGGAAGCTCGACGACAGGTTCCAGGCAAAACTGGAGGGGAAGCTCAAAAGGGCACCACCCCATGCCTACCTCGGTGTAGAAGTGGCAAGCAGGTTCTTAGGGTGTGAGGAGCCCTACAGGACAGTGGCCCTAATCTCCATACTGACCCACCATTCCGACCTTCATGAAAGCCTCTACAGGAATGAGATTGCGAGGGGGGAAAAGTTGATTGTGGACGGCGAGGTTCTCTCGGAGCCATCCACTCTCGCCAGAGACCTGAGGGTAGCCGTTATGGGTGGCGATTTGGAGGACGACTACGGCATGAACCCCCTTGAGGCCCGGGCCATTTACACTCTCTTCAATGGTCTCCTCCGTGTTTCGGACTGGCTTGATAGTGCGGGCCTTTCCGTGAAATCGTACCATCTCGATAGCGGAAGGGAGGTAAGGGAAAGGATCATCGAGTACCTGGAGGGAAAGGGGTTCTCCCCCAGGGCTTACCAGACGGCCGTCCTTGGAAAAGGTGGTGGCTACTTCAGATTACCAACGGGGGACGGCAAGACCGAGACAAGCCTCCTGGCAACCCCCAACAGTGCCACAAAGGTCGTATACTCCCTCCCCACTATAACAACAACCGAAGCGATGAGAAAGCGCTTCGAAGAGACGTTCGGGAGGGAACTCGTGTCCTTCGCCCACAGCATGCTTTTCCTTAGCCTCTACTACCGGGGTTCCCTTGACGAGAAACTCATCCATCGCTACGCCATGAAACCTATTTTTGTTTCGACTGTGGATCAGGTTCTCTTAGCGTTTCTAAACTACCCGCGCTTCCCGGTTAGGGAGTTCGCCCTCCGTGGAGCCCATTGGATAATTGACGAGGTGCACGCCTACACCCCGTTCACGCTTTCGCTGATAATGGACGCCATAGAGTACGCCATCAAGTACCTTAGAACGCACGTCACGGTGATGTCCGCGACACTTCCCTCACCAATGGTGGAAGAACTAGAGAAAAGGGGGCTCAAACCCCTGCTCCCGTTTGATAGCATCTCGAAGAGATACCGCTCCAGAAAGAGGGTCGATGTAGTGGTGAGGGATGAACCGCTTGAAAACGCGGTGGACGAAATCGTAGAGGAGATGGGAAAAACACTCGTCGTTGCCAACACTGTGACGAGGGCAAGGAGGATTTACGAGGACCTGAAAAACAGAGTTGGGAAGGGGAAGGTGCACCTTTTCCACTCTCGCTTCATCAATGCGGACAAAAGAAAGAAGATGGAGCTTGTGGGGACGATAGAGGAGGGAGTTCTCGTCGCCACCCAGGTCGTTGAAGTTTCGCTGGACATAGACTACGACGCAATGTACACTGAGGCAGCCCCCATAGACGCCCTGATCCAGCGCTTTGGGCGGGTCAACCGCAGGGGAGCGAAGAAGGGGAGGGTGTACCTATTCGAGCCTGAGGGCAAAAGGAAGCACCTACCCTACGACAAAGAGGTGTTTAACGCGAGCCTCAACCTTCTGGGTGAGCTGGAGGCCATGGGGAGTGAACTCGACCTCCTCAATATAAACGACAGGTTCTACAGCAAAGTCTGGGGAAGGTACGAGAGGAAATTTGCAGAGCGCCCCCTGTTCAGAACACTGAAAACGGTGAACAGGTGGAGGGGAAGTGAAGGGTGGCTCTCAACGAGGGACACCTTCATCAGTCTCCCCGCGATTCCCCGGCCCTATCTTGAGAGGGCGGTGGAACTGGCGGCAGAGTGGGAGAAGCTAACGGAGAGGGAGCGCTTGAAGGCGACGGTTTACATCGTGGAGCACACTCTCAACGTCCCCATCTGGATTCTGGAGGAAAACAAGGTGAACAACGAAGACCTGTACACGAGATTCGGGGTTCTTGGGGTTGATCTGGAATACGACCCTACCATTGGTCTTAGGGAAGAGAAACCGGGGACGGTGATGTTTTAGTAGGGCACAAAATTCAAAAAATATCAAAGGACTTTAACCCTCGAGCCAGATCTCTATCCTCTGCTTCCCCTTTCCGAGGCTGGAGCGCTTGAGCTTCTTCAGGTGCCCTATCTCCTTTATGTCCCTCACGTGAGTCCCGCCGCAGGGAATGACCTCAAAGTCCCTTATCTGAGTATAGCGCCTTTCCCCTTCCCACCATATCTTCATCTCGCCGCCATCGTCAACAAGCTTATTGAACGTTTCGATAAGCTTTTCCTTGTACTGGTTGACGTTCTCCGGGTAAACTATGTCGTATCTTCCCTTCTCTACGCTCATCCCACTACCATAGAGCTGCCACTCATCGGGTAGAACGAGGTTTAGAACGTGCTCCATAAGGTGCATCGCGCTGTGGATTCTCATGAGTTTATAGCGATAGTCCCAGTCTATTTTGAGCTCGACTTCGTCGCCGGGCTTGAACTTCTCCGGCTCGGCAACGACGTGCCAGACGTTTCCGGCATCGTCCTTGTAGACGTCAAGGACTTCAACCCCGTTTATCGTCCCCCTGTCGTGGGGCTGGCCGCCGCCTGTCGGGTAGAAAACCGTTTGGTCGAGCAGGAGGGCGTTGTCCTTTATATCAACGACTTTTGCTTTGGTCTCTTTCAAATAGGCGTCATCATAGTAGAGCTTCCTGGTCATTTCAACCACCACAGTAAATATGAGGGTTCGACTTAAATGGGTATCGAAAGGGGAAATGAAAGAAAAGGCTCACTTCCCCCTCTTCCTAAGGAGGAGTGGAAGCGCTGCGAGGCCAACTATCAAGGCCGGACCACAGATGCTGCTTCCGTTACTTGGGGTGGTTGTGGTGCTCGGTGATGTCGGGTGTGACGTCGGGCTGGCTATGTTGAGGTTCTCTGAGGCTATTGCCTTGTTGTCGTAGAAGTCCACCGCAACTACCTCAACCTTGTACTTTCCGGCTTTGAGCGGTGGGAGTTCCACCGTGTAGAATGTGTTGGTCGGCTTTCCACTTCCTGGCTCGGCGGGGAACTTGTTAACCTTGCCATATGTCACGAGCTTTCCGTTTGAGTTGTAAACCTGTGCGTAGAGGTCCCTTATGCCGAGGTTGTCCTGGGCCGTGAAGTAGAGGGTGAACTCCTCACCCGGAGTTGGGTAGCTTGGCTGGAGGTAGGCTATCTGGACGACGGGCTTCTCGGTGTCTGGTTTCGTGGTGATGACTATCTGTGAAATCCCAGTCGGCACCGTGGCGTTTATCATCAGATAAGTCGTGCCACCTATGGTCCTCTCGCCGAGAACCTTGTAGGTGATGTTGGTGTGCCCCGGGTCGACCTTGGCCCCAGCGGGTATCTCAAAGGTTATCGGGCCGGTAACGCTGTGGTTTAACTCGTTGATGAACTTTGCCGCCGTTCCGAAGTTGGTGTTGTGCCTGAACACTACAAACTCCTGAGGAACCGGGATGCTGATGAAGTTGCTCGTCACCTTGTTTCCGTTGAACTTGACCGGCGTGAGGGGCATTTCAACGCTTCCGTTCTGGCCGATGACCACGAGGTTGGTTCCGTACCAGGTCGGGCTGTGCTTGGGGTTGCTCGGCGGGTTGCTCTCCTTGTCGGGGGCGCCCGTGGCTGTGAGCGTGAGGAAGTAGTGTACGTGGCCCTCTTTGTCGGTGTAGACCCAGTACATGTCGTGGTGGATGTGACCGCTCATGGTGAGCGGAATGTTGTACTTGACGACGTCCTCAAGGAAGCGCCTCGCAACGGTGAGGTTGCCCTTCCAGTAGCTGCCCACGTAGTTCTTGAGTTTGGCCCAGTCGGCGTCGTTGCCCGGGTCGAGACCGCTTATCTTCCCGCCGAGGTAGTTCCAACGCGGGGCAAAGAAGAACGGGTGGTGGTAGAGGATTATCGGGGTGTAGCGGGATGTTCGTCGAGAACCTTCTCCATGAATTTAATCTCGTTCATCGTCGGCCAGCCGCGATCACCGCCTGTGTCGAGACCTATTATGACGAACTTTCCAATCGTGACGTAGAAGACCGGGGGAGCTATGAGCTGGGTGTAGATGACAGGCGGGTTGTCGTGGTTTCCTTTTATGCTGAGGTGAGCTTGGCCGGCGGACGCAGCGTGATCCATTATGTTGTACATTATCTCGTAACCCAGAAGGTCGTTGCTGCTGTCAACGTCGTCACCGGTGTTGATTATGAGGGTAGGTCTCATCATAGCCCAATAAGTGTAAGCGCTATCGGTTGCAACGACGCTGTGAAGCGGTATCGGGTTCGAGCACATCTTCTCGAGCTGATATATGCTGTGCTGGAAGTAGGGACCGCAGACGTAGCCTATCTTGGCGCTGCTGGTTACGTGGGTGTCGCTCACCCAACCTATGGTTAGGGTTTTTGGCCATTCTTTGAAGACCCTGAGTCCGTTAGGAAGGACGAGGGTCCCCTTGTTGGTCTTTATCAACAGGAAGTAGTCATCCGGGGCTATGTTACCTGGAACCTTGACGGTCACGGTGTTCCCGTTTGTTCCAAGTACTTGAAGGTCATAGGGACCATGAAGAACTGAGACCGCTTGGATATCGCTCACGGTTACACCGTCCTTCAGGTAGAGGGTGAAGTTTCCACCAGGAATCGCAAAGGCCGGGACGGCCGGCGCGGGCTGGGTGAGGAACTTGCTGTAGGTCGTGCTGTACTGGCTTGAAGTTGCACTCACTGGAACCGCTTCGAGGAGGGCGATAGCACCAATCAAAAGGGCTATACCCGCGAGTATCCACTTAGCCATGGTATCACAAATAATATGCGACTGGAAACAGTTAAAAGTTTTCCTACTCACCTTCAAACGGCTTTCTTAACCTGTTCTATGATGTAATCCACAACCTCTGAGTCCCCCCCAAAGCGCCGGTACTCCCTATAAAGTTCAAGGATCCTGCTGGCTAGTGAATGGTCTCCTGACACGAGGAGCCTTGTGAAGTGGACCGCCATCTCAAGGAGATAACAGTCTGCCCTACTAACGGGCACTGGTTTGAGTGATCCTGGAATCGTGCCCCTCGGGATAAACCTCCCAAGGAGAACTTCGCTCTCCCCAAGCTTGTCTCTCCATTTTTCTAGTTTATACTCAACGGACCCGTGCCAACCGGGGATACCTTCAATCCAGCGGTGGTTTCCATCCTTTGCGATGTTCACGTTAGCCGACATGTTGAGGGCGAACCTCACCAAAAGCTCTACGTCGTTGGTCATCTGAATCGACGCAAAAGGCCACTTTAGGAGGTCTTCAAAGCTCCTTCCGGGAAAGAGCTTGAATTCGAGGGCATCTCCCCTCCTCACAACACCGACTGGGGTCACATTTGATGCAGTGACGAGGAGAACCTCATAGACTTTGCCCTCTTGGAGGTCGTCCAGCATGGTATCACCCAAAAAGAGGAGAAAAATCAAAGCTGTTCCTTCGGGAGGACGATTATATCGCCCCTGTTTATGTAGAAAGTTACCGGTTGCATTGGCTTCAGGCTTCCAACTTCCCTGTCGCTTATGGTCCTCGCTATCATGCGCACCTCACCGAAAAGGCCGATAACCTCTACAAAGAAACCGTAGTATTCTATCAGGTCCACCGTTCCGGTGAGCGAAACCGCGTTCTCAGTCGGCTTAAGGCGTATCCTCTCGGGCCTTACGACGACCACGACGTTGTCACTCTTTCCAGTGTAGTGAAGCCCATCGAGACGGAAGCTCTCAAACTCCACAGTGACATGGTCGCCATCCCTCTCAACGACCTTGGCTGGAATGACGTTGGTCTTGCCCATAAAGCTTGCCACAAACTCCGTCCTTGGGCTTTCATATATTTCTTTGGGCGTTCCAACCTGTTCTACCGTTCCGACGTTCATGACCGCTATCCTGTCGCTTATTGCCATTGCCTCCTCCTGGTCGTGGGTGACGTAGATGACGGTTATCCCGAGTTCCCTCTGAATTCTCCTTATCTCGGAGCGCATCTCAAGGCGAAGCTTGGCGTCGAGGTTGCTGAGCGGCTCGTCCAAGAGGAGAACCTTAGGCTCAACAACCAGAGCCCTCGCTATTGCAACGCGCTGCTGCTGGCCGCCGGAGAGCTGTGTGGGGTAGCGGTCCTCGAAGCCCTTAAGTTTGATGAGTTCCAGCGCCCACTCAACTTTCTTTCTTATCTCATCCTTTGACATCTTTTTCAGCCTGAGTCCATAGGCGACGTTGTCAAAGACGCTCATATGGGGCCAGAGTGCGTAGTTCTGGAAGACGAGGACGGCACCCTTCTGATGTGACGGGAGGTATGTAACGTCCTGGTCACCGAAGTAGAGCTTTCCCCCGTCTGGGTACTCAAGGCCGGCTATTATCCTCAGCGTCGTTGATTTTCCACAACCACTCGGCCCGAGCATGGTGAAGAGTTCCCCGTGTTTTATGTCAAGGCTTATCCCCTTGAGGGCTACGGTCTCTCCAAACCTCTTGACGATGTCCTGAAGCTTGACCTCAACCATCTCGATCACCTCATGTAAGACCAATGAAGGAGTACCTCTGCTTGGTTATCACGTTCGCGAGGACTATGGCCAGTATCTGCACCAACATCAGAAAGACACCGAGTGCAGCGGCCAGGTTGGCGCTCCCGACCGCACTGGTGATGAGCTCCTTCATCTTTGCCGTTATTGGATACCACGTTGAGTTTATGGAACCCAGGGTGATGCCGACGCTGGTCTCACTCATGCAGTAGACGAAGCTCAGCATTGCACCACCGAGTAGATTCAAGAGTATCATTGGAATGAGGATGCTTGTCAGTGCCTTCCACCTCCCCGCACCCAGGTTTATCGCGGCCTCCTCAAGGGAGACGTGAACCTGTTGGATTCCAGCGGAAATAGAGCGCGCCGCGAAGGGCAGACGCCTGATGGAGTACGCGAGTATGAGGGCCGCTCCCGGGAAGAACGCCAGCAGGTTGGTGGGGTCTAGGGCAGTCCCCTTGAAGGGGGGAACCGTCGAGAAGAAGAAGAAATAGCTCATCGCTATGACGATTCCAGGAACCGCTATGGGTATGGTTGCAAGGCTGTCAAGTATAGGGGCGAGTCTGGCCTTCTTGAACCTACCCGCGGCGTAGGAAGCGGTCAGTGAGAGCAGGAGGATGATGAATATCGCCACCGTGGAGTAGAGAAGGCTGTTCTCAATGACCCTGAGTATGTCCGGCTGGGTGAGTAGGGATCCCATGTGGGAGAGTGTGAATCCCTCGGGCCAGGTTCCATACCAGCGTTTTGAGAACGCCAACAGAATAACCCCGATCTGCGGGAATATGGTTATCAGGAGGGTGGGGATAACTAGAAGGTATATTATGGCCGCCTGGAGGGGCCTGGGCTTTGCGACCCTCGGCTTCCACCTGCCACCCTTGCTTAGCATGGCATACTGCTTCATTCCAACGTACCAGCGGATGGTGAGGAAGATTATCAAGGCTATAGTCAGCATCACGAGGGCTAACGCTGCCATCTGCGGATTTCCAATTGCGAATCCTGACACGAAGGAGCTGTAAATCTGGAAGGACATGAGCTTCTTTGCTATCGCGCTTCCCTGGAAAACTATCGGTGCAGCCAGATCCTCAAGGCTGAATATCCCAACGAGGGCGGCTCCAGCCGCTATTCCCGGAAGGGCCAGCGGAAAGGTTACCGTCCTGAAGAGATGGAACCCCCTACTTCCGAGGTTTTCAGCCTGCTCCTCTAAACTTGGGTCAATGTTTATGAAGCTGGCGTAGGCGTTGAGGTAAACTATTGGATAGTACGTCATGGACTGTGCTACGATAACACCAACGAGGCCCTCAATCCAGATTGGATGGGGGAGCAGATGGAGGTGCTGGTAGAATATCCAGTTTATCAATCCGTTCGGCAGGAACATCTTCTGGACCACAACGACGTTGACAAAGGGCGTGACGAGAAGCGGGACGAAGAGTAGGATCCTGACGATGTTCTTTCCTGGGAAATCATAGCGTGCCATAACAAAGGCGAACGAAACCCCCAGAATCGTCGTGAGTATCATGACGCTGATGGACACCAGGATGGAGTTAATGACGACTCCGAAATCCCATCCGCTGAAGAGGTAGATCTGCTGGTTGCCGTATGGAATCAACTGGACAAGGAACCCCGATGGATGAAGCGGATTAAAGTAGTACGGTGACCCGAAGATGCTCTTAAACCAGTATAAGGAGACGTGACCGTTGTAGACGAAGGCCGTCAGGAGCATCACGAGCACGGGGATTACGAGAAACACCAGCAGATACAAGAGGGGAAACAGGAATGATGTCATGACCACGCCGTCCGGCAGAGGGGTGCCGAAAAATCTCTCCACCCATTTGTTAACCGCCATTATGTTAACCTCCCGTTGCTTTTTAACTCACACTGTCCCTCAGTTTCTACCCGGTTTTGATGGGGAAGGTTTTAAAGGTTTCTGAAAGGCTTGCTCTGGAAAATTTTGAATCCCCTAACCCGGATTAACGTTACAACTCTGCACACGGGCATGTTAAAAGAATGGGGCAAATCGGTCAAAATTGAGAAGAAGGTGGAAAAGCACCTCAGCCCTCCATGGACTGAAGATCCTGGAGAACCTTGTTGTACTTCGCCTGGGCGGCCGTTCTCCACTCCTGCATCATCTGACTCTGGAAGGCCGCATCGGTTGCTATCTTGTTGTTTATCTTCGCGGCGTAGTTCTCGGTTAGTGTCGTGATCTGTCCCGTAAGCGGATCCTTGAATTGAATCGGTGCGGTAAGTTCCTGCTCGAGCTTGTTGAACTGGGCCTGGGTTATCTTGCCCGCCTTGAGAGCCTTCACCATTGAAATCCAGGCCTGGTGGAGTGGGCCGTTGGTGTCAATGAGGGTGGCCTTGAAGTAGTACTGCAGGGTGTTGACGATGGCGAGGGCTTCTTTGCTGTTGAACTTTATCCCCTTGCTGTGTATAGCGAGATTGTAAGCCTCGAGGAGTGCGGGCCTAGCCTGGCCGTAGGTCTTGCCCACGAACTTTCCGTTGAAGAGAACGCTGGCGTACTGCTGGGTGATGGTCTGGTTGAATATACCTCCCCATATTGGGAGCCTGTTGATATCAGGACTCATCCAGAGGGCCTGACCCTGGGTGAGAACCCAGTAGATGAAGGCCTGCGCAGCCTGGGGGTGCTTGCTGTACTTGAGAAGTGCGATTGGATCACCGTTGATAACACTCTCTCCCTTCGGGATGACGTAGACACAGTTCGGGTTCTGCTTCATTGCGGTGTAACCGTAGAAGTCGATGGTGTTCCCTGCGGCAATCGCACCGTTTATGACCGCATCCCTGACGGCGTCGCTGGCCTCATAGATCTTGGAGTTTGCAGCTATGAGTGTCATTACCCTCCATCCCTTGTCCCATCCAAAGGCTTGGAGGATGATCTGATAGATCATGGTATTCGAGGTGCTCCTGGTCGGGTCTGCTATGCCGTACTGCGGCGGGTCGCGTGCCCATGCGGGTGAGGCAACATCTTCCCATTTCTCCGGGAACGGAAGGTTCTGCTTCTTGAGAACCTGCTTGTTGACCGTGAAACCGAAGGACGAAAGCGCCGCCGCTATCCAGTAAACCTTACCGTTCTGGTCCCTCCTGACCATCGGCATTCCGGCAAGCTCGGTTGGTATCTTGGTGCCGAGGAGGTCGAGTATCTTCTGGTCAGTTATCGGGGTGAGGTAACCCATCTTGTACATGTCGTCGAAGAGAGTCGGACCTCCTCCCCATCCAACGTCAGCGCCCTGCTTGATGTACTGTGGCCAGAGGGCCTCGGGAACGCCTATGAACTTGAGGTTGGTTATGTGATACTCCTTCGCTATCGCGCTCTTGAGGAAGAGTTGCTTTGTCTTGTACTGGATGGTCGCGTCGTGTCTGGTCACAATAACTAGGGTTATACCCTTTCCGCTACTTCCAGAGGTGGCTGTTGTTGAACCGCTGCTCCCATTGCTACCCATACATCCGCTGGCCACAACACTTAAGGCCAGCACCAGAATGAAAAGTGCAGCCGCAACCTTTTTCATTCAAATCCCTCCTGCCAAATTAGGAAGGTTTGTTAAAAATACTATGGTTCAAACATAAAAGTAAGGAAGAGCTCACTCCCTCTTCTTCCTGAGTAGGAGTGGAAGCGCTGCGAGGCCGACTATCAAAGCTGGACCACAGATGCTGCTTCCGCTACCGCTTGAACTGGAGCTGGTCTCTGGTTTCTTGGTCATTTCAAGGCTCCACGCGAAGATGTTGCTTATAACCTGTGGACCGTCAAGCGGAACCTTGTAGTACTCGCTGGTCCACATCGGCTCGTAGCCTCCAATCGGGGTCTCGCCGCTGACGATTATAACGTCGGGTTTCTTGCCCTTGGGGGTTACTATCTGAACCGCTATAATCGGGAACTGCCCTGTGCTGCCGGCACTGTAGGCCTTCCCCGCGGGGGGGTTGTTCTCCGTGATATCTGAGCTGTTGCTACTGTGGACAATGACGTAGGCGTCCTGTGGTTTGAGGTTCGGCTTGAGCTGGTGCCAGCTTCCGCTTCCGTCGGGGTTGTCAACCCATGCAATGACACCCGGACCGTGGGCAAGTATCTTTCCATCGTGCTTGAGGTTCTGGACTAGGATGTTCCTCATTGGGGTGTCCTTCCAGGGGTCGTCATAGGCAATGACACGGTAGGCCTTTCCGCCTGCGTTGCTAACGGCGTCTTCGACGGAGCAGAGGTCAACGCGCAGGTTGGTTATGTTGAGTTGGTCGAGGAGGCTGTCAACGAACTGCTGAGTCTTGACGCCGCTTCCGTAGTCGCTGTCGCCGGCAACCCAGAGAACATGCCCACCCTCAAGGAGCCACTTCCTTATTGCCTGGATTTCATCCGGAAGGAACGGGCTTGTGGGCTGGCCCAGTATAAGCATGGTAACGTTGTTGTTGTGGAGGGCGTCGTAGGTTATCTTGGAACCTATGTCCTTAATGCCCAGTTCGTCCTCGTACTTCGTGTCGCCGAAGTAAACGAACTTGTACTGAGTCAGAACGTCAAGCATTCCATCCGTAAGGGTCTTGTTCTTGTAGGTAACCGGTGTCAGTCCCTTCGGGTTCTCGCCGTGGGCGAGATCCACTGCTATAACTGGCTTTCCGGTGCTTGCAGCGCTGGCCATGGGTGTGGCAAAAACACCAAAAAGAGACAGCAGCACGACAGCTGCTATTACTATGACAACCTTCTTCATGGTATCACCCGGTTATGTAACGAAGAGGAAGTTATAAATCTTATGAATCAGGAAGTTTTTCGGCCCTGTTAAACTTTCCGGGCCAAGATATGACTGGAAACTTTGGGGTAAAACCCTTAAAGGTCTGCACCGTTTTCCACTCAGGTGGTGAGCATGGACATAGATAGCAGGATAGAACTCATAAAGCGAAAACCTACTGAGGAACTTCTAACCGAGGAGAACCTCAGGCATCTCTTAGAGATTGGAGTCCCGATGAAACACTACATCGGGTTCGAGATAAGCGGTTACATTCACCTCGGAACAGGCCTGATGGCCGGCGCTAAAATAGCCGACCTCCAAAAGGCGGGGGTCAAGACGAGGATTTTCCTGGCGGACTGGCACAGCTGGATCAACGACAAGCTCGGTGGTGACTTGGATGTTATACAGAAGGTCGCCCTGGGCTACTTCAAGGAGGGCATGAAGCAGAGCATAAAGGTTATGGGCGGCGACCCTGAGGAGGTGGAGTTCGTCCTCGCGAGCGAGATACTGGAGAAGGGCGACTACTGGCAGACCGTCATAGACATATCCAAGAACGTGACCTTGGCCAGGATGATGCGCTCGATAACCATAATGGGACGCCAGATGGGTGAGGCCATAGACTTCGCCAAGCTTATCTACCCCGCCATGCAGGTGGCGGACATCTACTATCAGGATGTCACAATAGCCCATGCAGGAATGGATCAGAGGAAGGCCCACGTTATAGCGATAGAAGTGGCCCAGAAGCTAAAGTACCACGCCCTCGAATGGAAGGGTGAGAAGCTCAAGCCGGTCGCCCTGCACCACCACCTCCTCCTCGGCCTCCAGGAGCCGCCCGTCTGGCCGATAGAGAGCGAGGAGCAGTTCAAGGAGCTCAAAACCCAGATGAAGATGAGCAAGAGCAAGCCCTACTCAGCGGTCTTCATCCATGACACCCCCGAGGAGATAAAGGGGAAGCTAAGGAAAGCATTCTGCCCTGCCCGGGAGGTCAAGTACAACCCGGTCCTCGATTGGGCCGAGCACATAATCTTCCGCGAGGAGCCGACCGAGTTCACCATCCACAGGCCGGCAAAGTTCGGCGGAGACGTCACATACACCACCTTTGAGGAGTTGAAGGGGGACTTCGCCGAGGGCAAGCTTCACCCGCTCGACCTCAAGAACGCCGTTGCCGACTATCTTGTTGACCTCCTCAAGCCGGTCAGGGACTACTTCGAGAAACACCCAGAGCCGCTCGAGCTCATGAACCAGGTGAAGATAACCCGCTGACTTTCGGATTTTTGTTTTATTCATAGATACCTTTATGAACACACCTCGGTGAGAAAATGCCCGGAATTGACGAAAGGGATAGGGAGATGCTGAGGATTCTGCGTGAGGAGGGCAGGATAACCCTAACTGAACTGGGAAGGAGGATAGGTCTCTCACCAGCGAGCGTGAGGAACAGACTTGACAAACTTGAGAGACTCGGTGCAATTAGGGGGTATTCAGCCGTTGTTGACCCTGCTTTCCTAGATGAGTACGTCTCGGTCTTCTTCGAACTCACCCTCGCGATAGACGATCACACCGTTGACCCAATCCTCCGAAAAGTGGCAGAGATGGGAGAAGTTGAGTCCCTCTACAGGAGGAGCGGGGAGAGGCAGATACTGGTGAAGGCCCACTTCCACGATACGGACGAGGTCAAGGCCTTCGCCGGAAAGCTGAAGCGGATCCTTGGTAGGAACCTTGAGCGGGTTGAGGCCACGCTGATAATCGACACATTCAAGGAGTGTTGGATTCAGGAGAAGTGAGGGTTGGGCGATGCTCTTTGTAATCAGACCCGGGAGAAAGAAAAACGAGCTTGAGGCGTTCTTCATAGAGAACGAACCTGAGAAGTTGACCCAGATGAGGAACCTCAAGGCCGACGCGATTTACCGCTTCATAATGCACGAAGGGAGGCTCTTCAAAGTCCTTGAGGGGAGCCAGTACAGGAACCCAAAGGAGATGGAGAAGCTCCTTCGCCAAGCCAGGATAGTCCTCGTAAACGCCGAAGAATGGGGGGACTACTTCAGGAGGAGGCTCCAGAACAAAAGGGTTGAGGGGGCTGAGCTTTGTCGGCTCTGCCTCCTCGAGGGGAAGATAACGGTCCTTACTGAAGGAAACCGCATCAGATACCATGACGAGTATATCTGTGAGCGCTGTGCCGAGGATGAGCTTAAGAGGGAGCTCCGCTTCCGCTTCAAGAGCACCGCCATGTTTGACCAGGCAAGGAAGCTCCTTGAGCGCTTTCGCGATATGGATAAAGTCCTCTACGCCTTCGACCCGCGCTTCGACCCGACGAAACACCCAGAGGTAACGAAGTGGGATGAACTGAAGGCAAAGCACGTGAAAGTTGAGAAGCTTAATATTGATGAGCTTCCGATTCCAGAGAAGTTTAAGGGGGTCCTGAGGGCAGAGGGGGTTAAGGAACTCCTTCCGGTTCAAAGCCTGGCGGTCAAAAACGGCCTCCTTGAGGGGAAGAACCTCCTCATCGTTTCCGCCACGGCGAGCGGTAAAACGCTTATAGGCGAGCTTGCCGGCGTTCCAAAGGCCATGAAAGGCCAGAAGATGCTCTTTTTGGTGCCGCTCGTGGCTTTGGCCAACCAGAAATACGGGGACTTCAAGAGGCGTTACTCCAAACTCGGCCTTCGCGTTGCCATCCGCGTTGGTATGAGTAGGATAAAGACGAGGGACGAGCTGGTGGTCGTTGATACTGGCATAGACGCCGACATAATCGTCGGAACCTACGAGGGGATAGACTACCTGCTTAGAGCTGGGAGGAGGATAGGAAACGTCGGGACGATCGTCATCGACGAAATTCACACCCTCGACGATGAGGAGCGCGGTCCCCGCTTGGATGGCCTCATAGCTCGCTTGAGAAAACTCTACCCCACTGCCCAGTTTATAGGTTTGAGCGCGACCGTCGGAAACGCGGAGGAGCTGGCAAAAGAACTTGGACTAAAGCTCGTCCCCTACGACGAAAGACCCGTTGACCTGGAGAGACACATCATCATAGCCAGAAGTGAGAGCGAGAAGCGGAGGCACATAGCGGCTCTTTGTAAGGTCGAAACAATGAGGAAGTCCAAGCAGGGTTACAAAGGACAGACGATAGTCTTCACCTTCTCAAGGAAGAGGACGCACGAATTGGCCGCCTATCTCACGAGCAAAGGCCTCCGTGCAAAGCCCTATCATTCGGGTTTGCCCTACAAGCAGAGGAAGCTCACAGAGATGGAGTTTCTCGCTCAGAGGCTCGACGTTGTTGTCACAACCGCGGCCCTCGGGGCGGGAGTTGACTTCCCTGCCTCGCAGGTAATCTTTGAAAGTCTCGCGATGGGGAACAAGTGGCTCTCCGTCAGGGAGTTCCACCAGATGCTTGGGAGGGCTGGGAGGCCCCTCTACCACGAAAAGGGGAGGGTCTACCTTATCGTCGAGCCGGGTAGGAAGTACTCTGCCCAGGTGGATGGCTCAGAAGATGAGGTGGCATTTAAACTCCTAACTGCACCGGTAGAACCCGTAGCCGTTGAGTGGAGCGACGAACTTGAACAGGACAACGTCCTGGCCCACTCCTGCGTCTTCAACAGGCTAAATGCTATAGAAGAGGTTCAGTCTAGGTGTCTCGGGGCGAACCAGAGCGCGGAGAGAGTTTTGGAGAAGCTGGGGGAGTTTGAGCTTGTAAGACTCAGGAAACCCCTGGTTGATGTCACCCCATATGGAAGGGCTGTCAGCATGAGCTTTCTGCTCCCCAAAGAGGCAGAGTTCATAAGGAAGAACATCGGCAAAAAGCCGCCCAGGTGGATAGCGGTCAAGCTTCTTCCCTTTGAGAACTTATACATGAGTGCAACCCTTCAGAGGGAACTTGAGAGAGCCGTGAGGGGAAGGCTGAGTGCAAACGTCTTCTCCCCGAGCTTCTCATCGATTTTGGAGGAACTCGACAAGGTCATCCCCGAGGTCAGTCCCAACGCGGCTGAGAGGCTCTTTACCCTTTACCAGGACTTCTTCATGTGCGGTGAAGAGGACTGCACGGACTATGCTATGGAGCGCGTGAGCAACATGATAATCGAGCTAAGGAGGAGCGGAAGGCATCCGACAGGGATAGCAGAGCAATTCAGGAAGGTCTACGGCCTCATCGTTTATCCCGGTGATGTTTTCACGTGGCTTGACGGCATCGTGAGAAAGCTTGAGGCGGTGGAGAGGATAGCGGGGGTCTTCCGCGTTCGGAAAGCGGAGGAAGAGGCAAAGACCCTAAAGAGAGAAATAGAGGAGGGAAGGACCCTCACACCTGGAGCACCAGCTGCGCCGGGTCGCGTATCGCTGGACCTAGGCCAAGGAGGTAGACAATGAAATACCAGAAGCGCCTCTCGTTCTCGTCCTTGACGTAGCCGTTGATGATATAGTAAGTCACTACGAGGATGAACGTTATCCATGGATAGTAAACGAAGGGGCCGAACCACTGCACCAGGTAGTGCTCAAGCCAGTGAACCTCATGGTAGTGGTAGTAATGAATTCCCACCACTGTTGAACCCATATCGTACATATGGGCTAAAACGGCGTAGAGGTAGAACCTATCGAAGGGCTTCCACTTGTAGAATGCTAGAACGACAGCCCAGCTTACAAGGGTATAGAGTATCGTGAGTTCGTAGGGCTGCCAGTTCACCGCGTGTACCACGAAGAGGTAGTTGGCCCAGATGGCCAGGGCGGTTCCCCATGCGGTGGTTATGATTGGATATCTCTTCAGCTTGGCGTCGAGAACAAGAACGGGGCCGAATAGTAGTGCCGCGGTTATGAATATACCGGGCGTGAGTATCCAAGGGTTCTCTGGAAAGACTTTGCCGTCAACGAGGGCGCGTAGGGTGGCCCCGAAGGCTATCATCGGTGTGACCGCTAGAAGAAAGCGCTCGTCGATTTTGATTCCGAGGGGTTTGATTATGTAACGATACGCATATAATGCGGCAACTCCCAAAGTGAGCGCATAAACGACAGTGTTAACTGCATTGTAGCCGCTCCGCGTGAACATCGGGTGCCAGAAGTATGAATAGAAGAAATCCCAGAGGTCGTGCCACAGCAGTTCCATCGTTTCCTCCCTCCGCAGGGGATTGAAGGGGCGGCTTAAAACCCTTTTGGAACAACCCTAGAAATTTTAAATACTCTGGAATCGTAATCGAAACGGTGATATCATGTACGGCTATATGCACGACCCCATGCTTCAAGTGAGTGCGGTTGGAATAGTGGCCTTTCTAGTGGCGCTCTTCATAGCGGCAATTTTCCTGTGGCTGGCGGGAAAACTCATAGGTATTGAGAAGGCATCGATAGGTCGCTCGATGGTGGCTATACTTGGCGGTGGAATTCTCGCGGCGATAGTCATGGCATTAACGGCCCTCGTCTTGGCACCCCTAGCTCCTTTCTTGGGTTTCTTAGCCAACCTCTGGGCGGTGAAGGTCGTCTTTGACACTGGCTGGATCAAGGCGTTTCTAGCCTGGTTGCTCGCGGCCATCATAGCAGGTATAGTAATGGGCATTTTGGCGTTCCTCGGTCTCTTCACGCTTGGCGCCCTCTCGACGCTCTGAGTTTCTCCATATCCCTATTTATCTGTCTGGAAACAGCAATGGAAAATTATAAATATCCCAACGCAGGAGTCACGTTGATGGGTATGTTCTTCAAGCCAGCCGAGCTTCAGCCGCGTGAGGTGAAACCCTTTGACGCTTTTCCAGTCGGCCTACCGGCCGGGGGTGTCTCGGGCATAGTCTTTGCGGACCAGCTCTCGGAGGAGATCTTCATACACCACATCATCGCATCAACCCTGAGTAACAGTTCAGTATACCACATCGGGCCGGGAAGTCTCTCCATCCGGGTTCTTGAAAAACTGACCGAGTCAGCATCGAACCTCTACGCGGGAAACACCTATACCGCCGAGGAACTGATGAGCGCGCTTAGACTGGTTGAGGAAGATTCCCTCGTCGTTGTTCGCAGGTTTCCACTCATCTCGAACCTCTCCGCGGGGACAGTAATCGAGACAAAGCGCACCGCGGATGAAAAGGGTCTTACATTGGTCCTCTGCCATCCGGCCCTTGAACTCAACGAACTTGATCTCCCAGGAGAGTTCAAGAGGTTATTCCTTCTGCCAGAGATCTTTGACCTCCTCGCCGTTCTCAGGACGAACTCATACCGCGGCCATTACCGTATGAACGTCACGGTTCTACGCACCCCAGCCGAATACGTGGCCAGCATTGGTGACCATTCGATTCCGATTGATTCCCTTGTCAAGCCCTTCCTTTACCGCGGGTAGATGCTGATGTGGCCCAGATCGAGGCCATAGCGAGCGTAGAGAGCCAGCACAAAGAAAACCACCATCAGAACGAGAACCATGTAATCCCTCCTGCCCATCCTTATCTCACGGATGAAGGTCCTCTTCGGAGAGGCTCCAAAGCCCCTGCTCTCAAGGGCGATGCTGAGGTCGTGGGCGGTCTTGAGGGACGAAACGAGGAGGGGAATCAGGACGGCAGTCATCTTCCTCGCCCGGGTTATGAAGTTGCCCTTCTCAACCTCCCAGCCGCGACTCTTCTGCGCGTCCATTATGGTCCCTGCGAGCCTGTAAAGGGTCGGGATGTAGCGGAGGGAGATGGAAATGGTTAACCCGTACTCGTGGGGCATACCGAGCTTCACGAAGCCGAGGATCAAATCCCCTTGACTCGTCGTTGCTAGGAGAAGAAAGGTAAGCAGGGCGAACGTCAGGAGCCTCATGGAGAAGGATACCCCGAATAGAACACCCATGAACCTTGGTTTGTATATCAACGGCCAGATAATAATGGTTATCACAACTATCGGGAGGAGGGGCTTTAGAAGTGTGACCTGTTCCCAAACCGATATCTTTCCCAGGACTACACCTATGAGAAGGAAGATAAAGAACAGAGGGATCAGAATCGTCGGATCATTGTAAAGCATTATCGCGGCTATCCCGAGGATGGTGCCTACTATCTTCACCCTCGGGTCAAGGTGGTGGAGGAACGAATCCCTCTCACGGTAAAATTGCGCCATCAACGCCCTCACCACTCAGTTTTTCTATTAGCTCAGGGACGCTCCTCACAAAGCCCGTGCCGAGCTTCCTGCCTATCTCCAGGAGTTCAGGTCTGTCAAGTCCATAAGAACGGAGATCAAATGAGAAAAACTCTTCAACGGGACCATCGAAGGTCTTCCTTCCGTTCTCAAGGAGGACAACCCTCTCAGCCAGCCTGAGGACGAGTTCCATGTCGTGGGTGATTAGGAGAATCCCATGCCCGTCCGAGTGGAGCCTCCCTATCGCCTCAGCCACACTCTCAAAGCTTCTAGCGTCGAGACCAGTCGTTGGCTCGTCGAGGATGATGTAGCGGGGCTTCATTGCCAGGATGCAGGCTATAGCTAATCTCTGTTTCTCACCCCCACTCAGGGAGTAGGGCGTCCTCTCCTCGTAGCCCTCCAGGTTAACGGCTTTCAGCGCCCACTTCACGCGCTCCTCAATTTCCTTCTCATCCAGACCAAGGTTCTTAGGCCCGAGGGCAACTTCCCTAAAAACGTTCTCTTCGAAAAACATGTGCTCTGGATTCTGGAAAACGTAGCCAACAATCCCGCTCAGCTCGGCAACGCTGTGCTCCCGTGTGTCTAGTCCATCGACCTTAACAGCTCCTTCCGTCGGCTTGAGCAGGCCGTTCAGGTGCTTCGCGAAGGTGGTTTTTCCACTCCCGTTCTGGCCGACGAGGGCGACTACCTCGTTTCCCATCTCGAAGTCTATTCCCATGAGCACCTCACGGCCGTTCTCGTAGGTGTGATGAAGGTTTTTAACCTGGATCATCGTGGGGAATTCAAGCCAGCACTTTAAAAGGTTTGCAGGGTGGTAGGATGAACTCAAAGGATGTTGCCTTCGCGGGACTCTTCGCGGCGTTAACAGCTGTTGGAGCACAGATAAGCGTTCCAATCGGTCCTGTTCCCTTCACTTTCCAGGTTTTCTTTGTCCTCCTGAGCGGAATCCTTATGGGGGCGAGGTTGGGATTCCTAAGCCAGCTCGCCTATATCATAATTGGGGCCGTAGGCTTTCCGGTCTTTGCGGAGTTCTCCGGCGGTTTTGCCCATCTCTACGGTCCAACCGGCGGCTACCTGGTTGCGTTCCCCATAGCGGCCCTGCTCGCCGGGTATATCACGGAGAGGAGCAATGAAAGTGCCATGGGAATGGCCATCAGCGTCCTGTTAGGACTTGCGGTCATTTACCTCCTCGGGTGGCTTAGGATTGGGTTCTACCTCGGCGGGAACTTCGTAAAAGCCCTCGAACTCGGGGTTCTGCCATTTCTGCCCCTTGATCTCATCAAAGCGGCCTTGGCGGTGGCAACTGCGAAAACGGTGAGAAAAATGGTGGGGATGACATAGAGGCTCAGCGGCCTGCCATGGCGTCTTCGAGCGTTTTCACGGCTTTCTTCTGGTCAAGGGATGCAGTCCTTATATCCGATAGAATCTGAATTCTGCGGAGGTTGCTCAAAATCGGGCCATACCTTATCGCGTCCCCATAGTGTGCCGCAGCGGTGGCGTTGAACCCCTGAGCTAGTGCCAGAGTCCCGTTGTCAACTCCACCATCACGGGCTTCCACGTAGAGGGTGTTATACTTTTCAAGGTTGGTGATGTAATGCCGGTAGTAGTAGAAGTTCAACATCAGGAAGCTCACGCTGCTTTTGATGACTGGGACAGCGGGTGGTGCGGCGCGGCTTAGGTCGGTTAGCACCAGGGATCTGTAGAACTCCATCCATTTGCTCCCTCCCCTAGCGACACTGTACTCTATGGTCAGCCCAGTGACTGAGACCCATCCTTTTCCCAGTGGGTAAATCGCTGTACTCGGCCTGCTGTAGTCCGGTGTCCCCGAGGGTGACTGGACGGTTATTATTTCGGCGTCTGCCGGTAGATTGGCAAGGTAGCCGTGGCTCGAGTAGCTGCTGGTTAGAGTAGTGTTGTTTGCGATCACATAGTCCGAGTTCGAGTAGCTCTGAACTATCGTGACGTTCCTTGGCAGGCTCGTCGTCCACAGGCCTCCGCCCCACCCCCAGTTAGCGGCGTGTATCTCTAGCGTCCTGCCCGCCCTCACGTAGTCTTCCAGCTTGCCCATCTGGGGGCCTATCTCATCGTAGAACGCCTGGTTCTGGTCGCTTGCGATGATTATCATATCATAATCCTTCACAAGCTCACCGGTGGTCGTGTTCTGAAGCTCTGCGCTCGTCATGACCTTATACGTGATGTTCATGGCCTTGAGGGTGGTTTCAATGGTCGGGGAACCCCAGGCGTCAACGTTTTTTAAGATCAGCACGTTGTGATCCACGGTTGGATTGGCAGAAACGGGTTGCTGCCCCAACGTGGCCATCAAACTGAAGATCATCAAGAAAGAAAGTGCGACACCCAAAATTTTTCTCATTCCTTCTCATCTCCCTTTAAACACGGACAGAAAGAGGTCGTCTCTCGCCCACTGTGTTAGTATACGCCTTCATACTACTTAAGACTTCTGCAAAAATTTGCAAGATTTTCAATTAAGTGCTTTGGGAGCTTAGGGTTCGTTCAACGCCCTCTCCGCGAAGCTCACGTCAAAGGAGTTCCTAACCTTGAAGAAGCTCAGCGTAACTTTAGGGTTTCTCTTTGTCAGCTCCTCGATCGATACCGGTTCGTATTCGAGGAACTCGGCTATACTGCTTAGGCTTCTGTAACCTTCCGCTAAAGCCGCGTCTATCGCGTCCGCCAGCGCATCTGGATCGTATATTGCATGCGCAATCTCCGCCGTCCCATCCTTCCAAACTGGTATCAGCGCCTCCGGCTCGTTCTCGTAGAAGAGGCCCACCAGGTAGTTCACTAGGAATGGCATCACGAGCGGCATGTTGCCCTCGGCGAGGAAGAAGGGCCCATCCGGCACCGCCTTGAAGAGGGCCTCCATCTTGCTTCTCGCGTTTACAGGGAGGGGATTCATAACGTGGAGCGAGTAGGCCTTCAGCTTGTTATTCCTAACAACGGTGAAAATCTCCCCTACCCTCTTGCTCATCAACAGCCTCTCCTCTGTGAGCTTTACCATGGGCTTGCCGTTTACTGGAACCGTGTAGTTCTCCCACTTTTTCTCTGGAAATGCTATGACTACTGCCCGCATGGAGACGGGTCGCCATTCGTCCTTAAAAACCTTTTTTAAAGTGACTGTCATATATCCAAAATTTCCCTCAAAAAATTTAAATTATGTCTTGTATTTCCACAAATGGTGGTCTAAATGATACCAAGATTGATGAGCACTCAGCATCCTGACAACGTTTACATGCCCTTCTTCGCCAGTTCTCCCGCGATGGGGGGAGAGGATGAGGTGACGGAGGCCTTCTACGCCTTCAACGTTCTCGGGATAGAGGAGCAGATGTGGGACTTTGAGGGCAAGGAGGTGGATGAGTTCGTCGTCAAAAAGCTTTTTGAGCGGTACGGGCACTTCTTCAGGCACCGCAGGCTGGGCGGGGAGTTCAGACTGACCCCGAGGGTTCCCAACCCGAGTGTGGAAAAGGCGGAAGCAAAGCTTCTCCTTGAAACCCTTGAAGCGATCCCCCGCTCCGCGGACTACGCTCGGATATTCTACGGCGAGGAGACGGCCCCGATATTCGAGGTCATCCTGCCGATGGCAACCTCTCCTCACGAGCTGAACAGGGTCTACGAACTCTACAGGCACTACATAGCCGGAAAGCAGTACAAGAGGGTCTATGACATAAAGCTCCACGAGTGGATAGGGGAGTTCTACCCCGAGGAGATAAGCGTCATCCCTCTCTTCGAGACGAAGGAGGCCATCCTGGGTGCGGCAGGGGTCGTGGCCGAGTACCTGAGGGGGAAAGAGTTCGAGCACCAGAGGGTCTTCTTGGCCAGGAGCGACCCTGCAATGAACTATGGCCTGATAAGTGCTGTGCTCTACGACAAAAAGGCCCTCTTTGACCTTCAGGAGTTGGAAGAGAGAACTGGGGTTGAGATGTACCCCATCATAGGAGTCGGCGGTGCTCCATTCAGAGGGCACTTTACGCCTAGGAACGTAGACGCGGTGCTGGAGGAGTACCCGAGCGCTCAGACCTATACGGTTCAGAGCTCGTTTAAGTACGACAATCCCATGAAGGAAGTCATGAAAGCCGTTGAGAGGGTTAAATCAAGAGAGAGGAGCCGTGCGAATCCTGTGCCTGGGGAGGTTCTCTCCACTCTGAAAAAGTACGAAGAGAGGTATTCGAGGGAGTTAAAGGCACTCGTCCCATACATCCGAGAAACTGCGAAGTACGTTCCCTCCAGGAGACGACGGAAGCTTCATATTGGGATCTTTGGTTATTCGAGGGAGGTGAACGGCTCAGCTCTGCCGAGGGCGATAAAATTCACGGCCTCGCTCTACTCCCTAGGAATCCCACCGGAGCTGCTTGGCCTAGATGCACTCAGCGAGAAAGAGCTTGAGTTCCTCTCGGAGCACTATCACAGCCTCTACAACGACGTTGAGTTCGCCTTCCGCTACTTTAATCCAATGGCAGTTGAGCGCTTCCCGTTCCTCAAATCCATTGCGGAGATGGCGAGAGATTACGAGCGGGATGAAGCCCATGGGGAGATAACCTCGAGGATACTAGGAGGAGATCTTGACGAGGCACTCATAGTTGAGGCTGCGGGCATAAGGGGCTTCCTGGGTTAGCCTTTTATCCCCCCTTCGAGACATGTCTAATGGTACCATGTTTGCGGAATTCGCTCTGGATTTCACCTTTATCCTTGGATGGGCACTTTTTTTTACTCCCTTATCCTGAGGCAGAGGAGCGTTGCCAGAGCCTGCTTGGCATTCTTATCCTTTTTGTGGTTATGACCATCTTTAACCGCTACCGCTTTCAGGGGAGCCTCCTTGGCTGGTTCCTTGGAATCTCCGTAAGCTTCTTCGCCGGTCTATGGCTCGTTCAGAAGTACGGCCCTAAAAAGCCGACGGACGAGAGTGCCATAGCCATTTTCCTCCTCGGTCTGCTGATTTTGGCCCTTCTTTTAGTCCTCACTCTGCTCCTCTGAGCGAAACTTTTATATACTAAAAGTTACTAAAATTCCTTGACAAAAACGCGGAGATGATGCCAATGGCAGAGATGGTGATCCCGTACCCAAGACTCCAAGAGATACTCGAGAAAACATGCGAGCTGGCCGTAATAAAGCCACGCGCCGAGGAAATGATGGAAATAGTTGAGAAGAAGCTCTCCGATCTCTTTGAGATGGCCTACGAAATGCCAAAGCCGAGCGCTCCAAAACCATAAAGCTAAGGCACATACCAATAGCAAAGGGCTTTAGGTCGTCGATGGAGCTTTTAGGGCGGTCATTGAGGACGAGAAGGTTGGGATGGAGCCAATCAGGAAGTATGTCCTCAGGAAGATATCCGGTGACATCCCGCTTGAAGAGGAGGTCGTAAACGAGCTTCCGGTCATAACTGGAACCCTCTTCGTGCTCGTCGGCAGGGTTATTAAGGCCCTCCATCCGGAGATCAAGAACGTCTACCCAGAGCACATCGAGGAAGGTGCTGGATTATACGCTTTGATTTTTCTGTTTTCTGATATTGTTCTTTAAACGTCGTCCATGACGAAAAGTTTATATATTTCGAATAAGTAGTTATTGTAGTAATACAATGACTCGACTAGCACTGTTTTATTATGCGGGAAAGAAAATTACACCTAAAGAACAAATTGCAGAGTTTATAAAATATTTCGATGGAGTTGTGCTATTGTCTACCAACGAAGGAAAATATTCGGATTTCTCTACGCTCTTGAGTGACATGAAAAAGTTCGTAGCAGAATCCGGTTTGGGATTTGAAATATGGGTGGAAATCCCGTATTATGATACTACTAAAACACCCAGGACTCTCGAGGATATGAAGGATTGGATAATTAAAGTCGAATCCTCTACTGTGGCTAGGAGGGTAACAGGATACTACTTCAGTCTGGAGGGAGCAGGGGCCGTGTCTAGTGATTCTACTAAAATAAAAAACATTGTGAGTTACATTAGAGACACTTACAAAAAACCTGTATTGTGGATACCCATAGAAAGATGGGAGGACCGTGATCCATTGTATTTAACAAGAAAATGTGTACAAAAAGTGGGATTTACCCATGTAGCTCCGCAACCCCATTACTATATGGTCACCGACACTAAAGGTGATTACTACAGACCAAATGGTATGAATTATCAAGATCTAAACGAGTTCATGTGGTTCTGCCATGAAAATGGGTTCGGTGTCGAGATGGAATGGGACTCAGCAGTTAGAGGGTATTGCGAGCACTGTGGGTACGGATGTAACGCCACAAAGTGTACGGAGCGAGCAAGAGATTATTTAGTGTCACTTAGTGACATTGAGAAAAGGTTCGGGAAGTTCCCATATGTAGTTTACTATTTTAGCACAGACCTCAACAACTATCTAAAAGTGGTGAGGTAATGAAAAGAATCAATGTATTTAGAAGTGTCATTCTCCTCCTGTTTACTTTTGAATTATCTACATTGGGCTTAGGAAATGCAATAAGTGTATCTTGGAACGGAACAACCTGGGCCTTCCTGAGCGAAGAAAACGGAAGCTATTACCTGACGACGGTGGTGCCCGACGGGCATCTCTCAAAGGTTCCACTCCACCTCAACGGGACCCCCTGCGGTTTAGCGTGGAACGGAAGCGGGTGGATCGTTGAAACGTTCACCCCAGATAATGTGATCTTCCAGACCATCAACGGCTCCCTTCTCTTCAAGATTCATAGCTACGACTGCAGGGGCTTCGCCTACCTGAACGGAACTTACTATATTCCCACCTCAGAATCAGCGATGATGGGGGACTGCTCTCTTCTCTTTGTTTCTCCGAACGGAAGCGTCGAGAAAGCCATACCATGCGGGTTCATCAACGGAGTGAAAGTAAAGGTCAGGAACGGAAAGCCCTACTTTATGAACTGCACCGGAGTCTACGTTTACTCCAACGGGGCTTTTAAGAGGACTCTACAACTTGACAACTGCGCGGAAGATTTTGATGTCCTTAACGGCAAAATCCTTCTGTGTTCCAACGGTCTCATCGAGCACTCCGAGAACGGCACGAAGGAGATAACAGATTCCTGCGACGCAATCAGTTGCAACGGACGGGAATGCCTAATCGCGTCAAATGGGACGCTTCACCTCTACGACGGAAACCTGAGTGCTTTCGAGATTGGGAAGAACACACGAAACATCAACCCTAGAACCCTTGCAGTGTTGTTATTTCTCGTTTTCCTGACAATCTGGCTTCTGATAAGGAGAAAATCAGCCTGAGAGCTTCAGTTTTTTAACCCTTCTTTCATTTCACCAAAATCAGTTGGACCGATCTAAAGTAGAAAAAGAAAACTCAGCTCTTAACCCACCGCTCCATCCATCCCGCTATCAGCTCAAGCCTCTTAACCCTGTGCTTCGGCTTCCCGCCCCTGCTGAGGTCGTGGTTCTCTCCCGGGAAGAGCGCAAGCTCGACGGTTTTTCCAAGGTACTTCAAAGCCGTGTAGAACTGAAGGCCTTCTGCGAGCCAGCAACGGTAGTCCTCCATTGAGTGAATTATGAGGAGCGGTGTTTCAACGTTCGGCGCGTACTTCAGCGGGCTCTTCTCCCAGTAGCCGTCTGTATTGCTCCAGGGGTCGCCGCCCACCTGGTCAGGGGCGAAGAAGTAGCCGATGTCGGTGGTTCCAAAGAAGCTAGTCCAGTTGGAGATGGAACGCTGGGTTACCGCGGCCTTAAAGCGTTTCGTGTGCCCGACTATCCAGTTCGTCATGAAGCCGCCATAGGAGCCGCCGGTGACGCCTATCCTCTCTCCATCTATGAAGTCGAATCTCTTTAGGGCTTCATCGACGACCTCCATCAGGTCCTGATAATCCCTTTCCCCGTAGTGCTCTCTAATGTCGGCGAACTCCTCGCCGTAGCCGTCGCTTCCCCTTGGATTGGAGAAGATTACGACGAAGCCTTTAGCTGCTAAAACATGAAACTCATGCATGAATGAGTAGCCGTAGGCCGTCTTGGGCCCGCCGTGGACCTCCAGGACCGCGGGATACTTCTTCCCCGGTTCGAAACCAACGGGCTTCATAACCCACGCGTCTATCTCAACGCCATCAGAGGCATTAACGGTGAAGTATTCGGGCTTTGAGAGGGCATATTCTTTAATCCATCCATTGAAGTCAGTAAGCTTTTTCTCCGTTCCATCCCGGAGGGTGTAGAGTTCCGTTGGGGTTACAGCATCTTGGGCGGTGAAGGCTATGTAGTCGCCAACCGCGAAGCTCTCGACGCTCCTGTCTCCATCGATCACGCGCTCGATCTTCCCGTTGAGGTTTACCCTGAAGAGGTTCGCCCTCGGCCCGTCGGTTGCTACATAGTAGACCCAGCCATCCCTGAAGACAAGCTCTGCCCTTTGAGAGCCGCGAACGTCGCAGTTGAGCGAGTTGTAAGCGGAGCGGTCGAGGCCTTTCGTTAGCTTCCTCATCTCGCCCGTCTCGGGGTTGTAGTGGTAGATGTGGGTGTTGGTCGGGATTCCCCTTTCCAATGTGCTGGCCTTGAGGATGAAGGTTCCATCGTCGAGCGGGATGAAGTCGGAGATGTCCCATTTGCCCGGGGTTATCCTCCTCGCCTTCCTACCCTCGAGGACGTAGAGGTCGCTCACCATGGGCTTCTTCTCGCGGTCTTCCTGGGCAATGAAGTAGAGCCTGCCGTTGTGGAAGCGAATCTGGCTTACGTCAAGGTTCTTCGGCGTCAGGCGCTTCTTCTTTCCGGTTTTGACATCGACAAGGTAAACAGTGCTCCTCTTCTCATAGATCCAGCCGACACCGTTGAGCCAGAAGGGGATCTCCTTGATAACGTGAACGTCGTCCTTGGGCTTCTTCTCGATGTCGATCGGGGTGACGACCGCTATACCCTTCCCGTCTTCGGTGAAGCGCAGGTTCCATACCCCGTATTTGAACTTCGCTAGGAGCCTCGCCTCTCCCCCATCGGTCGGGATTATGTAGAGCTCGGCCTCCTTACTCTCCTTATCGCGCTTGGAGGTAAAAGCCACCAGTTTCCCGTCAGGTGAGAACTTTGGGTTTCCGTCCTTTTTTCCAGCGGTGAACGGCTTAATTTTCCTGCCGTCGTAGAGGTAGAGCCTCGAGAAGTAGTCATCCTTTTCAAGGTTTATCTCCGTTACCTGGAAGACGAGCTTTTTCTTGAACGCGTCTACGTTCCCAACCAGCTTAAACTTTCCGAGGTCTTTCTCGGTCAGACCTTTCACCATTTAGGATCACCGAACTAATTCAGCTCTTTTCGTATAAAAGCTTGGCGTTTCGATGTGTGTTGAAAGCCAGGAGAGACCCATCGCCGGGGCAGGTATGTTACTCCACAAGCTCCATCTCAAAGACCCTGTCAAAAACAGCCTTATGGTTGCCGAAGGCTTCGAACATCCTGCCAGAGTAGTTCTCGGAGGCAGTTTCAAGGAAGAGGCGCAGATTTCTACCTATCTCCTCGCTCATCGGCACGTGAAGGGGCATCGGCTCGTAGTAGTCGAGACCCTTCATGAGGGCCGTCGAGAAGTACCAGAGGGTCTTCCTGACCTTCCTGCCCGTAATCCGCGAGAAGCTTGCCTCCATGCAGTTGAAAGCTGAGTGAAGGAGAACGATCATGTCTATTTCGACTCCCCCTTTGAGAAGCCTTTTCCGCCGTGTATCTCTGCCAAGGTCTTTTATACGGTATCCACTCCGGGTCTGCTCGTCGTAGGGAGCCTTAATATCATAGATACCCTCAACACGCGGGTCGTAGACTAAGACGTCCGTTCCGCCAACTATGTAGAGCTCCCCATCCCTAACCTCCACTATCGTGTTCTCAGTGCTGAGAACTGGGAGCCCCCGTGAGAGTGCCAGGACAGACATCGTGCTCTTTCCTGTGTGGGGATAACCGACAAAGAGAACTGCCTTTCCGTTTTTTGCAACGACCCCAACCGAGTCCGTCACGAAGGTCCTTCCTCCCTTTGCCCCAGCCCTTGCGGCCGCCTGAAGGATGAAGAAGACCGGTGCCTCGTTACCGTACGCGGATGGAACCGCTGACTCTATCTTGTATTCATCCCGTCCAAGATGGTCATATACAGCGCTGAAGACTCGGAATGTTTCCCCTTTGAAGCGTTCTATCAGAACGTCCCCCTCGTCGTTCACACCCCTGGACACATCGGGAAGGTAACGCCTTGCGAAAAGGCCCCCAAAACCGTCTTCAAAACCATCGTCGAGTTTTCCGGTGAAACTAACGTTGACGCCGCCGATATCTATGCTCATGGACTCCCCCACTCTGAGCTGGTGGCTGAGATTTATAACTCTTCCGTGGAAAGTTGGAAAAGCTGAAAGGAGATACTGACACAAAATGGTAAACGAGTCACTCAAGGGCGGCGAGGAGCTTCTCCATGAACATCTTCTCAGGGTAGGCGCCCTCAAACTGAACCTTGTCCTCGCCGTCCACCTGGATAACGACCTTGGGAACGGCCATGACGCTGTACTTGTCAGCCCACTCTGGGTACTCAATGGCCTCGACCATGTCACCGAGAATCTTGCCCTTGCCGGCGTTGGTGTTCTCAATGGCGAACTTGTGGGCCATCCTAACGGCGAGCGGACAGTAGGGGCAGGTTGGCGTTACAAAGACGAGTATCCTGATGTCCCTTTCGATATTGGCAAGATCTTCTTTGCTCTCTGGCATTAGGTCCGTCTGAGCATTGCTAACGTCGACGATGTCCTCGAGGAAGGCACCGAACTCGTGGCCGGCGGGAAGGCCAAAGAACCTGGCACCCATGTCCTTTCCCTCCTGAGTGATGGTTATTGCGGGAGCGCGGTCTACCCTGTACTTCTCAGCAATCTCCTTGCCCTCTGGTGTGTCGAAGTCATGGAACTCGTAGGTAATCTTGTCGCTGAGCTCGCTGAGTTCCTGAACGAGTTGCTTGAGCTGGTCGCAGTACTGGCAGTGCTCCTTGCCGGTGAAGCCGATTATTTTGACCGGGTTTGTCATCTTGGAGAAGAACTCTTCCTTTATCACTTTCTTGTCGGAATCGCTAATCAGTCCCATTTCCGGACACCTCCTCATCTAAAGGTTTATAATCACCGTGAACCACTTTCTAACCAGATGTTGGTTCAAGCTTAGGGTCAGATGTACCATATTTAAGCTTTACGTAACAGATTTGGGTGGGTGTTGGTCATGGCTGAACCGGATATTTTCTACATCTTAGGAAACAGGGTAAGGAGGGATTTGCTCAGTCACCTCACCTGTACGGAGTGCTACTTCAGCTTCCTCAGCAACAAGGTCAGCGTTTCTTCTACGGCGGTTGCGAAGCACCTCAAGATAATGGAACGTGAGGGGATTCTTAAGTCCTACGAGCGGGAAGGGCCTTTCATCGGGCCCGCGAGGAAGTACTACGACATAGCCATCTCTCGGACGTACGTGGTGACGGTCACTCCCAACCTCTTCTGGTATCGCGGTATCGAGCTTGGGGAGCCTTTCGAGGGGAAGGTTGAGATAAACCTACCCTCCATAAAAGAAGCGAGGAGCCTCTTAGACATGGTGGCCGCATTCATGGGCATCAGTTTCGAACTTGAGAAGGCCCTTCGGGCGCTTCAGACCATCGAAAGCAGGCGCAACAGGCTAATGAAGGAGATAAAGGAGCATTATCTCAGTGAGATTGGAGACATGACACAGCTGGCGATACTCCACTACATCCTTTTAACTGGGGGGTCAACCGTCGACGAGCTGAGCGACAGGCTCAATCTCAAGGAGAGAGAAGTGCTCGCCAAAGCTCGGGAACTGGACAGATTCGTACCGTTAATAATAAAAGACGGGATCATCAAGATTGACGCGGATAGGTTAAAAGGAGTTGGCGGTGAAGGAGATGCCGGAGAAGATTAGAATAGTCGTCAATGAGGACCGTTGCTACCTCTGCGGAGGCTGTGCGGGAGTTTGCCCAACGCTCGCCATAGAGGTCCACTCAAACGGCTGGGAATTCTTCCAGGACAAGTGCATAAGCTGTAGGATATGCATAAACACCTGCCCGGTCGGAGCTTTAAGCGCTGAACCCCTGGAGGTGGAAGGATGAAGGAGATGAAATACGACGTGGTCGTCGTTGGTGCCGGAATTGCTGGCCCGATAGTTGCTAGAAACGTTGCCAAAGCAGGTTACTCGGTTCTCCTCATTGATAAGAAGCCCGCCATTGGAAGTCCAAAGCAGTGCGCTGAGGGCATAAACATGAAGGTCTTCGATGAGTATGACATCCCCTACGACAAAAGGTTCATCAACCGCGAGATCTACGGTGCAAAACTCTACTCCCCGAGTGGCTACGAGCTTGAGCTTCGCTACAAGGAAGCGAGCGGTGTAATCCTAGAGAGGAAGGTCTTCGACAAGATGCTGGCATATTACGCGGCAAAGGCAGGTGCCGATGTTTTGGCTAGAACCGAGGCACAGGATGTTATCAGGAAGGAGGGTAAGGTAGTTGGAATAACGGCCAAACATGAGAACGAGCCGGTTGAGATATACACGAACATCATAGTGGCGGCCGACGGCGTTGAGAGTACCATAGCCAGAAAAGCTGGACTAAACACATATGCCCCTCCACACGAGTTTGACTCCTCCTACGAGTACGAGATGCTCATCGAAGGTTACGATCCGGATTTGATACATCTCTGGTTCGGCAACGAGGTGGCTCCGCGCGGTTATGTCTGGGTTTTCCCAAAGGATGAAGACAGAGCTAACGTCGGAATAGGTATCGCCTCAGATCACCCTGAGACTGCAAAGCACTACCTCGACAAGTGGCTCGAGGAGAACAAGATTCAGACCAAGAGGATATTGGAGGTTAACGTCGGTGTCGTCCCGGTCGGCGGTTTCGTGAAGGAGCTGGCGAAGGACAACGTTCTCGTTGTCGGCGATGCAGCGAGGCAGGTTAACCCGATGCACGGGGGCGGAATGGCAGAGGCAATGGGAGCAGGAACAATAGCGAGCAAGTGGATAGTCAAGGCCCTTGAAGAGGAGAACCTATCATTCCTTCAGAATTACACGAAAGAGTGGTGGGAGACCGATGGAAAAAGGCTTGAGAAGGTTCTGAAGGTAAGGCACGTTACCGAGAAGCTCACGGATGAGGACCTCGACCTGTTCATCCAGATACTCAGCGGCGCAGATGCAGAGAAGATAGCAGGCGGAGACTATGGGGAGGTAATAAAAGCCCTCCTAAAGCACCCAAAGGTACTTATGAGCAAGCGCAGGCTGAGCCTTCTTAAAGAGCTCCTCTAATGCATCGAAATCCCCTTTTCTTTTCACTGGACCAGATAACAGCCTCACTAATCTTCCCAGTTTCTATGGTGCCCCACGGAAGATGGAGGCTTTTCCTTGAAGGGATGTAGTAGTAGACGTCAAGTCCCCTGCTGTGGACTGGGATAAAGCCTGAAACGTCGGGCAATTCCGTTATCTCCTCACACTCCCCATCGGCGCAGGGCAGGGGATTGTGGTTAAGACCGCTCTTCATCTCGAGGGTGAGAAGTTCAACGAGCCTCTCTACTGGGGGCGGTTAATCCTATAAACCCTCCTGACCGCGGAGAGGAGCGCTGGGAACCTCCTGTCCGTCTCAACTATCCCGTACCCGATCTCGTGGAGTGGATCCCTTGGAGGACGGCCTTCCACTGCATTCCTGAGCTTTATAACCCTGTTCGCCCATATCTGTATCGGCTTTGGCTCTCCGAGGGTCGAGAGGCGTCTGTCGAGGGAAAACCCCCTCTCCGGGTCCAAATCTCTGAGATAGTTGAGCTGGAGGTCAATCTCCGGCACGTTCTCATACGCGTTTCCGAGCCTGACGATGTCCAAAGCCCGGAGAAAGATTGAGTACGCCTTCCTGACGCTCCCCTCATCCCTAGCCGCGAAGGAGTAGAGGGCTGCATCGGCTAGTCCTAGGAAAACCGCGGACTGAACCTCAAGGAGGCCTTCAAGGGTTATCCCACCATTAAGGCTCTCCCCAAACCGTTTAAGGGTCTCTTCCGCGTTCTCAAGGAGAAGCCCCGCGATGCGAAGGTATTCCTCTCGGGAGGCATCCATCACTTCTTCCTCCAGTCCCTGCAGTTCATATCGACGCAAACCTCATATTCTCTCCCCCTTTCGCGGATTTTAACGACTGGTGCGCCGCCACAACATGTCTCATCCGTCGGGATTATCTCGCCACGCTGGAGGAGTGGGTAGGTAACGTCGCACTTCGGCCAGTTCGAGCAACCCACGAAGCGCTTGCCAGTCTTCCTGTTGTAGCGGACAACCAAATCGCCACCGCACTTGGGGCACTTCCCGATGACGAGGGGCCTTTTCTCTGGCTTCCGGGCCTTCGCTTTTTTAGAGTCAGTTCCTCCGTCAACCGTCCGCTGAACCTCGCGCTCTTCCTCCTCGCTGAGCTCTTTAACTGCTCCCCTCTTCTTTGCAGTGGCTTTTGACAGGGTAACCCCCGTCCCAGTGCTCTCGAGGAGCATCTTTCCGATGTCAAGTTCCTTCTCCCTGAAGACCTGGAGGATTTTGACCAGCTGATTCTTGCTCTCCTCAATAACTTGCTCCCTGTTGGCCTTGCCGGCCATTATCTTCTCCATATTCTCTTCGAAGGCTTTTGTGAGCTCAACACTGACTATATCCGGCACGTTCTTCTCCAGGGCCTCAACGACGCGCATCCCGAGCGGTGTCACCTTTATCTTCCTTTTGCCCTCAATGTATCCCCTGTTGTAGAGTGTCTCGAGTATCTGGGCGCGCGTGGCTTTGGTTCCTATGCCGAGATCCTCCATCCTCTTGATGACCGCCGCCGGGGAGTAGCGTGCTGGTGGTTTAGTCTTCTTCTTCTCGCGCTTTATCTGGAGGACCTTTACAGGCTCGCCCTCCTTGAAGACCGGTAGAATTACCTCATCGAACTTAACGTATTTTCCATAGACCTTCAGCCAGCCCTCCTTTACAGTCCTAGCCCCGCTCAGGATGAAGCGGTGGGAGTTGGAGTTTACCACCACCTTCATCGTCTCCCTCACGGCAGGCTCCATGAAGAGGGCCAAAAAGCGCCTGACAATAAGGTCGTAGATGTTCCTCTCATCTTTGGTGAGGTCGCCGGGCTTCGACAGTTCGCCAGTTGGGTAGATGGCCGGGTGCGCCGGATCGTCCTTCTTGCCCTCAACGGGCTTGAGCCTCTCCTCCCCAAGGAGGGCATGGGCGAAGGGCTTGTACTCTGATAGCTTGGCAAGGTTCTGGAGTATCGTCCTGAAGTTGAGGTTCTTTGGCAGCTTCTGGGAACTGGTGCGCGGATACGACTGAAGTCCCTTTTCATACAAGCGCTGTGCTATCTCCAAAGTCTTCTTCGGGCTGTATCCAAAGGCGGAGTAAGCCTCCCTCTGGAGGGTTCCGAGGTCAAAGGGGACGGGTGGATGCCTCTTCTGCTGTCTGACCTCCACCTTTTCAACAAAGGCAGGCCCCCTCTTCGCCTCTTCCACCACTCTTTTGGCTTCTTCTTCATCGAGGATGCGCTCCTTCTCGTAGGTTGCGGTGTACTGCTCGCCGTTCTTCTCAAGGAGCATCTTTATGACCCAATAAGGGGTCGGCTTGAAGTCCTGTATCTCCTTCTCCCTGTCAACGAGGAACTTCAACGTTGGCCCCTGGACTCTGCCAGTTGAAAGGACCATCCACTTCCCGCTCGCACGCTTTATTGACGAGGTGAGTGCCCTTGAAAGATTCACGCCCCAGTACCAGTCGAGGACGTGGCGCGCTATTCCAGCATCTGCCATCCCGAAGTTTATGGTCGGCTCAATGTTGTACCAAGCCCGGAGAAGGTCCTTTTTCGTTAATGCCGAGAACTTCATGCGTTTGGCCTTCGAAGGATCGACGTCGCAGGCGTATTTGAGGACAGTGTAACCTATCACTTCTCCCTCCGTATCGTAGTCGCACGCAATGATAAACTCGTTCGCCCCCTTCGCAAGCGTAGCAATGGCCTTGATGTAGTCCTTCGCGTAACCCTTTCCCTTTTCAGCAACGTAGATGGGAACCCATTCAATGTCGAAGATGGGATAACCGTAGGTTTTCATCCTTGGGGCGAGAGAAAAGAGATGGCCGACGGCAGGGGCGACAATTATCCTCTTCCCATCGCGCATGAACTCATAGTGGGGAACCTTCCCAATGGCCTTCCGCACGGGTTTACCCTCAGCCAGGGCATACGCAATCTTCCTCGCGACGTTAGGCTTCTCCGCGATGATTAGCGTGACCATGGTGACACCTTGAGCTGTTAGGGGGGGGATTATAAAAATCCTGCGGAGGAACTCTGCAGCAGTTTCTGTGAAAGGCTGGCGAAAAGTTTCTTTTTCAAGGGACAAAAAGCTAGTCATGCACTGTCCAAAGGGTAAGTTCATAGAACAAGCAGCCATTTCTGCCAGCGCTTTCATTAGGAAGGGCTGTAATGGTGCGGGGGCGGGGATTTGAACCCCGGAACCCCTACGGGACGGGACCCTCAATCCCGCGCCTTTGACCAGGCTTGGCAACCCCCGCTTCGCCAAACTATAAGGCTTTGGGAGGATTTATAAATTTTTCTATCGTCTTCGGACCCAAATAGACCGAAAAATTTATAAAACAACCTCCCGTCTATGGTTTCGGGTTGAGGGCCGGTAGCTCAGCATGGTTAGAGCGCGGGACTCTTAATCCCGTGGTCGGGGGTTCGAATCCCCCTCGGCCCGCCAGATCGCGTTTCTTCTCGGCGCGTTCCGTTTGAGAAGGAGTGCGTCTGAGTAACGTAGAAGGAGTTAGAAAGATGAGTTTTGAAAGCTTAGGCTTATCCGAGGCCACGTTAGTAGCAGTAAGGCAGAAAGGCTTTTTACAGCCAACCGATATCCAGAGGGAGGTCATCCCCAGACTTTTAAGGGGGGAGACCGACATAATCGGCCAGTCCCAGACCGGGACGGGGAAGACGGCCGCTTTTGCGCTTCCAATAATCGAGGCGATTGATCCTAAGGAGAGGGGCGTCCAGGCGATAATCCTCACACCTACGAGGGAATTAGCCCTCCAGGTGGCGGATGAAATCAAGAGCCTCCGTGGGAGGAAGAGGATCTATGTCTACGCAGTTTACGGCGGCCAGCCGATAGGCCCGCAGATAAGGGCGCTGGAGAGGGGCACACACATCGTAGTCGGAACTCCCGGAAGGGTTCTCGACCACATAAGGCGCGGCACCATTGATTTAAGCGGCGTTAGGTTCTTCATCCTCGATGAAGCGGATAGGATGCTTGACATGGGTTTCGTGGATGACATTGAGGTGATATTCAGGGGAACACCAAAGGAAAAGCGCGTTCTCATGTTCTCGGCCACGATGCCGCCCGAGATAAAGAGGCTTGCAAGGCGCTACATGGGTGACTACGAGGTTGTGAGCGTCAGCAGTGACGAACTTGTGCCGGAGATGGTCGACCAGGAGTACCTTGAGGTAGTCCCGGCTAGAAAGTTCACAGTGCTGAAGAAGATACTCGATGCCAATGAGAACTTCTACGGCATAGTATTCTGCGCCACGAAGAGAGAAACGCGGGAGCTGAGCGAGAGGCTAAGGAGTAGCGGATACAGGGCAGAATCTCTCAACGGTGACATGAGCCAGTCAGCAAGGGAGAGAACGCTCTGGCGCTTCAAGAACAAGAAGACAAGGGTTCTCGTTGCGACTGACGTTGCCGCGAGGGGTCTCGACGTGCAGGACATAAGTCACATCGTCAACTACTCCCTACCCATGACGGCTGAAGACTACGTCCACCGGATAGGTAGAACCGGTAGGATGGGTAAGAGGGGCAGGGCAATAACCTTCATAATGCCCGGCGAGTTCAGGCGCCTCCGTTACATCGCCCAACAGGCGGGCGTGGAAATAAGTAAGTCGGAGCTGAGCGAGGAGATTCCAAAGGAATACCGTGAGAGATACGAGAGAACCCAGAGAAGCTACGGCTCAAAGGGCTACTCTAAAAACTCCGGAAGTTCCAGAAACTACCGCGAGGGCAGGGGGAGCGGAAGGAACGGCAGAGGCAAGAAAGGCGGAAGGAGAAACTACTCCGAGGGCTATTCAGATTACCGCTACTGAGCTTGGAAACGGCTTGTCCGTTTCCCTAGATTTTTTCTATTCCTTCCTTTTGCCCAACAACTCATCGGGGGAAAATTGTGGTCGCGTTGAGGTAGTATTCTGGCGCTTAAATTAGAGAAAGTTCTCCCCAGAACAATTAATTCCAAGCAGGAAATCCCCTTATAAACACGCGCTCCAAAAAAGAGCTACAGACTTTGCCGAGCAAAGTTCCAATGGTGCCGGGGCGGGGCTTTGAACCCCGGACCTCTCGGTTTCTCAGGCTCCCCCGAAGGGAAGCGGCCCTATGAGCCGAGCGCTCTGACCAGGCTAAGCTACCCCGGCACTGCCCGAGCGCTCGACCTATACCTCCAGTGGGGCATTTTTAAATCTTTCGATGGATCAGTAATAGCCGTACCCGTAGGCAAGTGCCATACGCCTTCTGATACGCTTCCCGTAGTAGTAGCCGATGGCTATACCAACTAGCAGGCCGCCCATGTGGGCGTAGGCGTTAACTCCTGGCAGGATGCTGTTGATGATAAAGAGGAAGAACGCGTTGATAAGAGCGGCCTGCATGTTACCTCCTATGACGCCCATCATGACTATCAGCGTTCCGGCTATGCCGAAGAGGGCCCCGCTCGCGCCCGCACTTACGGTGTTCGGTGGGAGGAAGAGGAGCGTTAGTATGTTCCCGAAGAGGCCCGAAACAAGGTAGACCATCGTCAGCCTCTTTGGACCTATCACGTGTTCAAGCTGACTTCCCATGACGATGAGGAAGTACATGTTGAAGGCTATGTGAAGTATGCTGACGTGCACGAACATCGCCGTGAAGAGCTGCCACCACCAGCCGTAGTGGAGAACCGCGTAGTTCCATTGACCGAAGAGGAGGAGGACGTTGGGGCTTATCCTGATCGGGTTTCCGCTCAGGATGGACTCAACTGTGTAAACGGCAAGGTTTATGAGGAACAGGCTGAAGGTGGCCTTACCGTAGCGGTAGAAGTAGCGCTCAAGAGCCATTACCTAGCTCCTCCAGTATGATTTTCAGGAGGTATTCATCATCAACCGCTATGAGGTTCGTCTTCTCAGTTGCGCTGAGCTTGACTTTAAGCTCTTTCCCCCTCTCATCTGTAACTATCGCGCCGGCTTCCCTAGCTATGAGCACTCCCGCCGCTATATCCGTCGGCCTGACGTAGTTTCTGATGTCAAAGACGCCGTCAATGGCACCCTTAGCAAGGTAAGACAGCTCCACAGCTATGGCACCAAGAACGCGGACGCGCTTAATCCTCTTTACTATCCCTGTGCATCTCCCGCGCGTGTAGAAGCTCAGCGCTTCCTTCCCACGCTCCGGCTTCCTCACATGAATCCTCCTTCCGTTAAGGAATGCCCCCTCGCCTAGAACGGCCTCGTAGAAATTCTTGGGGAAGAACTCGTAGATTGCTCCGTAAACAGGTTTTTTATCCTTGAAAACGGCGAAGCTGAAGGCGAAAATTGGTATCCCAACCGTAAAGTTGTATGAGCCGTCTATCGGGTCTATCACGACGGTGTAGTCGCTCCCGTTGTCGATTACCCCGACTTCCTCGCTGACCACATTAACGCCAAGGGGTTTGAGCCTTGACAGAATTATATCCTCCGAGATCTTGTCAACGTAGTCGGTTGTGTCACCACTGGCGTTCATTCCTATAACCTCACCGGCCTTTGTCGTTCCGAAGAGTGGGAGAACCGCCTTCTCAACTTCCAGTGCTATCTCTTTAGCTATCGCGTTCCACTCGAATTCCATCTCATCCACCCCCCATGAGTGTTATCAGGAAGTTCCTAGTTCCAGGACCGAAGCCAAGAATAAAAATCGTTAGCTTGACAAAGTTGATTAAGTCCTCGTCTTCCTCTCCCATTACCCTGTCGAGTATCCAGACCACCGGCAGGAGGATGATGAACTTCTCAAGGTACATCGCTGCCGGAGTTCCCAGTAAACCCATCATCCACCTCGCCAGAACGTGCTGCTCCCAGAAGCCGAAGAATTGGATCCCAACGAAGGTTGTGGTAGCATCATAGAAGTGGGTGTAAAACAGCAGTTCGTTGTCCTTTATCAGTTTGAACTTCTTCGTTAGAGCCCAGATGAAGGCCTCGGCTACCAGAAGGGCCGGGATGAAGTACTTTAGAACTTCCCAATTGAAGCTCACCTTGTCTAAGTTGATTATCAGGATAAAGAGCAGCCCCCCGACGAGAACCCAGCCGAAATCACGGTAGATGGGGTAGAGCTTCTCATCCGGCCCGATGTGCCGCCACACCGCATAGAGCGAGGCTATTGCAAAGGCCGCTATGACAAAGTAGCCGCCGGGGCTGACCGTCAGATAGGTCCTCTGGAGAATTCCAATGTCGGTCATGCTCCTCATCAGCGGACCGAGGATTATGTAAGGAATCAAAGCTTTGAAGAACCGTCCGTCAACCCGGATCCCCATGCGTTTGAGCATTTTGTACAGGAGTATGACCGCGATTCCAAGAATTATCGCGTAGGTGGTTGTGTTCACCGGGTTGTAGCCCTGGTTATCCTTAATTGGAAGCACGAAGTACTTGTAAAAGAACTCATAGGGACCCATTCGACCACCATAGCCCCTTGTTCCGATAGCCTTAAAGCTTTTCCCACCATAATGTGGAAGGTGGTGAGAGAAGTGCACCTGATGCAACTCCCGCGAGAGGTGCTTTTGGGCGAGAACCTGGTTGAAGAGACCGTTAACGTCGCCAAACGCCTTGGATTAGGGAGGAAAGCCCTCGTGCTCTACGGCCCGAGGACGAAGGGGATAGCAGGAAAAGCGGTGAAGGATGTTCTAAGCGGAGAATATAGCGTTGAGGGCGTGACCGTTAAAGGCGCGACAATGGAGGAGGTTGAGAGGGTTCTTTCAATAGTTCGTGACCATGACTCGGACTGGCTCATAGCGGTCGGCGGCGGGAGTATAATCGACGTTGCAAAACTGGCCTCCTTCAAAGCTGGCGTTCCATTTATCAGTTTTCCTACAACAGCCTCCCACGATGGCATAGCGAGCGCCAACGCTTCAATACGGGATCTCGGACTAAAAACGTCCCTAAAAGCGGTCCCTCCAGTTGCGGTCATCGCGGATGTGAAGGTCATCAGGACCGCTCCCTACCGCTATCTTGCCGCGGGTGTTGGGGACGTTATAAGCAACCTGACGGCAGTTAAAGACTGGCAATTAGCTCACAGGATAAAAGGGGAGTATTACAGTGAGTATGCAGCTTCGCTCAGTCTGATGAGCGCCAAGATGATAATGCGTAACGCGGACATAATAAGGCTCGGCAACGAGGAGAGCGTTAGAAAGGTTGTGAAGGCCCTAATAAGTGGCGGCGTGGCAATGAGCATAGCGGGTTCATCCAGACCGGCGAGCGGTGCCGAGCACCTCTTCAGCCATGCCCTTGATTCCCTCCTCGAAAAACCGGCCCTCCACGGCGAGCAGGTCGGTGTCGGGACGATAATAACCGCCTACCTCCACGGCCTCAAGTGGGAGCGCGTTAGGGAAACCTTAAAGAGGGTTGGTGCGCCAACTAACGCATACGAGCTGGGGATCGAGCCGGAGGTACTCATCAAGGCTCTAACAACAGCCCACACGATAAGGCCCGAGCGCTATACGATCCTCGGGAAGGACGGTCTGACGAGGGAGGCGGCAGAGAAGGCCGCTAAAATCACTGGAGTCATCTGACTGTCATCACTCACGACGGAGGTGTTGAAATGGCAATAATCACGCTAGTTGGGGAAAAGCTGGCAAGACCTGGAGTCGAGTTCATTTTCTATGGTCCAGCGGAGCCTTGCAAGACGTGCAAATTGGCTGGTGTCTGCGTTGGAAACCTCGAACCCGGGCGGAGGTACAAAATCCTGCGCGTAAGAAGCATGCCGTCGCACTCCTGCCCGCTCCATGAGGGCAAGGTGCGCGTGGTGGAAGTGGTCGAACCGAGCATCGAGGTCGCTGTGGAGCCAAGGATGGCGATAGCAGGCTCGGTGATACGGCTGAAGTTCGAGGAGTGCGGTGAAAGGGACAAGCAGGACCTCTTCCGCCCTGAGGGCCTCTTCGAGGGCGACCAGGTGAAGATAATCGAGGTGACCGGGGAGGTCGAGTGCAACGGGAAGACCTACAAGGTCGTCAAGGTGATGAGAAAGAAGGACTAACGCCCCACTTCTGTGAAGGCTATCCTCTCTTCTTTTCCGGCTTTGATTTTGTAGGCCTTCATTTTTCCCTCAAGGAACTCTTCTATTGCCCTCAGCGTTTTCTCGCGCCTCCTTAGGAGTTCCTGCCCTTTCTCAACGTCCACCGCCTTGAACCTCACTCTAGTTCCCGGTCTGCTCTGTGCCAGATGGGGCAGGTCAATGCTTATAACCGTCGCAATCTTCGCGTAACCGCCGGTGGTCTGGGCATCGCGCATCATCACTATAGGCTTTCCGTTCGTAGGAACCTGCACAGTCCCCGGCGCCAGAGGCTCCGTGATGATGTCGGCGCCCTTCCAGGAATGTTCTATCACGGGGCCGTCCATGCGGTAGCCCATCCTGTCTGACTCAGGCATTACGGTGTAGGCCTCGCCCAAGAAGGTCTTCAGACCATCCTCCGTGAAGTGCTTCAAATCGGGGCCGGGGATCACTTTAACGGTTATTTCTTTCGCGGAGTAGTTTGGTCTCAGCTCCTCCGGAAGGCTTTTTCCTTCTTTTCCCGTCAGTATCGTGTAGCCGAGGCTCAGCCTGTCGCCGGCCTTCAGCGGCCTTCCAAGGCTGGCTTTCGGATAGGCGGAGCAGCTCCCCAGAAGCTTCTCGCACTTTATCCCTCCGGCAAAGGCGATGTAGCCGTAGAGGCCACTCCCCAGGGTTCCAACCTCTAGAACATCCCCCCGCTTGGCCCAGTAGCTCGTCCAGGGTTCAACTGGAATGCCGTTGAGTGTGATGTCAGCATCCCCTGCAATGGCAAAGACGACAGATGCATTGAACCTCACCGTCGGCCCGGAAAGAAGGAACTCAAGGAGTGGACTGTTTCCGGGGTTTCCTACGAGGTAGTTGGCTACCCTTGCGGAATAATCGTCCATAAAGCCAGAAACCGGGACGCCGAGTTTTCTGTAGCTGGGCCTTCCGGAGTCCTGAACCGTCAGGAGAGAGGGGACTTTGAGGAGCTCAATCACTTTCCACACCCCCCTCTTCTAGGTAGATCTCCCTGAACTCGCTCTCGTCTATCGGCACGAACTTCACCCTGTCCCCCGGCTGGAGGAGCGTCGGCGGCTCTTTCGACGGGTTGAAGAGCCTCAACGGTGTCCTCCCGATGAGCCGCCAGCCGCCGGGACTTTCAAGGGGGTAAATGCCGGTCTGCCTTCCCGCTATTCCCACAGAGCCTGCGGGCACTTTGAGGCGGGGCCTCTCCAGACGGGGCGCTGCTATGCGCTCGTCCATTCCTCCAAGGTAGGCAAACCCCGGGAGAAAGCCGAGGAAGTAGACGCGGTAAACTTGCTGGGAGTGGATTTCGATGACGTCATCGACGGTGAGGCCGTTGTGTTCCGCCACAAACTCAATGTCTTGGCCGTATTTACCACCATAGACGACGGGAACCTCGATGAGCCTGCCCTCAAAGGACTCGGTCTTCGCGTTCAGCAGCGGCTTTATCGAGGCCTCAACTTCGGTGTAGGAAACCTTCAGCGGGTCGTAGAAGACGTAGAGTGAGGAGTAGGCCGGCACCACCTCCACGAGCCATTCAAAGCTCATCTCCTCTATGGCTCTTGCGACGGCGTGGACCCTGCCGTTTATCTCCTCGTCAATTGTCTCGCCGAAGGACACGGCTATGGCGGAGTCGCCGGAGGGCTTTATTTCCGGTTTCATGGGGTTCACCACACTATCTCCCTCATTGGCACTACCTTCACTCCCTCATCCTCAAGGGCCCTCCTCACGTGGGCCGCTATCTCGACCGCCTTGGGGTTGTCCCCGTGAACGCAGATGGTGTCGACCTTCAGCTCGACCCACTCGCCGTTTATCGCCCTGACTCCGCCATCCTTGACCATTGAAATCACGCGCTCCGCTATCTCATCCTTGTCGTGAATCACCGCCCCTGGTTTCGAGCGGGAAACGAGCGTTCCGTCCGGGTTGTAGGCGCGGTCGGCGAATACCTCGTGGGCCACCCTAACGCCTATCTCCCCCGCTATCTCAGCAGACCTTGAGCCGGAAAGCGTTACGAAGATTAGGTTCTTATCGAAGTCCGCTATCCCTTCAAGGACCGCCCTCGCGAGTGCTTCATCCTTTACAAGGGCGTTGTAGAGTGCCCCGTGGGGCTTAACGTGCTGGAGTTCTAGGCCCTCAGCCCTGGAAAAAGCATGGAGAGCGCCTATCTGGTAGAGGGTGTAGTTCCTAGCCTCCTCAGGTGAGAGTCTCATGTATCTCCTTCCAAAACCTAAGAGGTCTGGATAACCGGGATGCGCACCAACTGCCACCCCATTCTCCTTTGCGAGCCTCACAGTTCTCCTCATGACGATGGGATCGCCGGCGTGCCAGCCTGTCGCAACGTTGGCGCTCGTGATGTACTTCATAACCTCCCCATCGAGGCCGAGATTATATCTTCCAAAGCTCTCTCCGAGGTCAGAGTTGAGGTCAACCCTCATGCTACCACCGGAAGCATTTCGACGGAAATCTAAAAAAGGGTTTCTCCAAGCTGGGATCATGAAGGAAGACGAAAAAGTCAGGATAATCGACGCCGCGATATTCATACAGGGGATGGACGTCGAGGGTGTTACCACACCGAAGGTCGTTGAAGAGGTCAAGGACCCTGAGTCGAGGCTCTTTCTTGAGGGTCTGATCAGCGGGAGGAAGGTTAAGGTTTTAGTCCCATCGCGGGAGAGCATTGAGGTCGTTAAAGGTGCCGCGAAGAGAACGGGCGAGTTAAGCGAACTCAGCGAGGCCGACTTAGAAATCCTCGCACTGGCCTATGAGCTTGGGGGAGTTCTCTTCACCGATGACTACAACCTTCAGAACATAGCTAAAACCCTGGGCATGGAGTTCAGGACCCTCAAGCGCGGCATAAAGCACGTTATCCGCTGGAACTACGTCTGCATCGGCTGTGGGAGGCGTTTTGAAGAGATGCCACCGGAGGGAATCTGTCCTGACTGCGGCAGTCCCGTCAGATTAATTCCAAGGAGGCGCAAGAGAAAGCGCCCCAAACGGGCTCGGCGCTCATAGGGCACGTCATCGCTCCTGCTCAGCCCGTCTTGGATTCCTCATAGCCCGTCCAGGGTGGCGTCAGGTAGCGTTGCTCTTCATAAATCCGCGCAATTCGCTATCATCATCCGCGGTTTAGCCTTGCAGATAATAGGATATAAGCTTTCTCAGCTCAAGGTCCCTCTCCAGTTTGAGCCTCAAAAACCGCCGGAGCTGGCTGTTCTCCGCCACTAACCCGGACAGCTCTATCGCCAGAACTTTGTTGTCCTCGCTCAACCCGTAAGCCTTGAAGCGGAGCGGGGCATACTCCCCTTCAAGCTCCCACACACGTTTTTCAAGCTCTCTGGCTTTTTCTTCCAGCTCATCAAGGTCTCTCAGAGGTTCTTTAAACTCCCCTGTGAGGGTTATCTCAATTACCCTCTCGACTGGGACACCGTATCTCTCGCTCAGTCGGTTTATCTCCCCAGCGAGTTCTGAATCCAGCTCAACTTCAATCCTCCCAAAGCCCTTTTCTGGCTTGATGATGAGCTTCATCCCGTTCACGCTCCATGAACTTTCTCCAGTTCACGTCTCTTCTCCTCGAACTCCGTCTTCAGCTCTGCGTTCTCCTTTTTGAGACGGTCGCGCTCCGTCATCATGAACTCCTTGTCCCTTAGTGCTTTCTCATAGAACTCCCTAAGCTCATCGATTTCTTCCTCCATCCCGCGGAGCTTTTCCTCCAGCCTTTTGATTTTCTCTCTAAGGAACTCCTCCCGCTCGGCAATGAGGGTTTCCTCAACTTTTGGGAGGCTTTTCCTGAGGAGCTCGGTTACGTCCTGGCCTTTGAGGGCTTTAAAGTGCTCCTTGGGGAGCTTAATCTCAGTGGTCTCACTCATCTTTTCCTCCTCTCCAGTTCGGTCTTCCTATCGTAGCAGGTCACATAAAAGGCTAACAGGCCCTTCCACTTCCCGTACGGCTCAATTATCTCTCGCACATCCCTCTCCTTTACCTCTTTCACGCTCTTCCCGAAAATCTTCGCTATTCCACGCCTCAGTCCGAGGTCTCCGGCGGGATAGACGTTCTTCCTTAGGCCGTAGGCCAAAAACAGCTCCGCCGTCCACTTTCCAATACCGCGAAACGTGGTCAGGTACTTTACGGACTCTTTAACACCCCATTCCCACAAGTCGAGGTCGAGCTTTCCAGCAAGGTAAAGCGTGGTGAGGCTCTTTACATAAGTCGCCCGATAGCCGAGTTTTGCCACCTTCAGCTCTCCATCGTCCAGTCCAGCCACTTCTTCAGGGGTCGGGAAGGCGTAGATGTCGCCGACCTGCTTTCCGGCGAGCCTCACGAGGTTCGCAATCGTCCTCTGGGCAAAGTCGAAGTTAACCTGCTGCTGGGCTATTACCTCAATGAGGGCTTGATAGGGACTTGGCGAGGCTGACACTGTGAGGCCGTAGAACTCGTCAATGAGAAAGGCGAATGGTGAGTCGCTTATCTCCGCGTAGAACGAATCCAGATCCGTGTCGAGGCCAAGGATGAAGGTAAGATTCTCCCTAGCCTCTTTCTTCTCCTGCCTTGACCACGAATTCGGAAAGAAGAAGTTCTCTCCGTTGTAACCGGCAACACCGTTCCTAAAGGCCTGGTAGAATATGCCGTTTTCGAACCTCCAGGTGCCGTTGCGTATCATCTCTCCTGAGGTTTTCTCGATATCGACAGCCATCGGTCGAGCCTAACGGGGTTCTCCCTTATATCCTTTAGGGTCGAGACGTAGAGCCTCTTTCCGTCGACGGATCGCTTTACCTGAAGCTCTCCCATTTCCTCAAGGAAGCGGAGGGCATCCTTAACCTCCTCCATCTTTACGCCAAAGGCCTCTTTAAGGAAATCCCAGTATGGCTCATGGTTTGAATGTTTAGCCGCCTCCTTGATGAGTTTCCATGCTATCCTCGCTTTTTCTGACCCGTGTGAGACACGATAGAGTTTTGTCAGGGTTTTGAGTTCCATATTCCAATATCTGAAGGTGCTCCTATAAATCCCTTTTGGGGACGGCAAAAGATTTAAACCATGGAGTGGTATTATCAACGGCGGTGGGGATGAGACTGAAACCTGTTTTCTTTGCCTTTATTTTTCTCCTGGTGATTGGGTTAGCTCCCCTCCTCTCCGCGGCTCAGAACGGTCACGTCGTCTACGTTGCCAAGATAAGTGGAACCATAACCGACTACACGGTGGACCAATTCGCCCGCTACATAAACATCGCCGAGAGGAACCGGGCCGAGGCCCTTATAATTGAGTTCAACACTCCCGGTGGTCTCGGGGATGCCATGATGAAGATAGTCTCGGAGATACAGAACTCCACGGTTCCGGTGATAATCTACGTGGCCCCCCGGGGTGCAATAGCGGCCTCCGCCGGGACGTATATTGCTATGGGCTCTCATCTCATAGCGATGGCCCCGGGAACGAGCATCGGAGCATGTGAGCCGATACTGGGCTACGCCAACAACGGTAGCATAATAAAGGCTCCAGAGAAGATAAGAAACTTTTACACCGCCTATATGCGCTCCCTTGCACAGGAGAGCGGCAGAAACCAGACTGCGGCCGTTGAGTTCATACAGGAAGACCTCAGCCTGACCCCCGAGGAGGCGCTCAAGGCCCACGTTATAGAGGTCATCGCCAACGATGTTCCAAACCTCCTTCAGAAGGCCAACGGTATGAGGACGAAAATTCCCGTGGGAGACAGGGGTTATGTCACCTTCAACTTCACCAATGCAAAGGTCATCACCTTGGGACCCTCTATAACGGACGAACTGGTGAACTTCATAACAAACCCCTCAATAGCCTACGTTCTCCTCAATGTGGGCATTATCGGGCTGATCTTCGGTTTCCTAACTCCCGGCTGGCACGTTCCAGAAACCATTGGGGCAATACTTCTTGTGCTTGGTTTGATAGGCCTCGGCTACTTCGGCTACAACAGTGCGGGATTGCTCCTCATAGTCTTGGCCATGATATTCTTCATAGCAGAGGCCTTCACACCGACCTTCGGTCTCTTCGCCATTGCTGGAACCATTACTTTCCTTCTTGGAGGTATAATGCTCTTTGGAAACAGTGGGGGTGTGTACCTCGTGAGTGAGAATACCTACCACCTCCTCAGGATAGCGATAGTCGTCATGGCAATTCTCCTTGGGCTGTTTTTCCTCTTCGGGGCTGCGGCCGTTGTCAAAGCTCACCGCAGGAGGCCTGAAGCTGGAAAGGAGGAGCTAATCGGAGAAGTCGGGAGAGTGGTTGAGGACCTCGACCCGGAGGGCATTATAAAACTCCACGGCGAGCTTTGGAAGGCAAGGAGCCGGGACGGGCGCGTCATCCGCGTCGGGGAGGAGGTGAAGGTTGTTGAGGTGAACGGCCTTATGCTTACCGTTGAACATGTTGGTGGAGGTGATTGAGGTGACTGGTGTTGGAACGATTGTGTGGGGCATCGTTTTGCTTTTTGTGTTGATAATACTGGCCAGCGCCATAAAGATAGTGAAGGAGTATGAGAGGGCGGTTATCTTCCGCCTCGGAAGGGTCGTTGGCGCGAGGGGCCCAGGACTGTTCTTCATACTCCCAATATTCGAAAAGGCGGTGATAGTTGACCTTCGTACTAGGGTTCTCGACGTCCCGGTTCAGGAGACGATAACCAAGGACAACGTTCCTGTTAGGGTCAATGCAGTCGTTTACTTCCGCGTCATAGACCCTGTCAAGGCGGTTACCCAGGTCAGCAATTACATAATGGCCACGAGCCAGATAGCGCAGACAACGCTGAGGAGCGTCATAGGTCAGGCACATCTGGACGAACTGCTGAGCGAGAGGGAGAAGCTTAACCTCCAGCTCCAGAAGATAATCGATGAGGCAACCGATCCTTGGGGAATAAAAGTTTCAACGGTAGAAATAAAGGACGTCGAGCTCCCAAGCGGAATGCAGAAGGCAATGGCAAAGCAGGCTGAGGCTGAAAGGGAGAGGCGTGCAAGGATTCTCCTGGCCGAAGCCGAGAGGCAGGCCGCTGAAAAGCTCCGCGATGCCGCTGAGATAGTGTCCCAACACCCGATGGCACTCCAGCTCAGGACACTCCAGACCATAAGCGATGTGGCAGGCGATAAGAGCAACGTCATCATCCTACCCCTCCCGATGGAGATGCTTAAGCTCTTCAAGAGCATGAACGAGGCGGCCGAAGCCGTAAAGAAGCTCAGCACGGGAGATGAAAAGGAAGAAAAAGAAACGAAAGAGGAGTAAAAGAGCGCTTTCTTTTTCTATGGCCCCTTTGACCAATTTTTTAAAAATCTCCCAATGTACATTGTTAACCGCAAAGAATAAAAGCATTATACCCATAGCTATTGACTGCAAAGGACAAATCTTGGATGTTAAATTGAGGGCGTACTGTTCATTCCGGAGGTGTTAGCTTTGGAGGGCCGTTCGATTGTTTTTGCATCGGGAAAGGGTGGAACTGGTAAAACAACGACGGTTGCAAATCTCGGTGTTGCCCTGGCTCAGTTTAAAAAGGAAGTCCTCCTCTTGGATGCCGATATAACGATGGCCAACCTGAGCCTCGTTCTCGGCATGGAGGATATTCCAATAACCCTGCACGATGTGCTGGCCAGGGAAGCAGACCTCAAGGACGCCATATATGAGGGCCCAGCTGGGGTCAAGGTAATCCCGGGAGGGCTCAGCTTGGAGAAGATAAAGAAGGGAAAACCTGAGAGGCTCAGGGAGCTTATGAGGGAGATAAGCCAGATGGCTGACTTCATCCTCATCGACGCTCCTGCAGGACTTGAACTTACCTCGGTTACGGCGCTTCTCATCGGTAAAGAGCTTATCATCGTCACCAACCCGGAGATATCGGCCATCACTGATTCCCTCAAGACCAAGCTCATAGCAGAGAAGCTCGGAACGCTCCCGCTCGGTGCCGTCCTCAACAGGGTTACCAACGAGAAGACGGAACTCACACAGGAGGAGATCGAGGCCATCCTCGAGGTTCCAGTTCTGTCCATGATTCCGGAGGATCCGGAGGTCAAACGCGCTTCGGCATACGGTGTGCCCCTCGTCATTAAGAACCCCACTAGTCCAGCAGCTATAGCCATAAAACAGCTCGCAGCAAAGCTTGCTGGCATCAAGTGGCAGGCTCCCGAGCCGGAAAGCCCGATCAAAAGGGTCTTCAAAGCTCTCTTTGGGGGGAAGAAGTGATGACAGACGTCATCCTGTACGGGGTTATCATCATCCTCCTCATCCTCGTCATAGTTCTCCTGATGCTCTACATATCCGCGAAGAACAACCCGTACTACGTCGTCTACGACGAGGAAACCAAGAGTGCCCTCAAGAGGCGTGTCGGTACCCTTAAGGAGGATCTCGAGAGCGAGCTTGTTGACTTCGACGTTGAGGAGTGGGAAAAGACCCTTGAGGAGTCCATAGACGAGGAAGTCAAGAACCTCTGAAGTGTGTCCCCCTTTCACTCCTTTTGTTACTGAATCCTCCGGGCTAGTAACTCTTAAAAATCCGTTTTTCATACCCCTAAGGGGGTGGGCGCGATGGTGCTCCGGCTCGGCTATTCAAACAGGATAGTCGAGATCTCCGAGAACACCATCTACGTCTTTAATGGAAGGCTCTTCAGCGCGCCCCTCGAGGAAGTCATCAGGTACTATACAATGGGGGATGTGCTTCTTCCTCCAGCGATAAAAGAAGTCGCAGGGAGTGTGGCAAAGGTCCTTCTTCGTACAGGGGGTTTCAATTGGAAACCAGTTGAGGGCGCCTTCGCCCCGATTGGGAATTAGTGGATAACCATTAACAGCGCCCCATTAACAGTTCTTTTTTTGAAACCGTCTTTTTCAAAACTATAGGTTGAAAAAGTTTAAGTATCCCTCCAATCTATAATACAAACTACACAAGAGCACCGGAGGGATACGAATGAAGGCCAAGGTCAAGATAATGGACATGTACAGCGGCAGGTATTCCGTGTTCATAAATGAAAAAGAAGCCAAGGCAGTGAAGTTACACCCTGATGACCTTGTTAGAATAGAGGCGGGAAAGAAAACGGTTTATGGGAGTGTTATCATAAGCAACCTCGTTGAAGGTGGCACCATTGGAATAGGCAGGGACATACTCCAGCTCCACAACTTCTCTGAGGGTGAAGTTGTTTCGGTGTTCCCCACTGGAACCCCTGAGAGCGTCCGCTACATAAAGAAGAAGATGAATGGTGAGAAGCTCCGGAAGGTGGAGATAGAAGCCATAATCAGGGACATCGTTGACAGGAAGCTCCGCGACATAGAGATAAGCTCGTTCGTCACCTCCCTTGAGATAAACGGCCTAGACATGGACGAAATAGCCGCTTTGACGATAGCCATGGCTGAGACCGGCGACATGCTTGACATCGACAGGAAGCCGATAATGGATGTCCACAGCATCGGAGGTGTTCCAGGGAACAAGACCAACATCCTTGTCGTACCCATAGTTGCAGCGGCCGGTCTCACCATACCAAAGACTAGCTCTAGGGCTATAACCAGCGCCGCGGGTACTGCCGATGTAGTTGAGGTCTTCGCGGATGTAAGCTTCTCCCTCGACGAAATCAAGAGGGTAGTTGAGAAGGTCGGCGCATGCCTCGTCTGGGGTGGCGCTTTGAACCTCGCCCCGGCAGATGACATTACAATTAAGGCCGAGCGCGCCCTCAGTGTTGACCCAACCGGCCTCATGCTCGCGAGCATAATGTCGAAGAAGTACGCAATGGGCAGCCAGTACGTCCTTATAGACATCCCCACAGGAAAAGGGGTTAAAGTTGAGACCGTTGACCAGGCCAGAACCCTGGCAAGGGACTTCATAGAGCTTGGGAAGAGACTTGGGCAGTATGTTGAGGTTGCGATAACTTACGGCGGCCAGCCGATAGGCCACACCGTTGGTCCAGCCCTCGAGGCTAGGGAGGCACTCTCAGCCCTCATGACGGGAACCGGCCCCGGAAGCCTCATAGAGAAGGCAACCGGTCTCGCCGGCGTTCTCTTGGAGATGGGTGGTATTGCACAGGAAGGGGCAGGTAAGAAGATGGCGAAGGAAATCCTGGAGAGTGGAAAGGCCTGGGAGAAGATGAAGGAGATCATAGAGGAGCAGGGTGGCGACCCAGGCATAAAACCCGAGGACATAGCAGTGGGCGACAAGACCTACACATTCATCGCCCAGGCCAGCGGTTACGTTACCGCGATAGACAACAGAGCGATAACTGCAATAGCCAGATCCGCTGGAGCACCTGAAGACAAGGGGGCAGGACTGGAACTCTACGTCAAGGTCGGTGAGAAAGTCAAAGAAGGTGACCCGCTCTTCACAATCCACGCCGAGAACGAGGCGAGGCTCGACCAAGCCATAGTCTTCGCAAGGAGGACCGAGCCGATAAGAATAGAGGGAATGGTTCTCCAGAGGATAGGAAACATCTAAAGGGTTCCTTTAATACCCATTCGCTGTACTTTGTCTCTCCAGCCTTCTTATCCTTTCTTGTAACTCAACTCATCCTAAAACCCTGAAGTCTATCGCGACGTTGAACTGCCTCGGTGCGTAAGGGCGGACCTTTCTTCTGTCTAAAAACTCCACCGCAAGACCCAGCTCTCGGGCAATAGCTTTTATCTTCACTTCGTGCTCGGAGTAGAGGCCCCCCTCGGGGCCAAAGCCGTAATAGTGGATTATCCCGCCGTGTTTAACGCTCAGCATTGCCTTCTTTAAAAAGCGGTCGGCGAACTTGGGGAGATTCATTATGGCACGGTCGACCCTGATCCGGCCGGCAATCTTTCTCACATCGCCGAGGATCGGGATGACGTTGCTGGCTTTGTTGAGGCATATGTTCTCCTCAAGATAACGAATCGCCCAGGGGTTTAAATCAACGGCGAAGACAAGCTTTGCCTTCCTTGCGAGGAGTATTGAGTATGGACCGGCACCGGCAAACATGTCGAGGATGACCTCACCAGGCCGCGTCTTCTCAAAAACCCTCATCCTCTCCGTGGCGAGCCGCGGGGTGTAGTAAACCCTCGCGACGTCGAGTTTCAGTCTTATCCCGTTCTCGCGGTGGAGAGTTTCCGTTCTCTTTTCACCGGCCAGAGGGATAAGCTCTCTAACGCGGTATTGCCCTGAAACCTTGCCCCCCTTGGCAAAGACGGCCTTTATATGGCGGTGGACTTTTAGGATCGCCTCGCCGATGGCCCCTCCGTACGGCATCAGCTCTTCGGGCAGCTCGACTATCGCGATGTCGCCGATGATGTCAAAGGAACTCGGCAGGAGCGGCTTAAACTCTTTCGGGACTTCAACGATATCACGGTAGCTGTTGGGTCTCCTCTCAATTCTCTTGAACTCTTCTTCAACGATCTCAAATCCATCGACAGGCTCGGTAACAGGGAAAAGGACGGAATCCTCCTCTCGTTTTATGTAGTATCCCTTAGCTAGGACTCCGAGTTCGAGGAGCTTCCTTCTGATCATTTCAGCCTCTTCTTTGGGGACTTTTACGGCGAGCATCGATGAGGGATGGGAGGGGGGATTAAAAAGAGTTGCCCCCTGGGCAAGTGTTCATTTAAATGACCTTGAAAAAATCTAGGGGGTACCAAATTCCCAGCCATTACGGAAGCTTAATGAGTGAAGGCGGCGAGAAACTTTGCTCTCACGAAGTTTTATCAAAGCTCGCGGTTCGTCTTAAATCTTCAGTTTGGAAATCTCACTGAAAACGCTGGAGCGAATTTTGAATTCCATTTGTTAGTTTGCGTTTTAACGAGAGTTCCCCTTCAGTGACACCCCCGGCATTATTCTTGTAGCGAAACATTACAAGTCATCAAGAAAGATAAAACCCTCTTAAAACTGAAAACTTCTTAGAAGAGACATGCGAACCTTGATCAAACTTCACGAGCAAGCCTTCTCCAAAAGTTTCACCAAAAGTTTGTAGCTCTCCAAGTTATTCATTTGGGAAAGTTTGGTTTTCTTCTCTCAAGAACCTCCATCTTCGACGAGAACAACGAATGAAATGGTGGGCTTAACATAAATCCCTTAAAATGCGGCTTTAAGAGAGTTCTCGTCCAAAATGATTGAGTTCAAGTAGAAAAACCCTTCATAAATGCACTTCAAGAAGGAGCTACGAACTTTGATGAAACTTTTGCTTGGCAAAAGTTTCTTATGGTGGGCCCGCGGGGATTCGAACCCCGGACCTTCACCGTGTCAGGGTGACGTCATAACCAGTCTAGACCACGGGCCCATCCCCGGGATGGTGGACCGGCCGGGATTTGAACCCGGGGCCTCCGCCTTGCCAAGGCGGCGCTCATACCAGGCTGAGCTACCGGCCCACTCCCGCTGACGCCGTAATCACCTATCAGGGTGGGTTTATAAATTTTGCGGTTAGGCGTTCATTTGAATGCCGACAGTAGGATATTCACGGAGTTACTTTTTCTTCTGAAAAGCCTCGCCCTTTAGGGCGGGGAGGAGGTCAGACGGTTGATATATCAAAGGATGTGAGCAATGATAAGGCCTGGGCGGTCATTATGGGGGGTAAAAACCTATCAAAGCCGCACTACAGAGATGATAGAAACCGCTCGCATGGAACCTAAAAAGTTCGGGGGATTGAGCGGAAACTTAAAAAGCTCGGAATGATTTGAATATCTACTAAAATAAAGGTTGTGTTGGACGCTTCTATTCTGATAAGCGCCTTAAATTCCAAGGACTCTAAACGGAGTCCTTAGGTTAAGATCCTTAACCTCCTCAGAGAGGATAAGTTGGTGAATGACGGTTCTAAAGAGACGCTCCAGGAGATGGAGGAAACATTAGCTATTATTGGGTCGCTCACCGGGAAGATCCAAAAGGCAAGAGCTATCTACAACCCATCCCGGATAATACTGTAAAATGCCCCCAAGATGAAGTCTGGGAAGGATAAGAGGCTTCTTGTTAAAGTAGTTGGCCATGAAGATGATGCCGGAATCCAAAGACTCTTAAGTTCATTAAAATATTCACCATAACAAACATTAAAGGGTGACATCAATGAGCTTAGATCCCCTTTCTGAAGCCAAAGGGATTGAGAAGGAGATTATAGCCTGGCGCAGGGACTTCCACATGCATCCCGAGCTCAAGTACGAGGAGGAAAGGACCTCCAAAATAGCCGAGGAGCACCTGCGCAAGTGGGGATATTCAATTAAACGCGTTGGAACCGGGATAATAGCGGATATAGGGGAAGGGAATAAAACAATAGCACTCCGCGCTGACATGGATGCCCTGCCGATTCAGGAGGAAACCGATGTTTCATATAAGTCTAGAATCCCCGGAAAGATGCACGCCTGCGGTCACGACGCCCATACGGCCATGCTATTGGGAGCGGCAAAGATAATAGCAGAGCATAGAGAGGAGCTTAATGGGAGGGTGCGCCTTATCTTTCAGCCGGCTGAAGAAGGCGGCAATGGAGCGGTGAGAATGATCGAAGGAGGTGCCCTAGAGGGTGTCAACGCCATCTTCGGCTTCCACGTCTGGATGGACCTTCCAAGCGGAGTCATAGGTATTAGGGACGGTCCGTTTTTAGCTGGGGCAGGGTTCTTTGGGGCGAGGATAATAGGAAAAGGCGGACACGGTGCTTTTCCCCACGAGGCAATAGATCCGATACCAATAGCCTCCGAGATAGTATTGGCCCTTCAGACGATAGTGAGTAGGAACGTGAACCCGATAGAGACAGGCGTTGTGAGCGTTACGGCCATAAACGGGGGCACGGCCTTCAACGTCATCCCAGAAGAGGTAACCCTGAAGGGGACCTTCCGCTACTACCAGCCGGAGATTGGAGAGATGATAAAGAGGAGAACGGCAGAGGTAATCGGAGGCATCGCCAAAACCCACGGCGCCCGGGCGGAGTTTGACATCAACAACCTCGTCCCCCCGACGATAAACTCGAAGGAGATGGCAGACTTCGTGAGGAAAGTAGCCAGGAGATACGGTCTGAGGTGGGGGAAGGTTGCGATGTCAATGGGCGCTGAGGACTTTGCCTACTACCTCCAGCGCGTTCCAGGGGCCTTCCTCGCACTAGGGATAAGAAACGAGGAAAAGGGTATAATCTACCCACACCACCACCCGCGCTTTGACATCGATGAGGACGTCCTTCACCTAGGAACCGCAATGGAGGTTGCACTGGCATTTGAGTTCTCAAGATCCTAGACGAGTCTTTTTCCTTTTATTGGCACTTCCACTTTCTCTTCCGCCTCTATATACTTCACAACTTCTCTTTCCAAAACCGTTAGAACCCTCCCAAATCCAAGATCCCCTGCTCTGGCCACAGCGGCAGGGACAGCCTCTAAACTCCCCCAGAGGAACAGGCTCGCCTTCCCGGGTCTTCCAGGGAGGGACTTTAAAACATAGTAAGAGTCACCAACTTTCCCAGCCTCTTTAAGCTCGTGAACGCCGGCAAAAAGATCTCTGAAGCTCGAGAACCACATATCATAAGAACTCTGGAACCTTCCCGCGACGAGTTCGAGGGATCTGACGGCTTCCCATGGGAAGAACGGGAGCGGCTTGACTTCCACGGATTCAAACCCCTCCGTTCGAATCTCCACGAGAACTCCATCGTAGAGAACCCACCTAAAACCCAGCTTTCTGTAAAAGCCCAACGCACTCTCATCCGGCTGGGTGGTTACAAACTCAACCCCCTTTCGATTGCGACGTTCTCAATGAACCCAACGAGTGCCCGTCCGATACCCGCCCTCCTAAAATCCGGGTGAACCTCGATAACGTCGATGTGAGCTATCTTCAGCACTTTCCCACTTATGGGCTCAGTAGAGAAGAACGTCTCCGCCTCCCCTACTACTCTGCCCTCGAGTTCCGCGACAACCGGGAGCTGCTTCTCAATGAGGAGGGCGTTTATATGAGCCGAGCAGGTCTCAACGCTCATCCAGGGGCCGCCGTGGAGGTAGCGCTCCCCAACGGAAAGGCTGGAGAGGTCTTCGTCGGCGGTGTGAACGCTCACTATATCCCTAACATCATCCAGAGTTGCCTTCCTGACCGTCAGCATCCTTCCCACCGAGATAGCCAAACTTCTTGAGAATGTGCATCACGGCCTCGGCACCACCGTCCCCGTAGGGCTTTTCCGTTACATAGTCGGCCTTTTTCTTTAGGCTCTCCGGGGCCTGTGCTATTGCAATGCGGTAGCCGGCGACACGGAAGGCATCGAGGTCATTCTCGCCGTCACCGACGTGGGCCACCTCATTGGGATTTATCCCGAGGAGCTCACAGGCTTTCTCTATCCCGGTTCCCTTGTTGATCCATGGCTTCTTTATGTGGATTGCAAAGCCGGAATCCACTGCAACTAGGTTAAGTCCAAGCTCCTTTATGATCCCCCTCACAGCTTCTACTGGAACGGTTCTCCTCACTACTATGCCGGCCTTTCGCTCCATCGTCGAGTAGCTCAGTTCGGCCTCAGGATAGCGCCTCTTGAGCTCGCTCCAGAGTATCCACTCCTCGTTCATATCAGTCAGAAAAACGCGCTTCCTCATCGTCCCCTCCCCCTTCAGCGAGAGCGCACCACCGTCCTCCGCTATGACCGGTCCACTAGTGCCGATGAAGACAGCCGCGGCTTCCGCGAAGGGAACCGAGTTCCCCGTGACGAGCATCACAGGAAGGCCGAGCTTTTCTGCCAGTCTAATGGCCTTTAATGCGTCTATACTGAGCGTTCTGTCTCTATAGGTAATTGTTCCGTCCACGTCAAGGGATATTGCCTTTATCATTCTCTCACCCGAAAGCGGGAAGGAAGAAGCGGATATAAGACTTTCTACCCACTAATGGTCCTTCATGATCTCACGCAGAACACTTGTCGCGTAAATCCCCTTAGGAAGGAAGAAGCGGAAGCACATGCCCATTTCGGGGACGTAGCCGTAGGTCAGCCCAAGGGGTCTTATCAAAAGCTCCCTCCTACCCCCTGGCTCGGCCATTGGCTTTGGGAGCTTTTTGAAGATTTCAAGGCTCAGGTTCTCTTCTTCCAAAATTTCTCCTTCCAGCCTTCCCGGGATCCCTTTTGCCCTTCTCATTGAGAAACCGAAGAGCGGGCCCGAAACCACGGCCTGGCCTTTCTGTATCGTTCCGTTCACAAAATTGATGTTCGTCTCAGTGACGCGGTAGGTTCTGTCGCGGTAGGGGATGCCCCCCTTCATCTGAACCACGATGTCACCAACTAGTGCCCTGTTAAGGGACAACCCCTCCTCGATTCTCCGCGAGAGGTAATGGTTGAAGAGGTAGCTCTGGTAGGCGTGGATGAAGATGCGCATTATCGGGAGCGGTAGGGACAGGAAGGCTCTCCTCCAGCTTCCGGTTTCCTTGTAGCGGTGGAGTAGGGTTCTCTCATACCTCAGGAAGTTTGGAAACTCCTCCAGAGCTTTGTCCACATCGCCGATCTCCCAGAAGTGCCTTCTAGCCTCGTCCCCTTCCAGTCCACCTTCATGAGCACCGAGGAAGAGCCTTGCCGCACCCTCAAAGTCGCCCCACAGGAGTAACTTTCCAACGAGGTGGTTCGTAACGCGCTTTTCTCCAAAGCGCTGGTGGCCAAAGTAGTTTGGAAAGCCACCCTTCTGGCGGAGCTCCCTTATTATAGTCCGGGTTCGCTCAAATGCATCCTCACCAACGTCCCTAACGATTATCCTGAAGCGGTTGCCGAGGAGGTGGCCGAGCTTGATGAACCTCCCATACGAGACGAACCTGAGCTCAACATCCCGTATTTGAACGCCCTCAACCCTCTCCTTTGTTTTAATAGGCACGCTTATGTACTGGAAGGTCACGGCATGCCGGTCTTTCGTCCCCGCGAAGCCGATATCTCTGTATCTCATCTCAGCGCGCTTTGCTATCTCCTTTATGACACTCATCGTATCCCAGTTCTGCTTTTTGAGGAGAAAAATCGCGTGCTTTCTTCCCTCGAAGATTGAAGGAAGGGGATCTTCCACAACCACAAAATCTTCAGGCTGAACTTTTATTCTCCCGCCTATCCCTGGGGTTTCGCTCAGGTAGCGGAACCGAGAAAAGAACTCACGGTAGTCCATGCCTCACACCAGCTTCAAGTGTCCGGTAACCTTATCTACCAGCTCCTCCGGAGCCGGCCCAATCGCGAGAACCGTTATCGTGCCGGGGGGGATCTCGGTTAAGCCGGCGTCCCTGATGAGGGCCGTTGGAATGTTGAGCTTCTCAGCCTCAACCTTTAGCTTGAAAATCTCCTCGAGGTTTTCGGCCTTTACGACAACCTTCTTCTGACCCTCATGGAACCATGCCTCGAACCACTCCGGTTTTTCCTTCTGGGCTTTAAGTGTCGCCATAACAGCCCCGTGGGCAACCTGAACAGCAAACTTGCCTTTGCTGAGCTTTAAGTCCCTCCGCGAGACTATGACCTGCTTGTACTTGAACATGACCCATCCCTAAGGCTCTGGAAGGGCAAGCTTATAAACTTAGAGGAAGAAAAGGAAAAAGCTCAGAGATCCTGTGCCACTTCATCTTCAGATTCCTTAGGCTCCCCTTCCTTCTTCGGGAGTCCTCCTGGCCTGCGCTGCTTCTTCCGTTCAAGTTTCTCCCTGAGGGCCTCTGCATCGCTCCAGTACTTGTAAGCAACTCCCGCCAGGACTATCGTCAGTAGAAGCAGGATTATTGCAAGGGGTTCCCATCCGTTGGACGGCTGGTAGTATTCCGTTGCAAGCTTGTACAGTGCCCTTGCGTCCTCTGTGGAGTTGTCCTTCGAAATGCTCTGGTTGGCGAGTTTGGTTATCTCATCAAAGGTTACGTAAGGTGAGATTACGCCGAGGACGTTTCTGCTGAATCCTTCGGGGTTGGTTGAGTTGCTGAGGAGTTCTTTGAGGTAGGTGGGGATTTCATCCTCCGATGGCCAGACCTTGACGGCCTTGACAACAACCCTGGGGGGTACGCTGTCGACGGTTACAACGTTTCCGAGGTTCATCACATGCTTGCCGCCAAGCGGGTCGAAGTAAACGAGGCTCGCCCTGACGTTTGAGAGGGCCTCTCTGGTTACCTTCAGGTCAAGCTGGATAGATTTGCTCTCCCCGGCCTTTATGGTTCCCACCTTCACAGTAGACTCGCCGCTGAGGCCCGCTGGAAGGTCGAGGTAGAGCGTGGCGTTCTTTATGAACTCAAAGTTGGGGTTGCCATTGGCCGCGCTCAATGTGAACTTAACCTTCACGGTCTTGTTGACCTCTGAGGTCACGTAGTTGGCCCAGGTGCCATTGTACGCGAGAGCTGTGGCACTCAGGTCCGGGAGACCGTAGACCTGTATACCGCTCAGAACGCCCGAGTATATCGTCTTCTTCTTTCCAGTTTCGAGACTCTGATCGTCGTAGAAAGTCACAACCGCACGCCCGATGCTAAACTGCCCAACCTTTGTTGGTTTGAGCACGTATATGAGGGCGGGCATGCTCGAAAAGGCCGGGAGGTTCTGGAGGTTCCAGGTCTTGGTCATGCTGACGAGTTCAAACCCGTTCGGTATCGGGGCTGCTACGTTGACGTCGTAGGCGTCTCCCCTGCCAAGGTTCTTCACGTTTATCATGACAACTATGTTGTCTCCGAGCATTACCGACTTCGGGAGGGCATCTATAGTGGCGACGAGGTTTGCAGGCCTGAGTATGGGAGTCACCGTGGTGTTCTCGGGAGCGTAGACCCGTATGGTGGCCCTATCATAGTTAGGCTCCACATTCTGGACTGATAACTTGAGGGGGGTGTTGGGGACCGGCTTGGGCACATCGCCGACGGTGAGAAGCAGGTTTCCAAGGTTGTGGTTCCCCTCAAGTACATCAACCCTCGCAACGTCTGGTATTGCTGACACCAGCTTGACGTAGTACGTGGTGTTTCCTACCTTGACTGGCAGTTTTTCACCCTCATAGAGAAGTCCAGTATAAACTAAGACGGTCTGTCCCGACTGCGGCGGGTTGGATCCGCCACCGTTTTTCCTTATTATCTTAAAGTTCGTGGACGCGACCTTGGGCAGATAAACCTCAAAGTCCGCGCTCTTGTCGGTCGATGCTTTGACCTTTATGTACATGTAGTAGTTGTAGGTGTAACCATCTCCGAGCTTGTAGCCGATGCCCTGACCGCTCCCATCGTCAATGGTAAGGGTCAGCGGGTTGGTCTGGTAGGGAAGGTAAACCTTGAACTCCGCTGCTATGTTAGTAGACTTGTAGAGCTGTATCTTAATCTTTGGAAATATTGAAGGCAGGGAATAGTACTGTCCCTCCGTAAGATTCACGTCGTTTATGAGCTGGTGGGGGGATTCGATGTTAAGGTAAAGGGTTGGCTTGTTGTCCTGGGACCACAAGTTGACAGTTAAGATTAAGGTGGGATTATCTTGGTTGGGATAGTAGAGGGTCTCTCCGTCGTTGAGTATATACTCACTGCTCTTCGCTCCATCGAACAGGCTTATCTCAGCCTTGTTGAAAGATGGGTTCGTGTCGACGAAGGTTATCGTGTATGGACCAAGGGTCACTTTGTCCCCCAGGCCGAGTCCAACGGAGTTAATCTCCGCGTAGGGAATACTAGGGGACTGTGCCGCTATTACCCTGCCAACGGCAGCGGTGGACAGCAAGAACATCCCCAGCAGGATTAAAGCAATGGCCTTTTTCATACCTTCAGCCTCCAGTGGTGTTCGGGAAGTTACCTAAAGGGAAATGTGATGGACAGTATAAAGACCTTATGGTGTGAGCCTTCTCCTATCCCTTGGGAAGAGTATAACCTCGCGGATGTTGTTGAGGTCGAGCATTTGCTTTATCAGCCTTTCTGCACCGAGACCGAAGCCACCGTGTGGGGGCATGCCGTAGCGGAAGGTTCTGAGGTAGAATTCGAAGTTAGCTGGGTTGAGTTCCTTCTCCCGTATCTGCTCTTCAAGCACTTCAAGACGGTGTTCCCTCTGGCCGCCCGAGGTTATCTCTACACCGCGGTACTCGAGGTCGAAGGCGCGGCAGATCTCGGGCTGATCGTCGTACTTCATGATGTAGAACGGCTTGGCCTCGCTCGGGTACTGGTAGAGGAAGTAGAGGGAGGTGTTCTCGTTTTCGAGCATGTACTTCCCAAGGAGCTTCTCACCCTCGGTGTCTATGTCCTCGCCCCATTCTATGATCTTGCCAAGGTCAGCCAAGATCTCAAGGGCTTTATCGTAGCTCACGCGCGGGAAGGGCAGTTTAGGCTCCTCCAGCCCGAAGTTGATGATTTCCAGTTCCTTAAAGTTGTGCTCGCGGACGTAGGTGATAGCATAAGAAACCAGCCTCTCAAGGAGGTTCATGACCTCCTCCTCATTCTCGATGAAGGCCATCTCGGCATCGATGCTCCAGGCCTCGTTGAGGTGCCTTGTGGTGTTGTGCTCTTCAGCTCTAAAAATCGGCGCTATCTCGTAGACCCTGTCCAGACCGCTTGCCATCATTATCTGCTTGTAGAGCTGAGGACTTTGGGCCAGAAAAGCGTCCCTCTCAAAGTACTTCATCGGGAATAACTCCGTCCCCCCCTCTGTTGCCGTTGCTATAATCTTCGGCGTGTGTATCTCAATAAAGCCTTCGTTATAGAAGAAGTCCCTAACCGCCTTAAAAACGCTGGAACGTATTTTGAATATCGCCATTACCTCCGGTCTTCTGAGGTCCATGAAGCGGTTGTCCAGTCTAGTATCGAGTTCCGCCTTCACTTTCCCGGTAGGATCGAGCGGGAGGGGCGTTTCAGCCCGGTTAAGGATTTCGAGCTTCTCGGGAAGGATTTCAAAGCCAAGTTTTGCCTTGGGTGTGAAGTTAACTGTGCCCTCTACTGCGACGACGTCCTCAGCGTTGAGCTTTGGAATGAGCTTGAACAGCTCAGGGTCAACTTTCTTCTTCGGTACGGTGACCTGGACTATCCCTTCCCTGTCTCTTATCCAGAGGAACTTGATTCCACCGAGGTCTTTGGCCTCCCAAACCCATCCGGCCACCCTAACGCGCTGACCGTTCAGCTCCTCTGTAATCTGGCTTGAGTAGTGCGTCCTGTACATCCCAACGACCTCCCTTATTAAATTAGAAAAGTCAGATGAAGCTTATCTTCACCTCTATCCCAGCCATCTGGGACATTATATCCTCCAGTACGTCAGGCCGTGCGGGGAGCTTCTTCCTATCCCTGTTAAGAACGAGAACCTTGTAGTAGTTCCCACCACCGGGTTTGTAGACGATGTTGACTCCAAAGACCCCCGCTGGGTAGAGCAGGTCAGTGGCGAGCTTCTTGAGATCTTCGGTGTCTTTAATCTCAGCTGCCTCGATGACCCTTATGCGCTTTCCAAGCTCCCTCATTAGGGTTTTGATGTTCTTTCCACTCTTTCCTATGGTTATGGGAACGTCCCCTTCACCGACCATTATAACTATCAGGTCCCCAGCCTCGACGGCCTTTTTAAACTCCATATCAACGTCGCCAAGAAGCTTATAGAGTAAGCGTGCCACCCTCACATCAAGCTCTGAAATCACACCTTCCTGAAGCTTTTTTTCATCAGCAGGGCATAGAATATCGTCGGTTTTCAAACACACCTCACAGATTGGCGCCTTCATCCGCTCACCTCCTCGATTGAAGAATGACCTTAAAGGGCTAACCTTTAATTCCGGGAGGCATTTAAAAATCTTATTATAAGAGAAAACCGGCGGAAAGTTCAGATTTCGCCCTCTATCTCGCGCATTATACGCTCGATGAACTCGACGGTGAAGCGATGTCTTCCATCGGCAATCCCTCTTGCCGTTTTGGTGTACATCAAACCCTTCAGCTTCAGTATCTTCTCCTCAAAATGCCTCAGCGAATCCTCAATGCTCCTACCGTGCTCGCCGGAGTACATAAAAACCCTTGCGACGCCGATGGCCCCTATTGCATCAAGCTTGTCCGCGTCGCTCAGGATTTTAGCCTCCAGCGTTTCCGGCTCCGGACCGCGGGAGAAGCGGTGGGCCTCGATGGCATGAGCAACGGCTTCAACCTTCTCCTCCGGATAGCCAAGGCTCCTCAGGAAGTGCCTTGCTATCCTAGCTCCCTCAACCGCATGGTCCTCAACCTTTCCAGAGCTCTCAAGGGGCCTCGCGACGTCGTGGAGGAGTGAAGCCAAAGCAAGAACCTCGAGGTCAGCACCCTCCTCCTTTCCTATGTGGAGGCAGAGGTTGAAAACACGCTCGACGTGGGAGAAACCGTGCGTCCCATCACGTTCAAAGAAGTGCCTCACGTACTCCCTCGTACGCCCTATAAGCTTGATACTCCTCGGATCGCTTATGAAATCAGTGAGCTTCAATCGAATCACCCAAGGACCTCATCGACGAGCAACTTTAAAAGCCCAACGATTTCCCTGTGGACACTTAAGGAGATGCCGTCCACAGTGGGGGTTAGCCCCTTGGAAACGCCGTCTATCAGCCCTGCATCCATCATTGCCCTAACAGCTTTTTCCTCGTCCCAATCCTCCAATAGGTTCTTCCCGAGTTGGATTGACACCTCTGCAAGGAGTCCGTAGGCGCCCCAGTTCGAGACAGCCGAAAGGAGGAGCTCATCAGTCTCAACGACGCTCGCTATCATATCCCCATGGGGGACATGCCTAACAATTAGGTCCCGTATCCTTCCCATGCCGACTTCGTTTCCACCATCACCGATTCCTATTGTAGGGATGCCGAGTTCTTTGGCCCCAGTAACCGCCCAGTCAAAGGTTTCCCGCGTTATCTCCGCTCCGCTCATGGAGTAATACCCTCCGTCAGCAGCCTTTCCCGGTGTTTCGATGGCTATAACAAGGGAGTAATTGCTTACATCGGGGTTTTCCACGAAGTCAACCCTGAAGGGTCTCAGGGCCCTTCCCACCTCGGGGTACGTTAGGACTTCAACCCTTCCTCCGAGGATCTGGATGGCCTTCGCGAGCGCCAGTGCCCCCGGTGGTCCGTCCGTCTCCGGAACCATGGTTGGGGGTATTGGAAAGCCTGTGACGATTAAAACGTGCTCATAATTATTTAAAAGTATTTTTGCAGAATTATGTAAAAAATTGGGGTTCCTCCTCCGGTAGTAGAGGTAAACCCCCAGGACACCGCGGTTCCCGACGTCTGTGTTTATCAGATGGGCTATCATTGCTCATTCCCCTTCCTGACCTCCTCCTCGCCGTGAATGGCGAGGGTTCTGACAAATTAACCCCTCGCTAAAGACGGGGAAGTTTACGGGCACTCATCCACCTACTCCCGTCACCAGTTTCAGCTCAGCCCGAAGGCCGGGTCTTCGGCCCGTTACCCCTACCACAGAGCGGATTGGGGTTATCGTTCCAAAGGCCCACTCGTTAGTTTCAGACTGCCTCAGCGGGCAGTCTTTTGAAGACGCTTAACAGCGTCAAACCACTCTAAAGCAGAGTGGTAACGTGAAACCCCTCATCTCATCGGGTTGTTCTTGAGTGGCCTCTCCGAGGCCTTATTAAGTTGCAAAAACTTAAAAGGGTTTCGACGGTTTAAGGGTAGTTGGGTGGTTTACTGCATCCCTACCCTGAAGGGCGAGGCCTTCTGGAAGAAAAAGGTAAACAACGATTCGTACTTTCCTGCCCTTCACTGCCTCCTTCAACTTCCACCACAGTTCAGTCGGTTCCTCGCTCCTATGGGTCAGCTCGTGGCCGTTCTCCATCTTAACCTTTTTCTCCTCGTATTCCACAAAAATCCCACTCTCGTTGAATATTTCTTTCATTCTCTTCCCCCCAGGATTTTTCTAAGCTCGTGAAGGGTTCTTATTTCATAGTCCGCCATGTGGTAGCCGGGCTCTCTCCCTCTGTTTATCCAGGCGGTGGCCATCCCAACGTTCTTTGCACCGTAGACGTCCTGGCTGAGGGAATCACCCACCATAATGGCCTCTTCAGGATCAACTCCCAGCCTCTCAAGGGCGTAGAGGAAAACGCCTGGCTCGGGCTTTATGGCCCTAACATCCTCTCTCGTGACCACTACCTTAAAGTAGCCACTTAAGCCTGCCAGTTCAAGTTTGAGCCTTTGGTATTCAGGCCCGCTGGTTATGACACCGAGTCTGTAGCCCTCATCCTTAAGCCACTCGAGGGTCGGGACCGTGTCCGGGTAAACGTGGAGCTTGTGAGGATAGCGCTTCATGAGTTCCCCATAGTCCATATCGAGGTCGAAGAGCTTAAAGAAGAAGTTCCAGTCGTGCCAGTCGTATGTTTCCCGCCTGTTAAATATCTCATTTAAGAAGCGTTCCCTGGCTCTTTCCCTGTCCACCCCAAGCTTCTTCGAGAGCCTCTCGTAGACCTGCGGTAGGAACATCTCTATGAGGGGCATCTCCGTTAGCAGGGTCCCGTCTATGTCGAAGAACACCGCCTCCATACTATCACCACTTCTTGACCAGCAGGGAGAGTATCTCAACCTCCCTGTCGAGGTTCTCGTCGATTATGACCCCCCAGATTATGTCCTTTTCGGAGAGTACCTCCTGGAAGTTCTTAAGTATTCTGTGTGCGTTCATCAGGGGAAACTCGCTCCCAACGAGGATACCTACAAGGCCACGCTCCCAGATTCCCCAGTGCCAGTTGAAGTCAACCCTGTGGAGGAGGCGGAGGATTCCGACGTTTCCGCCCTTTATCATGTTAAAGAGATCCGCGTAATCTATGTTTACGAGCATCTGACTCTCAAGGTAGTAGTGTAAGCGGGAGAACATCTCCGCTATGTGCCGTGAGGCGGCATGGAAGGCCGTGGCGAGGGGTTCGTCAGGCCCCGAGAAAAAGTCCCATAGGGAGTCGTAGAAGACGGTCTCAAAATCATCTGCCCAGGGGGGCTTTCCCTCGTGTACGAGTTCCCTCCGGGGTGTGAGGACGTAGGCGAGTTTTATCGTGTCGGAGGGAACGCTCTCTATTATTATCTGGCGGACGAGGTGGTTTGCTTCCTTATCCTCGAAGATAAGCCAGAGAAATGTGTTTTTCGGAAGGCGGGAGAAGAAGTCGCGGAGCTTTTTTTCGTAAGTTTTGGCGCGGGGCATGAGGAGATAGGCGGGGTTAACGGTAACCCTAACCGTACCGTCCGCGCTTATGTTGTTGACGATTCGAGCACCGGCATTCCCTATTCCAACGAACAGGTGAGTAAATGATTCCATCGCCACCCCTAAAAGGAAAATAAGGATGGGCGTTCATATCCTTTTCGGTTCGTTCACTCCAGTGTTGCGTGCTTCTTGCGCATGTCCTTCTCCGTCTTCTGGAAGGTGGCCATAAGGAGGGCTATAACCCCGTCGAGAAGTATCATGGTGGAATCCTCAAAAAGGGTTCCCATAGGAGCAATCCATTTGTACTTCGTAAGCATCTGCCTGGCTATATAGTCCGTAGGGACGTCCTCCTTAGTTCTGCCGGGTATCTCAACGACCACATCGGCGAGCTTTCCTAGGGTGGAGTTGGCGTAGGAGGTTATGGACACGACCCTTCCTCCCTCGGCCCTCGCTATCTGTGCCGCGTCGACGATACTCTTGGTCTCTCCCGAACCGCTTATCGCTATAAGGATGTCGCCGGGTTCGAAGGCTGGTGTTATCGTTTCGCCGACGACGTAGACGTTGAAGTCGAGATGCATGAGTCTCATCGCGAATGCCTTACCAACGAGGCCACTCCTTCCAGCGCCGTAGATGAATATCTTGTTGGCCCCTATCATCGCATCGACGAAGCCGCGAACCTGCTCGAGCTTTATGGTGTCGGCAACGCTGTTTATGTGTTCCGTTATGTCCCTCATGGCCTTCCGTATGGTCATCATATACTCTCCCCAGAAGATGTCGATTATCTTTCTTGTGATATCCCCGGGGTCTTTTGCCTTTGTAATGGCCCCGCCAACGATTATTATTGTCGCACCGAGTTCCACAACCTTGGGGATGGTCTGAAGGTTTAAACCGCCTGCAACTGCCACGGGAACCTTAACGGCTTTAACAACCTTCTCGAGGTCTTCCAATGGAGTTTTTCCCTGAACCTGCTCGTCTATACCAGTATGGACAAGTATATAATGAACACCCATCCTCTCCAGTTCCTTGGCGCGCTTCACCTTATCCTTGACGCCTATAAGATCGACCATCACCCTAATCCCATACCTCCTTGCGACATCAACTGCATCGAGGATGGTCTTATCATCTGCAACGCCGAGGATAGAAACAACATCCGCACCGTGTCTTGCCGCCATCTCAACCTCCAAAGCACCGGTGTCCATTGTCTTGAGGTCCGCAACGATTTTCCTGTCAGGGAAGCGCCTCTTGAGAAGCTCGACCGCGCGCATACCTTCCTTTTTGATGAGCGGAGTCCCGACCTCAAGCCAGTGAGCGCCGCCATGTGCAGCTTTCTCTGCGATAGAAATGGCCTGTTCAACGTCAGTAAGGTCAAGGGCAACTTGGAGTATCATCTCCTCGCCTCCAAAGGGTTTTCAGTTTAATCTCTCGTTGCCACTTTTTAAACTTTGGCTTGGTGGATTAACATAGAGATGTTCAAAGAATTCACCAAGGTTTAAAAGATAAGCGTGGAAACCGGAACGGTGGAGTAGTATGGTAACGTTCGTCCCATTCGGGGAGAAGCCAAATAGGGACGGTGTTATCTACGTCCTAAACTTCCTCAAGAGAAACAAGCTCATAGATGACTATATTATAGTTGAATCCAGCAGGGTTGAACTGCTCCCCGAGAGGGTACCCTTAGACAGGGCTTACATCATCGGCGAACACCTCGCCACCTACGGCATCGTCCAAAAACTTAGCCCCCCGGCTTTAATCAGCGTTGACGCTCACACCGATTTAATGCACGACTACCTCGACCACGGCTCGTGGCTGGCCTACGCCCTTGAAGAGCACTTGATAAACCGGGCCGTCGTTCTGGCGCCAGTGCTTATGATACCAACTACCGAGAGAACCCAGCTCTGGACGAGGCGCGTCAAAATCTTCCCGGCGCTATTGAGAAGCAGAAAAGTTAGGGGGAAGTGGAGGGCTTACAAAAACCTCCAAACAAATGATTTGCTGGAGATACTCGACGAAACGAAGAAGTACCTCGGTGATGAAGTCTATCTCACCGTCGACCTCGACGTTCTCAGGCCGGAATACAGGATAGCCCGCTTCCAGCACGGGGAGCTTACCCTTAAGGAACTCCTCGAACTCCTAGAGGGCATAAAGGAAAACTTCAGGATAACCGCCTTCGATATCGCAGAGGTCTCAGACAGAATAAGGCGCTCTCACCTCGGAAAGAAGGCCTTCGTTGAGGTATTCCAGCTCTTGATGGGGTGATTCAATGGAAGGGCCAACGGAGTGGGAGATGCGCAACATCATAATGCCTTTGATGCTTTCCGGCGCGAAGATGCTTGACAAACACTGCCCCAAGTGCGGCTCGCCGCTCTTCGAGAAGGACGGTAGGGTTTTCTGCCCGGTATGCGAGTACAGGGAAAAGCAGAGGAAGGGCGAGATAAAGGGAGTTGAAGAAAGATTGAGGGAAAAGCTGAACGAGCTCGCCAACTCCCTTCCTGAGGATATTGACGAACTGGAGAAACACTTAAGGGCAATGGAGAAGATAATGGAACTGTTGGAGCGCTATAAAAAATTGGAGGGAGGATGATGAAGAACGTGAAGGTGCTTGAGATTCTCAACGAAGGCCCGAAGACCATAGAAGAAATAGCCGAGGCTACGGGCATAAAAGCAATGGAAATAAGGCGCTACCTGCTCCGCTTTGCAGAGCAGGGAAAGGTCGAGAGCTACCAGAAGAACGGCAAGCTCTTCTGGAAGATCAAGGAGAAGAGCGAGGAGGAAGAGGAGTTTAAATACGTCTGAACTCTTTTGGAGACTGCGTAACTGGTTTTTATCTCCAATTTTTGGTCCGTGCAATTTTAACAAGTAGAAATTCAAATAGTTTTTATACACTCGACAGTACTCACGATGGTGATGACCTGTGGCAAAGTTCGCACTATGGTGGGTTACGTGGAATGGTTCTGACTACGAGTCGAGGATGACTGTGGGGAGTAGAAAAGCCACCGTTGAAGACTTTAAAGAGAGGGGTTTTGACAGGATTGTCATTCTCAGCGGAGAAGGGAGGGGGATTAAGTACAGTGGACCATTCTATAATTCGGGATACAACGATGGGAGGGAATTTGCAAGATGGGTGTCCAACTACATATATGGGATGCCAGTGTATATAACAATACCCTTTAGCCGCCCCGAGGGATTTCCGCGGGATCAAGTGCAGATACCGTTTGAGTACTCTGGCGTGAACTCATACTACAAGGGCTGGATTGATGGTGTTCTGAGCGTTGATAACACTGACATTACTGGATTCTACTGGAGTTATGAGAGTTGCCTTCAGACTACCTCTTACGATGAGGCCCACGTTACGAAGGAGTTCATCCAGTACATGAGTAACTACATTCATAATCATGGCCAGGAATTCATTTGGATTCCGGCGACTGGGGATAGGGGTGTAACCTACTTGCGTAAGGATTCTTTCGATGGAATTCTCAATATTGGTGGTTATTTTGACTACGTTTTCGTCCAGCCGAACTACTATCAGAACGGCGTCTGTATCGAGTACATTAACGGGCATAAACAAACGTTTCCGTACTCATACGAGAAGTTAGTCGAGAAGATCCGCTGGGTTTATGAGGAACTCCCGAGGAACATTAAAAACCCAAACACAAGAATTTCAATAGAAATGGAAGCCGACAGGACCATACTGGGAATTCCCTGCAACTGTGGCAATGGGTATAATTGCCCTGAGGGCATGAAGTGCGACTGCAACCTTGAAAAGTGTTATGAGCACTGCAGAGAACACCAGCCACAGAAGGCGATTGATTACGCCCTGGATTACGTTAGAGCGCTAAACGATGTCGGATGGAAACCATCAAACTTAGCATACTACTTCAGCACAGATTTCAAAGTAATAGACACCCTCCAAGAGCAATGCAGGAGGGAACTCAATGAACCGTACGTTTGAGGCTGTTTTCATATCCCTAATTTTCCTTCTCAGCGTTGTTCCAGCTCAAGCCTCAAACGAAACCTGCAACAACGTGGACTTGAAGCATGGCCCATTAGAGGATTACGTTTACAGGGTTGAATACTCCATTATATCAAGCGGAAGCGATGCTTTCGTTTATCTTCAACTTTTCCAATATGCGCCCGACTGTAAGGCTGGCTTTTGCTATGACTTTGACATGACGCCCATAGGTGGATCTCTACTCTATTTCAACGGCTCTCGACTATACTCTTTGGACTTTACAAAAGCAACGAACTCAACGTTCGTGGACTATAACGGGGTAGTTTTCGTTAACAGGAGCTGGTATTTGAATATAACGGCTTACCCTCAGGATTCATCTGAGGGTATCGAGAAGGTCTATAAGTTTAACCAGAGGAGTTTTTGCGTTGAACCAGTCAGCCGTAACTGGTCCCAACTTTCAAAAAATGGTACTTCCACCGCAGTGATAAACGGCTGGCAGATTGAAACACCGATGAATGACATCTGTGTCACGATGAGCAAGAACGCATGGTGCTGGGCCCATGAATGTTGTCCATCTGTTATTTTAGCAAATTCAAGTGTCTTTCCAGTTTATTTCACTCTCAGACGGGGGAATCACGCAAGAAATGTAACTGTGATCTATCTGAACATGAACACCACTCTAGAGGACTTTTTCAACAGACTCCCACCAAACACCACCGTTCCCATTTTTTGGTTCCCCAAGAGCGTTAAAATCGTCAATGTAACGGCCTGCACGTCAGCTACCCCTCGAGAGAATACCCCTTTAAATTTAAACAAAACTAAGACTCAAATGCCTGCCCAGAGGGGCATCACGCGTTCTCCCAGAAACACCGTTGAAAGAACGAACAAAACATCAGCATCGCCCCAAACTTCTAGCAAAAAGGACATCTGCGGACCTGCTTTTTTAGTCTTGCTGGCAACAACTGTGCTTGTTGCCCAGAAGGTTAGAAGGCGTTAGACCGTTCTTCCTTGTTTTTCAAAATGGAAAGATAAAAATCAGGCCTTCTTGGCCTTCTCCCAGTACTCGTTGAACTTGCCCTCGAACAGGGCCTTAACGCGGAAGTCCTTGATCCATATCTGGGTCTCGTAGTTGAAGTAGCGGGCCGCCATGTCCTCAAGGGCAAAGAATACCTCGTCGTCGCAGATGAGCATTGGAAGCTCGAACTTGTCGAGGACCCTAAGTTCGAGTTTGCCCTTCTTGTAATAGTCCATTATCTTTGAGGTGTTGAGCCTCTGGAGGACGTTCGGGGCGACGAGTATCTTGGCCTTGACGCCCTTGTCTATGGCCTTGATGATATCGCTCTCCAGGTTGATGGCGATGTAGCCGTCGTCCGCCAGAAGTATCTGCTCCTTGACGTCCTCGAACATCTCCTTGGTCTTGAGAGTGGCGTTCCTGATTCCGCGGACAACCCAGACCTTCTCGACGCCGTACTTTGGAATCTCGGTCTCGATGAGGGGCTTCATAAGCTGGAGGAGTTCATCCTTGGCCTTCTTCTTGGCCTCAAGCTCCTCCGCGATCCTCTCCTGCCACTCCTCGATGAACTTCTCGAGGATGTTCTCTGGGTGAACCGGCCTGTACTTGTTGACCTTGCCTGGCTGGCTTATGGCGAAGCCTTTCTTCTCAAGGCTCCTGAGAACATCATAGGTCCTTGGGGCGGGAACCTCCGAGACGCTGGCAAGCTCCGCCGGTGTCAGAACGCCGAAGCCGACCAGTGCTACGTACGCCCTTGCCTCGTAGAGGTTCAACTCGAAGTGCTCCTGAAGGAGCTCAACCATCTTGTCCTTAACCATTCTTACCACCACCATGTTTCTTATACTGTGTAATCGATATAAACACATATAAGTTTTTTCCTAGGAAGGTTAGTTCCTGTCATTAGTCACCACGATTTGGCTGAATGACTCCCCTAGATGTTATTGCCATTGCATTGCCATGCAAACCTATTACCACCAATTAGCTTTAAAAATTTTTGGTTTAACATGACTGCAAAGGTTCGATTAGAACGCAGTGCCCAGTAGTACCCGACCTTGGTCAGAGGTCATGTAACGTAGTGAGAGCAATAGGATGTGAAACAAAATTAGATGTTGAGAATTCTAAATTCAAGAGTTGGAGGTAAACCTCACTAACCCTCAGGTTGGGTTCTCCTATCCCTCCTAAGATATTCAACTATCTCCTTGTACAGATTACTGAGAACACTCTGGTGATCCATCCCTCCCTTCTCCACTAGATCCATCGTTTCCTCAAGTTCCCTCGTCTTCTCCTCACTGACAAGCTCTTTGTACTTACTTATGAGATAGTGGTAGACCTTGATACCCTGATCGGTCGGCACGAGTTTCTTTCTTCCGCGCGTTTCAAAGACATAGTAGCGCCTCATCAGCGTTTCGACTATCTTTGCATAAGTGGAGGGTCTGCCTATCTTCCTCTCCTTCATGAGGGAGATTATGTCGCCCTGACTGTAGAGAGAAACCTGGGGAGCCTTCCATTTCTTGGTCTCAACCACTTTGAGCTTTGCTCCTTTTTCGAGCTTCGGGAGTTGCCTGAAGGGTGGCGAGCGGAGCTTCGTCCAGCCGTCATCTATTATCTCGACGTAGCCCTCAAGCTCTGCCTTTCCAACGTCCGCGTCTATGACTGCCCTCTCCATGAGGAGCTTCGCAGCCTTCATCTGGCTCGTCATAAACTTCCTGAATATCATGTCATAGAGCCTGTAGTGGTTCCTAGTGAGGTTCTTGGGGAGCTGGATAACACCATCGCGGATGAGCTGCATTAAGCGGCCGGTGTCTATCGGCCTAGTCGGTCTTATGGCCTCATGTGTTCCCTCCTCACCCCAAGACCTCGGCTTGAAGTACTCTCCACCAACTTCCTGGGTTATGTACTCCTTTGCTATCTCTATTCCGGTGTTGCTGACGTGGGTTGAGTCCGTGCGGTGGTAGCTCGTCAATCCTGCCTCAAATAGGTCCTGCGCCAATCTCATGGTTTCGGGTGCAGAAAGCTTCAGGAAGGTCGAGGCGTCCTTCAGCATGGTGTCGGTGGTGTAAGGTGGGGAGGGATTGAACTCCTTCTCTTCGAGATGGACATCCTCAACGGTTACGTATTTGGGAGGCTCAACGTTCTTCCCATCCTTACCTATCTCAACGGCGAACTGAAGGCCATTCTCCAGCGTTAACCCCAGGAAATAGGTTTCGCTCTCGCTGAACTCCTTGTATCGCTCTATTATCCAACCCAGGACAGGGGTCTGAACCCTCCCGGCTGAGAGGTTGCGGTTCTCGAAGACACGCTGAAGTTCCTGACTCAGCTCGAAGCCTATCCATCTGTCCTCTATCCTCCTCACAATCTGGGCGTTTACCCTACCTTCGTTGACGTCCCGTGCCTCCTGGATGGCGCGCATTATGGCTGGCCTAGTTACCTCGTGGAACTCTATGCGCTTGATGTTGGGCGTGTAAGGACTGAGGACATTCCTAATGTCCCAGGCTATCTTTTCCCCTTCGGTATCAGGATCGGTGGCAATGAGTATCTCGTCCACCTCTTGCGCTAACTCGCGCATCGCCTTAACGTTCTCGAGGGCATCGCGCACATTGGTTGAACCACAGCGCGGGCAGACACCCTTGTTCTCCCAGTCAATGAACTGATATCCGCAGTCACGGCAACGCTTTATGGTGTCGTAGACCGGGATGAAATTCATAATACCGTCCCTCTCGTCGATCAGGACGCCGTGGTAACCCTCGTTCGTCACAAGGTCGAACATATGCCCGCCGCTGGCTAAAATCGTCAGCATCATATTGCCTATACTGACCTCGTAGGCGACCAGATCGCCTATCCTTGTCTTGCTCGGCTGACCGAAGAAGCTGGCTATGGTTCTGGCCTTGTTGGGACTCTCGACTATCATGAGGGCGGACTTGACTAGATCTTTCACCTTGGCGCTTATCTTGCCTTCCATCACCAGGCGAACCTTTTCCCTGTCCTCATCTATCTGTCTAAGAACATCATCGAGGTCCAGCTCCTCAAAGGGGGCCATCTGAAACTCTGTGAAGCGCCAGCGCATCTGCCTCACTAAGCCGTTGAAAACCTTCTCGTTGTCAACTATGAGGACGCTGAGACTCTTTGTTATTCCACCCGCGAAAAGCCTGCTGGTCCTTCCGGTAGCCTGGATGTAGGTTCTAACGTCTGGAATCTCGATGTACCACTTGCCACCATCTTCAGTTAGGCTCACGAAGGGATCTTCAGCGAGCTTCCTCAGAACTTCCTCATCGCAAAGGGCCTTCCTGAGGAACCCCACCAGCTCGCGGAAAATGTCAAGGACGTGGTTGTGGAACTCGTCCTCTATGGGAAGGCCCTCAGCCAAAGCCTCCTCTATTTTCATCAGTTCGAACTGGGGGATGTTTCTTATGAGTCTCCTCAAGCGGGCGTGGAGCTTTTCAGCGGTTTTCCTATCCTCATCACTCAGGAAGTCCATTATCTCACTTAACAACCCCAGGGAGCGGTATATGGTGGGCCTTTCAAGGTCTATGCTAAAGCGGAACTTTGGTACGCCGGTGAAGACCGCGTAGCGTATGAGGTGGGGTAAATCGAGACCTCTAACAAGGGAGCCGTAGTAGGTGGCGGAACCCACGAGGTAGTCAGCTTCACCGTTCTCAAACCTCTCGATGGCTTTCCTGTTCTTTGAGCTGACAAGTTCGACCCTAAAGCCGCGCTCGCGGAGGTAGTTGACGAGCTCTTCCGCATAGCCGAGACCTTGGTCGGTTGGTGTGAAGATTATCCCGCCCCTGCCGAGCATCGTGAGAAGCTCTTCCACGTGCTCCTCTACCTTCTTAGTGGGTTTAATGTAGCTGTCGACGACGTTCCTGAGCGCGCTCCTTCCAGAACCGACCTCAAAACCGAGCAACTCGCGGTAAAGTTTTATCCTGTCACCCCTCGCGCTTCCGGTTGCGGAGGCGATTATCATGATGCCTATGTTGTTCTTCGATTTGAATTCCTCAATCTCGCGCTGGAGCTTTGATATCTCCGCGTTAAGCTCCTTCAGCCTCTCTTCCCTGTCCTGGGCGCGGCCGTTGAGATACTTTGACATCTGCCTCTTTAGCTTGATTATCCCCCAAGCCTTTTGGATGACCTCATCGTTGAAGCCGAGCAGGTAGAGGGAGCGGTCTATATTCTTGCTCGCCTTGAGGAAAGCGTCAACGTCATCCACAAAGATGAAGTCGAAATGCCTACCCTTGAGAACCTCGTCGAACTTCCTCGCCATCCACTGGGCGCTGGTAACGAGGATATCGTAGTCCTCACCGGTTATCTTGGCCAGCATCTCCTCCTTCTCCTTCTTCCGGAGGTTGCCATGGTAGTAGGCGAGGTTTATCTCAGCGCCGGCCCTCTCAGATATGGCCTGGATTTTCCTCACAGTTTGAACAACGAGGGGGGTTGTGGGAACGACTATGTAGCTCTTCTTTCCTTTTGTGGCGTGCCAGACGGCCATAAATGCCCCGAAGGTGCTCTTGCCCATTCCAGTCGGGGCTATGATGGAGAAGCTCCTCCCCTTGAGAAGTCTCTTCACCCACGTCTTCTGGGCGCTCCAGAAGGTAAAGCCTGTGGCCTTTTCGAAGAAGGCCTCGACATCGCGGAGGTTCTTCTCCAGGGAGTAGACTCTCTCCCACTCCCTAAGCGTGCCCCTAACCTGCAGGGCGTTTTTAACAGCTGTGACGAGTTCAAAATAGGAATCGGCGTGAACGGGAGTATCAATGCACTCATCGCAGGGGTTCTTACTCACAAGCCTCTCGTCGGAGATCCTCCTAGAACAGTTCGGGCACATCTCCCTGTATATCGCCTTCATCTTCTCACCCTCTAATTCCTATTCTCGCGAGGAGAGACTTTATAAGACTTTTTAGAGGGACGCCTCAAGTTCCCTCAGTTCATCTTCTAGCTTTAGGGAAAGCTTGTAGTCCTTAAAGATGTGTTCGTACTCCCCCGCGACCTCCTCAAGGACGTGGAGCGCTTCTTTCCTTCCCGTCAGCGCCACGAGCTTCAAAGCCCTCCGGAAGAGCCTCGCGACCTCGCTCCCGCTCTCGTCGGTGGTTAAGGCGAAGCGGAGCTCCTTCAGCGTAACATCGAGGGCCAAGTCTGGAACCTCACTCAGGAACTCCATCGCGGTTGCCTCTGGAAAGAGTTCAGCTTGCTCCTCAAAGGTCTCGAAGTAGAAACCGTTCTCATAGGCCTTCATAACTGCCGCAACGTGCTTGCAGTCCCCACCAAGGGGGCAGGTGCAGCGGTTCTCGCCGGTTTTCAGGTCAAGCTCGACGTAGTAGGGGTAAGTGCCGAGAATCTTGGAGAAAAGCCTGTCTCCGTGCTTGATCACCCAGAGAACCCTGCCGGATTTGTAGTAGCGCTCACCCTTTCTGAGGGTCTTCCCATCCATGGCCATCGATGTGGCTTTTTCAGACCCTCTTTAAGCCTTTCGATTCTGCGAAAGCGTTTTATCCACCGACGAGTAAAACCTACGGTGGTGGCGATGGACGTGTTTGAACTCGCAAGGAGATACCACGATGAGCTTGACATCAAGGAGCCGAGCATGGCAGCAATGGCGGCCGAGTTCTTCGGCGACCTTGGTCTTAAAATGGCGGAGTTCCTCAATGGAGAGGGCTACACAGTCATAGGCACGAAGTTCATTGACTACGACAAGAGCCTCGTCTTGGACATAACAAAAGGAGAAAAGAGGTTTGAGATAACTCTCAGGAAGAGCTAATACCCACCCCATAGTCGAAGACTATTTCCTTCTTTTCCCCGGGCTCGAGCGTTATCTTAAACTCCACGTAGTTCGCCGTCTCGTCCGTCGGCTGAATGCTTGAGGTCATTACTTTTCCCCATTTGTGGTGTCTGACAAGGACAGTCTTCGTCTCGTTGCCGAAGTTCTGAAGGGTTATCCTCACCTTGTAGTAGGAGTAGCCCTCTCCACTCCTCTGCTCGAGTATCGTGGTGGTTCCTTTAAGGTCGTAGTCCCTGCCGATGCCTATCCTAACAGTGTCGCCCTTGGGTGTGTGCTCTATGGAGTTCTCGCCAATCAGGAGGCTTCCATCATCGGTTTCGCGGTAGATCTCAACGGTTCCCGCGGGGAGAACCCTGTCGGTCTTGAATGATATTGACTCGTAGACCGGCCTCTCGCCGTTCCCGGCCCAGCTCTCGTAGAGGTACTCGCGCTGGTATGGGGCTTCGATGGTCACGTAGGGGTACATCATGGTGCTCGAGGGATTGAGGTCGGCGATTCCGAGCCTGTACAGGTAGAACGCCTCGACCTTCTGCGGCTCGCCGATCTGGAAGGTCCCTGAAGAGGCCGCTTTGGCGTAGAGAACGCGCGGCTGCGGAAGGGCCTGGTTGAGGTGGACGTCGCCGGCTATGAGGAGAACCTTTGCGTCCTTGAACTCCTGAGCCGTCGGGTTGTTGAGCACGACGTAACCGTAGAGCTTGGCATCTTTCCCGATGTAGAGCTTGTACCTGCTCTCCCAGCTCATGTTCGCCACCCTGTAGGTCACGCTGACGTTGTACTTTCCGGCCTTGTCCGCCTGGAGAACCGCGTAAACCCTTGCCTTTCCGTCGAGGTTCTTGGCCTTGAAGTATGAAACCTCGGCAGGGTTTATCAGGTAGTAGCCGTCGCCCTCGACCGCTATCTTCCTGTTTTTGAAGCCGAGAAACCTGCCCTTGATGACGTCACCGCTCCTCAGCTTTATCTCCACCTCACTGCCAATGTTCGCCGAGTAAACGTCGCCGTTAGAACCCCTGCTGAAAACGCCGAGAACCTGAACCCCGCCATTGAGGGGCCTTATCGTGACCTCAGCGATGTTCAGTCCGGCCAGCTCATTGAGGGGAACCTCATTCAGGCCAGCCTTAAGTTCGAACTCCCTCGTCTCCTCTATCACGCCGATTTTGGCTGAGTTATAGAGGACAACTGTCGTATCGCTCGCGGTGGCCTTCTCACCCTGAAACAAAAAGACCGACAGGATAATCAGCAGAACCACACCGGCCCCGGCAATAAGCTTCTTCTTTATGGATATCACCCGTAACTACTTGATCGAGGGAGTATTTATAACCCGGGCATCGCTTCAACCGGATTCAAAGCGAAGGGGTTGGCAAATGGAAACCCTTTTAACTGTGTCGGCGAAGTGGAGAGTGTCAGGCTGATGAGGTGATTGGTATGGACAGGATTGAAAAGGCTAAGGCAGTCATCGAAAAGGCGACGGCCGAGAACAGGCCACTCGTCGAGCCGGAGGCAAAGGAGATACTCAAGCTCTACGGCGTCCCGGTTCCGGACTTCAAGGTCGCCACCAACGAGGAGGAGGCCGTTCAGTTCGCCAGGGAGATCGGCTACCCTGTTGTCATGAAGATCGTTTCCCCGCAGATCATCCACAAGAGCGACGCCGGCGGTGTCAAGGTCAACATCAAGAGCGACGAAGAGGCCAAGCAGGCCTTTAGGACCATCATGGAGAACGCCAAGAACTACAAGCCCGATGCAGACCTCTGGGGCGTTATCATCTACAAGATGCTCCCGCTAGGCAAGGAGGTTATTGTCGGCATGATCCGCGACCCGCAGTTCGGCCCAGCCATCATGTTTGGTCTAGGCGGCATCTTCGTCGAGATACTCAAGGACGTCAGCTTCCGCGTCGCCCCGATAAGCAAGGACGAGGCCCTTGATATGATAAAGGAGATCAAGGCCTACCCGATCCTGGCTGGAGCGCGCGGTGAGAAGCCCGTTGACATCGAGGCCCTTGCCGACATAATTGTTAAGATCGGCGATCTTGCCCTCGAGCTTCCTGAGATCAAAGAACTCGACATCAACCCCATCTTCGCCTACGAGGACTCAGCCATAGCCGTCGACGCGAGGATGCTTCTCTGAGGGCTTCTGCCCCCGTCCTTACTTTTTTCTTCCCGAAGGCCTCGCCCTTTAGGGCGGGGTACAATCAACCACCCAACTGACCCTTAAGCGGGAAAGCAACACTCTTTTAAAGCCTAAGAACAATACCATACTTTGGAATGAAGCGAGCAGTAACGGTAAAACTCCAACCAAGCAAAGAACAAGAAAAAGTCCTCTTCGAGTTAGCCGACATTGGGGTTAAAGTCTAGAATCGAGTAAACTACCTCCGCAGGCAGGAATTCTTTGAGGGTAAACCAGTTGACTTCAATAAAACCGAAAAGATTGTTTACGAGGAATTCAAAGGAGAAATGGGTTCTGCCACAGTCCAGCAAATTTGTAGGAAGAACGCCGAAAGCTGGCGGAGCTTCTTCTCACTCTTAAGGAGTAAGCGGAACGGAGAACTGCCCGAGTGGCTCAAACCGAAACCACCAAACTATCTCAGAAAAGACGGGAAGAGAAAACCCTTAATCATCCTCAGGAACGACCAGTACAAGATTGAAGGCAACAAGGTACTCCTCAAGGGGCTTGGAAAGTTCAAACGTCTCGAAGTCCCGTTCAAGGGCAGAATGCACCTCAAAGGCAAAACAAGGACGGTTAGAAATAATCTACGACCCAATAAAGAGAAAATGGTATGCTCACGTTAGCTTTATCGTGGAAGAGAAACTAATTGAGGACAAGTGGGTTGAAGTTCCAAGACAACCGTTGGGCAACCTCTCTGCTGGAATTGATTTAGGAGTGAACAATTTAATGGCCGTCTATGTCGAGAATGGAGAAAGTTTTCTCGTGAACGGAAGACCACTCAAGAGCATTGCCTTCTACTGGCGGAAGAAGATTG